>CAYZVH010000006.1:0-38151 GCA_964481755.1 uncultured Bacteroides sp. | reverse complement strand
TGTGGTGGAGTGGAAGTACAGCGCTTCCTCCATCTTCCTTAACCTTTCTCTTCGCAGTCCGTAATCGGCAGGTTCCGTGCGCCTAAGGGTGCCGTTTCGAGGACCCTATGCTCACGTGCCCGAGACCCTATGGCCATTTTTCGGGTGTCTTTTGCCCTTGTCCCTCTCATTCTTTGCCCCGGAGATTTCCTCCCTTGCCGCGGGAAAACGCGATACTTAGTTTGGGGTAAAACAATCTAATTGTTTTGGCTTATACAACCGATTGTTTTGGCTTATACAACCGGTTGTCTTGGCTCACACAACCGGTTGTCTTGGAACATTGTTACCCTCATGGTCTCGAATGGAAATCAAGCGTCGAAACTTCATGGACCATCAAGTAATCAACCATCGCCAAGAACCTCTTCCCATAGGCTCTATTTCAAATTTTTCCTCTCAGCGCTTTCTCGTTCGCTCCCTATTTACTACTTTTGTCTCTGATATGCGCTATTATTATAATATGTATAGATCTCTGTTGTGCGTCGTGGCCCTTTGGCTATGCGCCGTGGCCCACGTCTCGGCCCAATATTCCGTGACCTCTTACTCCGTGAGCGATGGTCTGTCGCAAAACAGTGTCGACCGGGTGTTCCAGGACAGCAAGGGGCGGCTGTGGTTCGCCACATGGGACGGACTCAACTTGTTCGACGGTTATAGGTTCCACAACTACAAAGGTTGCCGCGGGAAGGGCGTCATGCTCACCAACAACCGCGTGACGAGGGTGGCCGAGGATAAGTACGGCCGTCTGTGGACGGTGTGTTACAACGGCGAGGCACAGCGGTTCGACCCCTCGACGGGAGCCTTCGAGCTGGTGGAGGAGTCGCGCGACGTACCTATATATAATATACAGGTGATGCCCAGCGGCAGCATTTGGCTCTTGCCCAACTACCGGACCGGTGCCATTCGCATGGTTGTGGACTCGCTGACGCAGACCTTCCATGCCGACCTCAACCTCACCGGCAACCAGGCCGTCAACTATGGACGCATAGAACAGGTGCACGAGGACACCGACGGCAACCAATGGATCCCCACGCTGGACAATGGCCTGTTCTACGTGAAAGCCGGCACGACGGAAGTAAGCGACAACTACAGCTTCGCCCGCAGTGGCGTGTGCCAATCCATCCTCTCGCTCTGTGAGACGGCGGACGGCATCTACTTCGGTGCCGATAGCGGTCGCTTGCGGAGGTACGACAAGCGGAAGAAACAGATGGAACTCATAAAACTGGAGGCCAGTTCGGCCGTGACCTGCATCGTGGAGCTGCCCGACGGCCGCCTGATGCTCGCCACCCAGGAGGACGGACTCTTCGTCTCCACCGCCGACCGCGGAGAGTTCAAGCAATACAACACCCGCACGGCCCCCTGGATGATTACCAATCGGATACAATGGATGGAGAAGGAGACGACGGGCGCCGTGTGGATACAGTCCGTGGGGGAGGAGGACCTTCTTCGCTACGACCCATCGACGGACAAAGCCACACGCTTCGCGGCCCAAGGCGCTCCGAAAAACCAGGGCAGGGTGGACCAGCTCACTGTGATTGACACCGGGCAAGAGACGGTGTGGGTCTATCCATTCAACGGCGTGGCCCACTACAACAAGAAGACAAACCGGATGGAGGAGCTCAACATCAAGCACCCACAGCTGTGGAACACGCAGAATGTACATTTCTCCATCTTCCTCGACCGGCAGGGCGCCCTGTGGGTGTCCTCCATGCGCTGGCTCGGCAAGATAGTGATGCCCCGCAGTGACTTCCACATCCGCGAGTTGCCTACGAACGGCCGGAACACCGAGGCGGACCGCGCCCTGCGCACCATCATGTACGCCGACGACCACCTGTGGGTAGGCACCCGCGGAGGCTCGGTGCAGGTGTACGACCGCCAGTATCAGTTGCAGAAGACTTATCCTGTAGGCTTCGCCTATTGTATGATGAAGGACCGCCAGGGGCGATTCTGGATAGGCACCAAGGGCGGTGGAGTGCTGGTGGGCAAGCGCACGGGCGGACCGGTGGACTATCAGTTCACATCCTATAAATATAGTAGCAACGACATCTACAGCCTCAGTTGCGACAACGTCTACGACCTCCACGAGGACGACGAGGGCCACGTGTGGGTGGCGACGCTCGGCGGTGGGCTAAACCTGGCGGACGAGCACGAGGGGCGCATGCGCTTCATCAACTACCGCAACGAATGGCTGGAGTATCCCATAAAGAGCTGTGCCAGTGTGCGTACGCTTGCCTCGGACAAGAGTGGCAACATGTGGGTGGGCACCGCCGAGGGTCTCATCACCTTCCCTTGCGACTTCCCCTCACTGTCCGATGTGCACCCCTTGCTCCTGCAAAACAACCCGACGGACAGCCTCAGTCTGCCCAACAACAATATCTACTCCATCCACTTCACCCGCAGCGGCGAGGGCTACCTCGGCACCTACGGCGGCGGACTTGTGCACGTCATCCCCACGGACGACGGCAGCAACTACCGCTTCCACAGCTACACGCTGCGCGACGGCATGGAGTCCGACATCGTCTACGCCATACAGGAGGACAGCCATGGCGACCTGTGGATGGCGGGCGAGACGGGACTCACACATTATTATATAAAGGAGAACCGCTTCGACCGCTTCGGCTCCTATGCTATCGGTTTCCCGGTGATGTTCAGCGAGGGCACCTTCGTCCGACTTCCCTCCGGACGGTTGGCGATGCCCGCCTACACCGGACTCTTCACCTTCGATCCCGAAAAGGTGAAGAAGCGCGACTATGTGCCGCCGATGGTCATCGCCGGATTCCATCTCGACGAGGACCCGGCGCGCAACTCCAGCGATGCCTTGTCCACGGAGCCCGACTACATAAACCACCTGAAGCTGAAGCCCGATCAACGCACCTTCACCATCTACTATGCTGCCGTGGAGACCTGCAACCCTCAGGGCGTCAGCTACGCCTACATGCTGGAGGGCTTCGACGACGATTGGCACTACGTGGGCCGTCAGCGAACGGCCTCGTACATCAACTTGCCCAAAGGGAAATACCGCTTCAAGGTACGCTCGACCAACGGCGAGGGCGTGTGGGTGGACAATGTGCGCACCATCGACCTGGAGCTGTTGCCAACCTTCTGGGAGACGTCGTGGGCCATCGCCCTCTACGTCCTCTTCGCCCTGGTGCTGTTCGGCATCGCCATCCTCATCTACGCGAAGTTCTATAACCTGCGTAGCAAGGTGCACTTCGAGAAAGAGCTGTCGGAAGCCAAGCTGAAGGTCTTCACCGACGCCTCCCACGAGTTGCGCACCCCGCTGACACTCATCACCGCCCCTGTGGAGAACCTCCTGCAACAGAACGACTTGCCCGATGCAGTGCGCGGACAGCTGGAACTCGTCCACCGCAACATTGACCGCATGCTGCAGCTGGTGAACCAAATCCTGGACTTCCGCAAGCTGCAACACAACATGATGCAGATGCGCGTGGAACGCATCGAGATGGTCTCCTTCGTGGAACGGATAAAGCACGACTACGATGCCGTGGCCGACGAACACCACATCTACTACGTCTTCTCCCACTCCGCCGACGCACTCTACCTGTGGGCCGACGCCGACAAGCTGGAGAAGATGTTGCTCAACCTGCTCTCCAACGCCTTCAAGTATACCCCCGACGGCAAGATGATTGAAATCTCCCTGAGGGACGACGCCGACTACGTCTACCTGAGCGTGCGCGACGAGGGGGTGGGAGTGCCCGAGGAACGCATGGGCCGCCTGTTCCAATACTTCACCAACTGGGCTGACAAGTCCGTCACGGGACAACCCTCTACGGGCATCGGGCTCTCCGTGGTGAAGCAACTGGCGGAGCTCCACAAGGCCGAGATTTCCGTCACAAGCCAGGTGGGGAGCGGCAGCTGCTTCGAACTGAAGTTCCACCAAGGCAAGGCGCACTATGGCGACAGCGTGGAGTGGATCATGAGTGATGAGAGCGAGCAGGAACCCGCGCCGACCGCTGAGGAGAACGCCGTGGGCAAGGCCGAGAAGGAACGCCCCTCCATTCTCATCATTGAGGACAACGAGGAGATGCGCACCTTCCTCTGCGGCATCTTCAACAGTCAATACAGCGTCTACGAGGCCGAGGACGGCGAGGTGGGCGTCCGCAAGGCGAAGGAAATCTATCCATCGCTGATAATCTGCGACATGATGATGCCCCGCAAGGATGGTCTCGCCGTGGTGACAGAACTGAGGAGCGACATCAACACCAGCCACATCCCCATCATCATCCTCACGGCGAAGACTACCTTCGACAGCCGCCTGCAGTCGATGAACGAGGGTGCGGACGACTACATCACCAAGCCCTTCAGCTCCGTCTACCTGAAGGCTCGCGTCTGCAACCTGTTGGCCCAGCGCGAGCGGGCGAAGGCCTTCTACTGCCAACACATCATGGCTGTGGAGCCCGAGCCTGAGACCCAGGAGCCGGAGGAGAAATACGTGTCGGAGAACGACCGCAAGTTCATGGACAGCCTGATGGAGACCATGGAGAAACATATGGACGACTGCGACTTCAGTGTGGACAACCTGGCGGCGGAGATGCTGATGAGCCGTTCCACCTTCTTCCGCAAGCTCAACAGCCTGATAGGCATGTCGCCTGTGGAGTTCATCCTGCAGACCCGCATGAAGCGCGCCGCCCAGCTGATAGCCGAGAATCGCCACAGCATCTCCGAGATAAGTCTGATGGTGGGCATCGGCAACGCGCAGTACTTCAGCCGCTGCTTCAAGAAAGTCTACCAGATGACACCTACGGAATACCGCGAGAAGTCCAACGCATCGTCCGCGGCGCACGGCAAATCGTGAGGCGACGGCGCGGGGTAGGGGATGTTCCCGATGGAGATGAACGAAATGAAATATAGAACTCTAAATTGCTAATAGTCCGTGGGGTAGGAACGCTCCTGCCCCGCGGACATAACCGAACAAAAACACAACGAATAGATGAAACACTTCTTCTCAATCTATGCCATGACATGCGCCCTCTCCGCCCTCGGAACGGCGCAAGCGCAGACCGACGTCCTCCCGATGGTGGAGATACCCTCGGGCAGTTTCTACATGGGAACCTGGGGACTCGGCGAGAACTACGACGAGGCTCCCCAACACAAAGTCTACATCTCGCGCTCCTTCCGCATGGGAGTGACCGAGGTCACAAACGCCCAGTACGAACAGTTCTGTCCCGAGCACAAAGCCCTGCGGGGCAAGAACGGATTCTCCAAGGAGGACGACGAGGCCGTGATATACGTGAGCTACAACGACGCCATGGCCTACTGCCAATGGCTCTCCCAGAAGACAGGCAAGACTTATCGTCTGCCCACCGAGGCTGAGTGGGAATATGCCTGCAAGGCAGGTCGTTACTGGAACTTCTTCATGAACGACAAACTCCCCGCCGAGTATCAGAAGAACCAAGAGATAGTGTCCGAGCCACGGCCCGTGTCGCTGAAGGTAGGGCAGACCCCTGCCAACGATTGGGGCTTGCGAGACATGTGCGGCAACGTGGAGGAGTGGTGCCTCGACTGGTATGGCCCCTACACGGCAGGCGAGCAGACCGACCCCGTGGGCTATGCCGACGGCATCGCGCGGGTGACGCGCGGCGGCAGTCACAACACCCCGACGGAATACCTCCGCTCGGCCAACCGCATGGCGATGCTGCCCGACGACAAACACTGCATGACCGGATTCCGTGTGGTGGAGGCCGAATATCCTGCCACACCGCCTGTTGCCTGCAAGACAGATAACCACACTGTGAGTCAGAACACTTGGGACTGGGAAGCTCACAAGAGCGACAAGGCCCTCTTCACCGCCCCGCAAGTCTACGTGCTGCAGCCCGAGGCGGGCAGCGACGTGCCCTTCTACAGTCACAACCATCAGCCCGCCATCACTTGGTGCGACAATGGCGACCTGTTGGCCATCTGGTTCTCCACCAAAGAGGAGAAAGGTCGCGAGATGGTGGTTCTCTCGTCGCGCCTGCGTGCCGGAAGCACCGAGTGGGAGAAGCCCCGTCTCTTCTACCACATAGCCGACCGTAACCTGACAGGTTCCTCGCTGCTGAACGACGGCAAGGGAACCCTCTATCATATAAACGGTGTGGAGGCCGCCGGACGGTGGCGCAACCTGATGATGACCCTGCGCACCAGCACCGACAACGGACAGACCTGGAGCAAGCCGCGCATCATCGAGCCCGAGCATACCGTGCGCCATCAGGTGATAGCCGGACCCTCCGTCACCCGTGAGGGATGGATCATACAAGCCTGCGACGCAGGACCCGGTGGAGCCGACGGCACTTCGCTCCACATCAGCAAGGACGGAGGCCTCACCTGGAACGACCAATGGGACGGCTCTCCCAGACCGGAGTTCACCGAGGGCGGCACCGGCACCACCATCGCCGGCATCCACGCTGGGGTGGTGCAGCTGAAGGACGGACGCCTGATGGCCCTCGGCCGCAACAACAGCATCCCCAACGCCGAAGGTCGCCTCTGCATGCCCATGAGCATCTCCGACGACATGGGCAAGACGTGGCACTACAGCGCCTCCGAGTTCCCGCCCATCGACGGCGGACAGCGAGCCGTGCTGCTGCGCATGAACGAAGGCCCCCTGCTGTTCATCTCCTTCACCGATCATCCCTACCGCACCGCTAAGGAGAACCGGGGCATGACCTTCACCGACCCCTATGGCAACACCTTCAAGGGTCAGGGACTGTTTGCCGCCGTTTCCTATGACGAAGGCAAGACGTGGCCCGTGAAGCGACTCTTGACCGACGGTGTCTATCGCTTCCTCAACGGCGGAGCATGGACGCAGTTCTTCGAGATGGACGCCCACCGCGCCGAGCCGCGCGGCTATCTGGCTGCCACACAGACACCTGACAACGTGGTGCACCTCATCAGCAGCCGTCTCCACTATACCTTCAACCTGGCTTGGCTCGAGGAGGCCACAGCGCCCGCCATATCCATAGAACCCTTCCTCGACGGCATCCACCATTGGAACCTCGAGCACAAGGACCGCACCTATTACCGCTATCCTGCCTGCGACATCCGCCACATAGCCGACAACTTCCTGGCCTATCAGAACGAGGACGGCGGATGGCCCAAGAACATCGACTGGCTGGCGGCGTTGCCCACCGACTCCGTGAAGGCGGCCCTGAAGGAACGCTACCGCATGAGCACCCTCGACAACCGCAACTCCTTCACGCAGATAGAGTATCTGGCGGACGCTTATAATCTGACGCGCGACAAACGCTATCGTGAGTCCGCCTTGAAGGGACTGGAGTATCTGCTGACCACGCAGAAGGAGAACGGCGGATGGCGCGGATGGGACGTGGACGCCATCACCTTCAACGACGAGGTGACCACCGGCAGTCTGGAGCTGTTTCAAAAGATAGTGCAGGGCGACAAGAGCTTCTCGTGGCTCACCGCCTCCATGAAGAAACGCATCAAGGCCGGATATGAGCGCGGCATCCACATGGTACTTGACTGTCAGGTGGTGCAGAACGGCGTGAAGACCGCCTGGGCACAGCAACACGACAACGAGACGCTAGTCCCCGTGAAGGCCCGCACCTTCGAACTGCCGGGCATTACTGCCAACGAGAGTTGCGACGTGCTGCGCCTGCTGATGAAGATACAAAAGCCCACGGACGAAGTGAAGCAAGCCGTGAAGGCAGGCATCGCTTGGTTGCATAAGGTGGAAATCAAAGGCTTGCGGGTGGAGGAGGTCTCCATCCCCGAGGAGAAGATTATCAACCACGAGTATCCCTTCGACCGCGTGGAGGTGCACGATGCCGCCGCCCGTCCCATCTGGGCGCGCTTCTATGAGGTGGCGGACAACACTCCCTTCATGTGCACCCGTGCCGGGCAGAAGGTGTGGAAGTTGGCCGATGTGAACGCCGAGCGCCGCACCGGCTACGATTGGTATGGCTATTGGCCCGAGAGCATCTTCCCCCTCTACGAAGAGTGGCTGAAGCGCGTCGGGGAGTGACGTGGGTTTTCGGGATAAAAACAGAACGTGCGGGCTTGTGGGTTTGTCACAAGTCCGCACGTTTGCGTCAGGCCGCTTGCGCTATACCTTATTATATATAGGTATAATGGCCCGCTGGATTATTTGTGCAGGAAATCTGCCCGCATCGGGCTGAAGCAGTCGATGAGGATGCCGGCCTCCAGGCAAGTGCAGCCGTGCAACACGTCCGGCTCCATGTAGATGCCGTCGCCAGCCTCCACAATCTTCGTCTCGCCGTTCACTGTGAACTCGAACTTGCCACTAGCCACGAAGGTGGTCTGTGTGTGATAGTGCGTGTGGGCAGAGCCTACGGCACCTTTCTCAAATTTCACCTTCACCAGCATCACCTGTCCGTCGTAGCCCATAATCTGACGTACGACACCTTCACCTGCGGGCTCCCATGCCTTTTCTTTTTCAAAGAGGAATGTTTTACTTCTTGTCTTCTCCATTTTCTGATTAGTTTATTAAAGTTGGTTTATCATGTATCATAAATTACGCCGACAAAGATAATACAAATCGAAGACAAAATCACCAAGCTTGCTTGAGTGATTTTGTTGAGATGTAGCTTATCTTATCAAAAGATAATGCAAAAATAGTGCAAGCGAGAGCAGAGCATCAAATTTATTTGAGAGCTCTGCCGAGTGCAGCCTATTTTATCCAAATCCGCTATCCATATCCTGTGAAAGCATTGGACGGGAGTAAATAAGTATGGCCGTTATTTTGTGCGCCTCATAGTAAATTCGTACATTTGCCGAACAAACCAAATTAAGACAACATGAAGCATAAATCAATCCTGTTGGCCTGGGCCCTTGCCCTCGCCTTGCCCGCCGTGGCCAATCGTCCCGACTCCGTCTACGTGAAGCCGGACGTAGACAATGGCGTGCGCGACTTCCAAGTAGCTTATTCCGTGGACGGCAAACACTGGACCCACGTTTACTGCAACCTCTTCGAGAGCGACTATGGCACCTGGGGCGCCGAGAAGAAACTCTTCTACCCCGTGCTGAGCTACGATGGCAAGTGCTATCACGCCACATTCATTCCTAACCTGAACAACAAGCAGATTGCCGTCACTCAGTCGGCGGACTTCGCTCTATGGAAACCGCAGGACTATCCTTACCTTACGGAGCAAGAGTTCCAGCAGCGATTGACGGAACAGAAAGCCGCTTCGGAGAAGAACGTCATCCGCATTCCCTACGCTGACCTGCAGACACTCCTTGCCAAGGAGACACAGTCGAAGCTGAACGCCCAGATGGAGCGTGAGAACTATGTGGCCACGGCAAAGCCTATTGCCGACGGGGCCGACAAGATAACCGCGACCCTCACCGTGGACGGCAACGACCGCAAGGACATATCTGACAATCTGCTCGGCATCTTCTTCGAGGACATCAGTTACGCTGCCGATGGCGGACTCTACGCTGAACTGATAGAGAACCGCGACTTCGAATATACTGCTGACGACCATCGGGGTTGGGACAGCACCACCTCTTGGCACGTGGAGGGCGCAGGCATGTCGTTCGACATCGCCACCGACAACCCGCTGCACGCCAACAACCCCCACTATGCCGTGCTGAAGACCGAGATTCCCGGTGCCTGCCTCGCCAACGACGGATGGGACGGCATCGCCCTGCAGGCCAAGGCCAAATACACCTTCTCCATCTTCGCCAAAGGAAAAGGCAAACTGCTGGTGAGCCTGAAGAGTGGCGCCGAGACGTTGGCCTCGTGCACCGTGAAAGCCACCGCCGACTGGAAACAGCAGAAGTTCACCCTCACCGCGGCCCGTTCCGCAACGGACGCCCGCCTCGTCATCGAACCTCTGCAAGTGGGCGAGTTGGCTATCGACTTCGTATCCCTCTTCCCTAAAGATACTTTCCGTGGCCGTGCGAACGGCCTGCGCAAGGACTTGGCGGAGACCATCGCCGACCTGAAGCCCCGCTTCGTGCGCTTCCCCGGCGGATGCGCCACACACGGACAGGGCATCGACAACATCTACCATTGGCAAGCCACCATCGGCGACCTTTGGGAGCGTCAGCCCGACATGAACATTTGGAGCTACCATCAGACCCGCGGCTTGGGATTCTATGAGTATTTCCAGTTCTGTGAGGACATCGGCGCGGAGCCTCTGCCCGTGCTCGCTGCCGGCGTGCCCTGCCAAAACTCCCATCGCCACGGTGCCGGACAGCAGGGCGGCATTCCCTTTGAGAAAGACCTGAAAGGCAAACCTTCACCTTATACCTACAACGGTAAGCCACTGACCATGGAGAGTTACCTGCAGGAGCTGCTCGACCTCATCGAGTGGGCCAACGGCGACGCCAAGACCTCTGAACTCGCAGCTATGCGCGCCAAGGCCGGTCATCCGAAACCATTCAACATGAAATACCTCGGCATCGGCAACGAGGACCTCATCAGCGATGTCTTCACCGAACGCTACCTCTACCTGCTGGAGGGCATCCGCAAGGTGCACCCTGAGATTACGGTGATAGGCACGGTAGGCCCCTCCTGGCAAGGCTCCGACTATGAGTACGGATGGGACGTCGCCCGCAAGAACAACATCGCCATCGTGGACGAACACTACTACAATACGCCGGGATGGTACTTCAACCACCGCCACTTCTACGACAACTACAGCCGCACGGGCACGAAAGTCTATCTGGGCGAATGGGCGTCGAAGGGCAACCAGGCCAGCAACGCCCTGATAGAGGCCGCCTACTTGGTGAACCTGGAGCGCAACGCCGACGTGGTGACCATGTCGTCCTACGCGCCGCTGCTTGCCAACGAGAAGCACCGCAACTGGAACCCTGACCTCATCTACTTTAACAATACCGAGGTGAACCCCACCGCTAACTACTATGTGCAGCGCACCTTCGGTCACTACGCCGGCAACCAGTACATCTACGCCAACCTCGCTGTGGACTATACCAGTAAGGACGGCAAGAAACCCTTGGTGGGCGACATCAAGAATCGCATCGACTATTCCGTGGTGAGAGATACGCTCTCGGGCAATCTCATTGTGAAAGTGGTAAGCCTGCTGCCCAAGGAGGCCACCGTCACCGTACGCTTGGGCAAGGAGCTGATGGACGGCATGCAGACGACTGCCACCATGCAGCTGCTCGCCACCCCGCAGGCTCCTGACCAGACGAACCGCTGGACACAGAATGAGACCCGCGAACTGACGGTAGGAGAGGAGTTCACCATCGACCTCCCCGCATTCTCCTTCGCCACGTTGAGCATCTCGCCAGCTCCCAAGAAGAAGTAATCGTCTCGCCCTTTCGAGGAATTGAGCATCTCATCGCTTTCGAGGAAAAAGTGATAACCGCTAGAACCCATAGAACAGAGGCTGTCGACACTTGTCGGCGGCCTCTGTTGCTGAGGGGAGGCATTCCTAATTTGGTCACGAGGAGCACAATCTAACCAAACTTCCGCCCGACTCTCTTAAAATATCTCAATCCGTTGCACCATCGAAGAAAATGCCCTATTTTTGAGGTCGATATACTAATACACAATTAACTCCTTAACTTAAAAACTTAAGAGAAACACATGTACAATCTAAGAAATGTAATGATGGGGTTGCTCGTTGCCCTAATACCCGCGGCAACCCTCTGTGGCGAAAACCCGAAGAACAAACAGGCGGTGCTCAATACCATGAAGTCTGCCACACACTTCATGATGGACAAGGTGAGCAACAAAGGCGGTTTCGTGTGGAACTACCTGCCCGACCTCTCCCGCCAGTGGGGCGAGATGGAAGCCTACCGCAGCATGGTATGGATTCAGTCACCGAGCACACCGCTCGTGGGACAAGTGTTGCTGGACGCCTATCACGCCACCGGCGACGAATACTATTACGAACAAGCTAAACAGGTGGCCACCGTGCTCATCTGGGGACAAGAGCCCTGCGGCGGATGGAGCTACATGTTCGATCTGGCAGGCGAAGGCTCGCTGCGCAAGTGGTACAGCACCATCGGCAAGTGTGGATGGCGCCTCGAAGAGTTCCAACACTACTATGGCAACGCCACCTACGACGACTCGTGCACGAGCGACGTGGCCAAGTTCCTGCTCCGCATCTATGTGGAGAAGAACGACCCCACCTTCCGCCCAGCCCTCGACAAAGTCATCAACTTCATCCTCGAGAGCCAGTATGCCATCGGCGGTTGGCCCCAGCGCTACCCGCTCCGCTACGACCACGTGTTCCACGGTAAGGCCGACTACTCCTCGTTCATCACGCTGAACGACGACGTGATTCCCGACAACATCGACTTCCTGGTGCAGTGCTACCAAGCCCTGGGACTGAAGAACGTGAAGGTGCCTATCATGCGTGCCCTCAACCTTACCATCGCTATGCAGCAAGGTGAACCCTACGCCGGATGGGCCGACCAATATACCGTGGAGGACCTGCAGCCCGCCCACGCCCGTAGCTACGAGCCGCGCAGTGTGAACACGGGAACTACCGTGGAGATGATCTACAAGATGTGCGACTATTACCAGCTGACAGGCGAGACGAAGTTCCTGGCAGGCATTCCCGCCGCCATCAAGTTCCTCGAGTCGCAGAAGTTGCCCGACTCCGAGGTGGCACGCTTCGGCGGACGCCCCATGCGCGAAGGCGAGATTCTGGTTCCCCGCTTCATCGACCCCGACACGGGCAAACCCCTCTACGTGCACCGCAAAGGTAGCAACGTGAAGAACGGATATTACTATACCGACCAAGATATCTCCAACACCATCCGTCACTACAGCTCAGCAGCACAGGTAAACATCGACGCTATCCGTCAGCACTACGAGGAGGTGAAGGCCATGTCGCGTGAGGAGGCCACCAAGGACTCTCCCTTGTTGCGCACCGAGCCCACGCCGCTGCCCACCTACTACGTGAAGCCTCGTCCGTCGCACAAAGGCGGTGAGGTGCCCCAGGTGGCCGACATCCTGAAGTCCATCGACAAGGAGGGCCGTTGGATCACTCCGCTCACCAGCTACTCAAACCCCTACAAGGAGTTGCCCGAGGGCAACGTGCAGCCGAGCGACGACACCAAGTATGCCCAGACGATGGTAGGCGACGACTACGACACGTCTCCCTATCCTCCCACGGAGCAGGTGATGGGTATCTCCACGCAGGTATACGTCAGCAACATGGCAAAACTAATCCAAAGCATAACGAATGAAGAATAAATTGACTTGGGCACTCGTTGCCTTTCTGTTGCTCTCCGCCTTCAAGACGGACGAGCGTGATGCCATCACCATCTTCATGATAGGTGATTCCACTATGTCGAACAAGCCTACGAAGTATGACAATCCAGAGCGCGGCTGGGGACAGATGCTCGCCGGCTTCTTCACCGAGGATGTACGGGTGGACAACCATGCCCTGAACGGACGCAGCTCACTCAGTTTCATCAACGAAGGTCGATGGGACAAAGTGGTGTCGAAAATCCGCAAGGGCGACTACGTGTTCATCCAGTTCGGTCACAACGACGAGAAACCGAAGCCCGACCGCCACACCGACCCGGGCACCACGTTCGACGAGAACCTGCGTAAGTTTGTGCGCGAGACTCGCGAGAAGGGCGGCATCCCCGTGCTGTTCAATTCCATTGTCCGCCGCAACTTCGGCGAGAACAAGAACGCCGTGACCGACGACGACCTCCATGGCAAGGGCACAACAGAGGTAACCGAGGGCGACAAGTTGATTGATACGCACGGAGCCTATCTGGACTCCCCGCGCAACGTGGCGAAGGAGATGAACGTGCCGTTCATCGACGCCAACAAGATTACCCACGACCTGGTGGAAGGTCTCGGCCCCGAGAAGTCGAAGGCCGTCTACCTGTGGATAGAGCCGAAGACGATAATGGCCTGTCCCGATGGACGCAAGGACAACACCCACATGTCCGTGTGGGGCGCGCGCACGGTGACACGCCTCATCGTGGAGCAGGTCGCCAAGGAGATTCCCGAGCTGGGCAAGTATGTCCGCTACTACGACTACGTGGTGGCGAAGGATGGCAGCGGCGACTTCTTCACCGTGCAGGAGGCCATCAATGCCGTGCCCGACTTCCGCAAGGATGTGCGCACCACTATTCTGGTACGCCCGGGAACCTACAAGGAGAAACTCATCGTCCCCGCGTGCAAGATCAACGTCTCGCTCATCGGACAGACGGGCACCGTCATCACCTACGATGGCTATGCCAGCCGCCTCAATGCGCTGGGAACTTCCATGTCCACCTCCGGCTCCGCTTCTTGCTACATCTACGCTCCCGACTTCTATGCCGAGAACATCACCTTCGAGAACTCCGCCGGCCGTGTAGGCCAGGCCGTGGCTTGCTTTGTGGACGGTGACCGCGCTTACTTCAAGAACTGCCGTTTCCTGGGCAACCAAGACACACTCTACACCTACGGTAAGAACTCGCGCCAGTACTACGAGGACTGCTACGTGGAGGGCACGGTGGACTTCATCTTCGGTTGGTCCACCTGTGTGTTCAACCGCTGCACCATCCATAGCTTGGGCAACGGATACCTCACCGCACCCTCTACCGACCAAGGTCAGGCGTACGGCTACGTGTTCTACGACTGCAAGATGACTGCCGCCGACGAGGCTACGTCGGTCTGCCTCTCCCGTCCGTGGCGCCCCTATGCGCAGTGCGTGTTCATCCGTTGCGAGCTGGGCAAACACATCGCTCCCGCCGGATGGAACAACTGGGGCAACAAGGCCAACGAGGAGACGGTGACCTACGCCGAGTACAAGAGCAAAGGCGAGGGAGCCAACCCCAAGGCGCGTGCCGCATTTGGTAAGCAACTGAAAGACATCTCCCGCTACGATATGGAGAAGGTGCTCGCCGGTAGCGACGGCTGGAACCCTGTGAAGAACGGCAACGCCCTCGTCACGGTGAAGCGTTGACGGCGCTCCGGTAGTGTAGAAGGATAAAACAAGAGTTGCCGATGGCAACAGAACGCAGGGTGTATCAACGAGGATAAAGAATCTCGTTGATACACCCTGTCTCTATATTATTCAAGTCACGCGAGCCCCTAAAATGAGTCTAGGCTCAAGTGCCGATGAGCCATGGCTCAATGCCACTTGAGCCTAGGCTCTTGCGGCAAAGAGCTAAACCTTGTGTCGACCCCACTTTTAGCCCTTGTCTGTATACAATATATGATCAGTTGAAGAAGAAAAAGAAGAAGGCGGCAGCCCACTCTTTCTTCACACCTTTAGCCGTACCGATCTTCTGGTAAGAACCATTGCGCACTGTACCGTCGGATTCAATCTGTCCGATCTTTTGGTAGGAAGCGTTTCGCACCGTACCATTGGACTCAATCTCTCCAATCTTTTGGTACGAAGCGTTGCGCACTGTGCCGTTTGACTCAATCTCTCCGATCTTCTGGTACGAAGCGTTGCGCACTGCACCATTGGACTCAATCTGCCCAATCTTCTGGTATGAAGCGTTGCGCACCGTACCGTTGGACTCAATCTCTCCAATCTTCTGGTATGAAGCGTTGCGCAAATCCTGCGCGTTCATCACTGAAAGGCTGAGGCTCAGACAGAGGACTGCCAAGATAGAAATTCTCTTTTTCATAGCTTTACCGTTTGTTTTAATAAGTAATGATGTGCAATGTAGTAACTATTACCGACACGGCCAACTATTTCTCCCGTTATTCTTCGTTTCGCTCATGATTAGGATTCCGCCGTATGCCTTCTGATTTCTGTGAGAAGGCATCTGAACGACAACAACTCGGCATCTCACGGGAATGAGAAGCCGAGTTGTAGCTCGTCGATTAACGAGTATATAGGTCGTTTTCGGAACTATATAATATAGTATAGCATTACTCCCGCGTGCAAGTTAGTTCCACGCCGGCCCCTTGGCTGTCCGC
The DNA here is from genome assembly GCA_964481755.1 of uncultured Bacteroides sp. Classification (GTDB taxonomy): domain Bacteria; phylum Bacteroidota; class Bacteroidia; order Bacteroidales; family Bacteroidaceae; genus Phocaeicola_A. The sequence goes on along the minus strand of CAYZVH010000006.1, from coordinate 22,286 downwards.
TCCCATGGGCGGGTTGCGCTTTATCAGCTTCAGCTGGATGCGGTGCGCGGTGGGGCACTCGCTGAAGATGCGCTTGGCTATGCGCCCCGCCACATGCTCCACTAGTTGCGACGGCACGTCCATCTCCTCTTTCACGAGGCGGTAGAGGGTGGCATAGTTTACCGTGCCTTCCAACAGGTCGCTCTCCACTGCGGGGCTGCAGTCGGCGTCCACCCGGAGGTCGACCACGAACTCCGCCCCAATCTGTCGCTCCTGCGGGTCCACACCGTGGCGGGCGTAGAACCGCACTCCCTGTAGGAGGATGGATGATTGTTCTATCTTCATCGGCTCAGAGTTGAGGGTTACGTCCGTGCGTGTCTATCAAGTCGGCTATGCGATGGTTCAGCGTCTTGGCCTGCAGCAAGGTCTCCAGCGGCAGGTGCATCCGGTAGCGCCAGTAGTGGCGCGGGTGTGCGGGGATGTTGATGCGCTCGGCCTCCACATCGGGGTTGCGCAACTGCTCATCCATCGACAACCAGTCCTGGAAGGAGAGGATGCAGAGCATGGATTTGCCCGTCAGGTGTTGGCGGATGACCTCTTCGCACAGTTCGCCCGTCATATGTGTGGGTGCCTGTCCGTTGTGGCGCAGCACCACGTTGTAGAACCGCTGGGTCTGCGCGGCGTTCTCTTCCCACCATCCGCGCAGGGTGGACATGTCGTGGGTGGAGATGGTGCAGACCGACCGGTAGGGATAGTTCTCGGGGCGTCCGAACTCCTGGTAAGGCTCCTTCGGCATCCGCTGTATCTCCAGGCTCAGTATCTGCAGGTCGTTCATCACCCAACCCACGCACTCGGGTATCATGCCCAGGTCCTCGCCGCAGACCAGCATGCGGGTGGAGCCTGTCAGCCGCGGCAACTTCTTCATGGCCTGCTGTTGCCAGAAGAGGTTGTGGCGGTGGTAGTAGTAGTGGTCGTAGAGGTGGTTGAAGGCATCCCTTTCCTGCGACGAGAGTATGCCGAAGACGGAATCTTTCTGTGCGCTGATGCGCGGGTGGAACTTCTCCGGATTCTTCTGGTCGCGCACGAAGAGCACGTTGCTGATGAGCGAGTAGAGCCCGTCGCGCAGCTGAACCATGGAGGGGTCTGTCAGCTTGTCGCTGAAGTAAGCCTCCACCTTGCGCTGGGTGTCGAACTCGGAGCGCATGCGGTAGCGGCCCTCTGTTGCCAGGGGATCCATGAACTGATGGATAACCCACTGCTTGCGGTCGCCGAATAGGCGGTGCACCAGGTTATCGGTGATGTAGGGCTGGGTGTAGAGCTCCTCGTCGAAGTGCAAGCCGTAGACCTCTATCTCCTCACGCGTCAAGGGCAACGAGGGGACAAACTGTCCCAGCAGTCCGTGCACGGAGTGGATAGGTATCTGCCAGATGCGGAAGAATCCCAGGATGTGGTCAATGCGGTAAGCGTCGAAGTACTCCGCCATCTTCTGGAAGCGGCGCATCCACCAGCGGTAGTTGTCCTTCTCCATCTCGTCCCAGTTGTAGGTGGGGAATCCCCAGTTCTGTCCGTTCACCGAGAAGTCGTCGGGCGGCGCTCCGGCCTGTCCGTTCATGTTGAAGTAGTAGGGTTCTGCCCATGCCTCCACGCTGCAACGGCTGATGCCGATGGGGATGTCGCCCTTCAGTATCACCCCGTGGCGGCGCGCGTGGTTGCCGGCGGCCGTCAGCTGCAGGTGCAGGTTATATTGCAGGTAGTAGAACAGTCCTATCTCGTCGGCATGTTCCTGGCAGAGGGTGTCGACATCTTTCGGCAGGAACTCGCTGTAGCTGGGCCACTGCCGGAAGTCGGCGCTGTGGTAGAGGTCGCGCAGGTAGCTGTAGGTGGCGTAGGGTTGCAGCCAGTGGCGGTTGCTTTGGAAGAAGCGCTTGTAGGCCGACGTGGCGAAGGTCTGCTTGCCGTCCTGCTCGTAGAGGATGCGGAATATCTCCCACTTGGTGTGCTCCACGGCCTCGTAGTCCACCTGCGGCAGCGCGTTAAGTTCCTTCTGTCGCTGTGCGTAGCGCTTGCGCAGCTTCTCGTCCTTGATGGTCCCCAGCTGGCTGATGTCCATGTAGATGGGGTGTAGGGCGAAGATGGAGATGCTGTTGTAGGGGTAGGAGTCCATCCAGGTGTGCGCCATGGTGGTGTCGTTGATGGGCAGAATCTGCACCACCTTCTGGTGGGTCTTCACCGCCCAGTCGATGAACAGACGCAGGTCGCCGAAGTCGCCGATGCCGTAGCTCCGTTCGGACCGGAGCGAGAACACCGGTATGGCCGTGCCTGCCCCCTTCCACTGCGGTTGGTTGAAGTAGGTGTATTGGTCAGCCAGCACCACGGTCTCGTGCTCCTTCACCTCGGTCGCTTCTACCCGGTGGTTGTCGCGCATCTCCCAGGCTTCCACCTCGCGGGTCTGCATGTTCACCAGCACGAACTTATACTCCAGCGGGAAGCGGATGGCCTCCGCGTCGAGGTTTATCTGCCACTCGGGCATCATGGTGTCGTTCATCAGCGGAGCCTTCTCCGGTAGCCAGTTGCCCAGCGCCGGTTGGTTGCCGCAGATGCCGAGGGCGTATCCACTGCCCACCCGCGGGCAGTGCACCTTCAGTGTTAGTTGGTGGCTGAAGTGTTGCAGGGGAATGCTCTTGTTGCGCCGTGCGAAGAGGCACTTGGTGAAGGCGGAGCTGTAGAAGTGCAACTGCCCCGACACCATTTTCCATTGGTCGTAGAGGTAGTATGCCTGCCGCTCCTTTTCGGTCTGCAGGTAGCGAGGGAAGAGTCTCCACTCCTCATGTGTCTGCCGTCCGTCCTTGGTGATGACGTAGTAGTAGCGGATGAGCGTGTCGGGTTTCAGCTCCTCGTTCATCGTCCCTCGCCAGATGACACCGTCGGCGGTGTGGAGCGTCAGGGCGTGGTCGAAGGCCTCCGTGCCGTCGTCCGACCAGCGTACGACGACCTCTTCGCCCCACACGGTGCGATACTCTATCTGAAATGTAATGCTTGTTGCCATGTCGTTTAGTTTTACTCCGTTATACAGATTAAAATAAAGAAACCATCCCGACGAAAGTTTCCCGCTTCGTCAGGATGGTTACAAAGGTAGACAATTCTTTTTATTATCCGCATCGCGAGGAGCCGCAAGTTTTGCAAATGAGGCATCCTTCTTGATAAACCAGTGTCTCGTGGCCGCAGTTGGGGCACTTCTGTCCCTTGGCTTCGGTGCCGTCGGTCACATACTTCTTCAGTGCGCGCTCCACGCCCACCTTCCAAGTGTTGATGCTCTCGTTGTTGAGTTGCAGCGAGGATACCAGCTTGATAACCTGCTCGATAGGCATGCGGTAGCGCAGCACGCCGGAGATGAGCTTGGCGTAGTTCCAGTATTCCTTGTTGAACTTCTCCGACAGTCCCTCCACGGTGGTCTTGTAGCCCCGCTTGTTCTCAAACTGGAAGTCGTAGCGCTTGTTGCCGTTCTCGTCCACGTTCTTGATGATGCGTCCGCTGGTAACCGACTTCGGCAGCGAGATGCCCTCGTCGTCGTCCTGCAGTCCGGTGAATATCTCGTAGGGGTGTCCGTCGAGCAGACCGACGAAGGCCACCCATTTCTCCTTGTTGTTCTGGAAACGCACCACGTCGCACTCGAGCACCGTAGGTCGCACCTCCACTACCGTAGGCGGTTTGCAGGGAGCTACCTCCGGAGCCTTCTTCTCGCTCTTGGTGGAGATGAGCACGCCCGAGCGCGAGCCGTCGCGATAGACCGTGCAGCCCTTGCAGCCCGACTTCCATGCCTCCACGTAGAGTTGGTTCACCAGCTCCTCGTCCACGGTGCTGGGCAGGTTGATGGTGACGCTGATGGAGTGATCCACCCACTTCTGTATGCGTCCCTGCATGCGCACCTTCATCAGCCAGTCCACATCGTTGGCGGTCGCTTTGTAGTAGGGTGACTTGGCCACCAGGTTGTCAATCTCCTCCTGGGAGTATTTCTTGGTGGTGTCGTAGCCGTTCGCCTCCATCCACTTGAGAAACTTGTGGTGGTAGACGATGTACTCCTCGAAGGCGTCGCCCGTCTCGTCCACATAGTCGACGTGCACCTGCGGGTCGTTGGGGTTCACCTTGCGGCGGCGTTTGTACACGGGCATGAAGACCGGTTCGATGCCCGAGGTGGTCTGCGTCATGAGGCTTGTGGTGCCCGTCGGGGCGATGGTAAGGCAGGCGATGTTGCGCCGGCCGTAGCGCACCATGTCGTCGTACAACTGTGGGTCGGCCTCCTTAATACGGTTGATGAAGGGGTTGGCCACCTCGCGGTTGGCGTCGTAGATGTCGAACGCTCCACGCTCGCGTGCCATCGTCACCGATGAGCGGTAGGCCTCCAGGGCGATGGTCTTCTGTATCTTCTCGGCAAAGTCCGTAGCCTCCTCGGTACCGTAGCGCAGTCCCATGGCGGCTATCATGTCGCCCTCAGCGGTGATGCCCACGCCGGTGCGTCGTCCTTGCTTGGTCTTCTTGTAAATCTTCTCCCACAGTTTCAGCTCGGCTCCCTTCACCTCTTCCGATTCGGGGTCGGAGTTGATCTTCTCCACGATGCGGTCTATCTTCTCCAGCTCCAGGTCGATGATGTCGTCCATGATGCGTTGTGCCAGCTGCACGTGTTTCTTGAACAGGTCGAAGTTGAAGCATGCCTCCTTGGTGAAGGGATTCTCCACGTAGGAGTAGAGGTTGATGGCCAGCAGTCGGCACGAGTCGTAGGGGCAGAGTGGAATCTCGCCGCAGGGATTGGTGGACACCGTGCGGTAGCCCAAGTCGGCGTAGCAGTCGGGGATAGACTCGCGGATGATGGTGTCCCAGAAGAGCACGCCCGGCTCGGCGGACTTCCATGCGTTGTGCACTATCTTCTTCCACAGGGCAGATGCGTCAATCTCTTTCGTGTAGAGCGGGTTGGGCGAGTCGATGGGGAACTGCTGTGTGTAGGGCAGACCCTCCGTGGCGGCGCGCATAAACTCGTCGTCCAGCTTCACCGACACGTTGGCGCCGGTCACCTTTCCCTCGGTCATCTTGGCGTCGATGAACGATTCCGAGTCGGGGTGTTTGATGGAGACGCTTAGCATCAGCGCGCCCCGTCGTCCGTCCTGTGCCACCTCGCGGGTGGAGTTGGAGTAACGTTCCATGAAAGGCACCAGACCTGTGGAGGTCAGCGCCGAGTTCTTCACCGGTGAACCTTTCGGTCGGATGTGCGACAGGTCGTGTCCCACGCCTCCGCGGCGTTTCATCAGCTGCACCTGCTCCTCGTCGATGCGGATGATGGCCCCGTAGGAATCCGCCGGGCCTTCCATGCCGATGACGAAGCAGTTCGATAGTGACGCGATCTGATAGTCGTTGCCAATACCCGTCATCGGGCTACCTTGCGGCACGATGTAGCGGAAGTGGTCCATCAGGTCGAAGAGCTCCTGTGCGCTCAGCGGGTTGGGGTAGTTCTTCTCGATGCGTGCCACTTCGTTAGCGATGCGCCAATGCATGTCTTCGGGCGACTTCTCGTAGATGTGTCCGAACGAGTCCTTCACGGCGTACTTGTTTACCCATACGCGTGCGGCCAGTTCGTCGCCCCCAAAGTAATTCAACGAAGCCTCGTAAGCCTCGTCGTAAGTGTACGTTTGTTTTTCCACGACTAATGTAATTATATTGTATGTTTTACTTTATTCCATATATATAATAGGTGTACCTTATATATAGTAGTATGCGTTATCCTGTATATATAATAGGTACCCGTTATCCTGCCCCTCCTCGGAAAGGACGAGCAAAGTTAGATATGTTTTCCCGAATAACAAATTATTCTTTCAAGAAGTTATCAACGAACGTAAGTTTTCTATTTACTTTAGCTAACTGTCTGATATACAGTCAATATTACTGCGGCCGCTAACGAAAAGTTCTCCGAATTGGTAAACTTTATGTATATGCTGAGTGTGTCCGATTGTCCCTTCCCGTCGCTGTTACGGCCTCTGTCCGTATCAATATATTTTCCGTTTATAGAGGGTGATGGGTGGGGAGATGTGAAGAGCGATTATTAGCAGAATGAAACGTAAATAATAAGTTCTTCTTCACTACGATTGGTGATAATGGCATAGTATTGTGGACCACTATCATACCTATTCCTATGGAAACAAACGTAAGACCCTTTTCCGAAATCTAATTGCTTCCCATCTTCATCCCACCCATGTAGCATACATCTTTTGACGTGAGCATTAGCATGGCCCAAACCTTGTAATGCCGTAAACCACACATCTCTATCTTTTGCCACGATTTGCAGGCTTTTCCCTTTGGGTATATAATAAACCCTTTTAGTATAGGCATCAGGGGAATTTTGGAGTTCCTTGAATATGATATTGCACTTAGAATCGACTTGAGTTTCAATCGGTTCTAACTCCTTATTAATATCATCGTATCTTCTTAATAAACTACGATGAATCCATCCTACATGCTTCATGATATGCAATGAAGGGTCAATAAAAAAGTCTTGATGTTGATATAAGGCTGAGTACATAGCGGATTCATACTTCCATATAGAAAAGGAATTGTCTCTTATTGTTAATCCATTATCATAGACTAAAATATGCTCATTGTAATTATTCACCAGACCCTCTTTTGACTGTCCATAAGTCATCTTGAGCATAGTGAGGACGTCTACCCAACTTTTGTCAGGAAGTTCTTTGGCTTTCTCCACCATCGGACCAGCAATTTGGTTTAAGAAACGTTCAACTCTGTTCATTTATTACGGGCAATTAAATTCCGACTTTATAGAACTTTACGTATTCGGAATGATTTAAGCAAGTTTACTATTGCAGGTCTAATTTCTGTCAATGGTTGACTGAAGGCCATAGTCTGTCAGGAGATTCCTTACCGAACTGCTAATGTAAGGAGTTTTTAGATGTACCTGGGTATCAACGCATTATTTTACTTTCCAAATATTCAGTATGATGCAGCCTTTCTCTTGGTGGGTGTCGGGGGTGCAGAGGAAGAGGGCGTGGTTGAGCCAGGCATAGCGGCTATCCTTGGGGGCCTCAAACTGCGGGGCGGCCTTGAAGTAGGACACGGTTTGCCCGTGTTCATCAAGCCCGTTGTAGCAGAGCCCACGATTGCGGATGTGGATATACACGCCATCATCGGTCTTGATGCTGTAGATGGCCTCTAACTCCGAACGGTCACCTTGCGACAACTGCCAGTCGGCACCGCCATCGACAATTGTGCCCTTCAGCAACGGGCCCTCGAATGTACCGCCTGTGATGGGGACAACTGTGCGACGCCCGTGTGCCGTCTCGCCGATGCTGTACGTCTCGCCGAGGGTCACTTTCAGCTGCATTACAAACTCTGCCTGGGGAGGCTCTTGCGCCATTGCCGGCGATATGCTGACAACGGACATCATCACTGCGGCTATCAATAGTATATTCTTCATCATACGGAATATCGTTTGTTCATTGAAATCGATTACAAATGGCTGAGGCTTGGCTCAGTCACTTTGCTGCAAAAGTACAAAAAATACCGAGTGATGCCTCGCCCAAAGACAACCGATTGTATTGACCAAAACAATTAGATTGTTTTGGCTCGGACAATCGATTGTATAGGCCCAAACGAAGCATTGTATTTTGGAAGACGTAAAATGGGACGAGATGGAACATAGGTTGACAAAACAGCCCTTGTCTGGTAGCTTGTCAATCAAGGTATAAATCTCATTCCTTTGATGAACGGAGTCTCCTCATAAAGAGTGCTCTAACCCACAACGAACCGCACGTATGCCCGGTCGTCGAAGCTGCGGTTGCCCTCTACGAGTCCTTTGGTGGCGATGAAGGAGCCGATGTTCTGCGGGTCACTGGCAAGTTGTGAGGCGAGGGCAGCTTCGCTGGCGGCCAAGGTCGGCAACAGGGTGGGGTAGCCGTCGCTGGCAAGGACAACCTCACGGGATGTAATTCCGGAGGCGGTCTGCAATGGCGCGCAAGGAATCACTCTCACACCATCCATATAGATTGGGAAACCATCGATGACGGCATACTGGCGGTTCTGTCCTTCGGTGATGGCTCTCACCAGCAGGGGTTCTATGGCTTTGCGGGCATCCAAGGGCGGCATACCTTGGCGGATGAGTTCCACTCGCCGGGTGGCTATAAGCTCCTCGTAGGGCTTGGGGTTCTCGTAGAGAACACCATCTATCAGGGCTTGGCAGTCGCCCACCATCCACACCTCTTGTCGAGCCCGGCTGTAGATGACGGCCGAGGCGGCGAGCCGCTCAACGGGATTCTGCCGCATGCGGTCCGCAACGCCAGCCTGCTCGTATACCTTATATATGTAGTAGGTAATGCCTCGGCTGAATTCCGCGGCGGAAGCATCCGGCTTCAGCCCATCGCGTATGAACCGTTCGGTGAGCAGTGCGGCGTAGCGCCCGTTCTTCATCGTGGGCGACAGGTGAAGCGGTGTCTTGCTGGTGCTGCCGTCTATCACGGCGATGAAATCCTCCGTCACCACGATGGTGTCCTCGCACTCCGCCTCGCTCTTCTTCCCCAGGATGTAACTCTCTATGATGGTTTCCATTGTGTGTCTGATTGTAACTATGAACGCTGGTTATCACTTGCTGACCGCGAAGTATTTTGCATGCTGACTGCTCAGGTAGAGTCCGCAGACAGAGCTCTGCGGGTACATGGCACCGTTCTCGGTGAGCCTGATGCTGAGAGCCTTGAAGTCGAGCAGACGACTCAACGGGAAGATGAGACGTTGGTCGGGCAGACAGGGATAACCCACCGCGGGACGGATGCCTCGATAGGTTACTTTGGCCAACTCCTTGGGGGAGAGATGCTCATCGGGCGCATATCCCCAAAGCTTGGTCCGCACCTCTTGATGCAACCACTCGCTGGTAGCCTCGGCAAGGCGGTCGCCCAAACTCTGCATGAGCAGGGCATGGAAGGAGTCCGCACCGGCTTTCAACCGCTCTAACTCCTCGGTGAACGAGGGTGATACGGTGATGGCGAACACACCTACGAAGTCGCCGCTGCCGTGCGGGGCCACGAAGTCGCAGAGCGACAGGCGAGACTCGCCCTTATGTGCTGGATGCTTCTGTCGTGGGGTGGGTAGCTCCAGATCGGTGCCGTTGACCGCTCCCGGCATCACAATGCTGTGGTCGGTGCCGTAGGCGGGGTAGAAGCCCACCTGCGCTTGCATGTAGTGGCGTTTCTCTAGCTCATCGAGCAACCGTTCGGCCTCGGCCTTTATCTCCTCCGCCTCCTGCTGTCCCTTCTTCACCCGCCAGAGGTTGTAGAAGAAAATCCAGTTGATGTAACGGCGCACGGAGGCTATCGGGATGTTGGACAACGTGTGGTAGCCGATGTAGGTGGGGTGGGGCAAGGTCTCACGCTTCCAGTCAATCTCCAACCGGTTCAGACTTTCCGTCTCGCCCTTGTTGCCGTCGGCCAGCTGCATGATGTCCTTTACCTTCTTCTGCGCATTATATTGTCGAACCAACTCCTCCTGTCGGCGTCGGTTGGCGGCGATGATCTTTTCGCGGTCGCTGCCCAGTAGCTGCAGGGCGACGACGGGGTTTTGCGCCGCATCCTTCATGTGGAACACCGGTCCGTTGTAGAGTGGCGCTATCTTGAGGGCCGTGTGCAGGTCGCTGGTGGTGGCCCCTCCTATAAAGAGAGGTATGCTGATGCCGGCCTTGGCCATGGCTTCGGCTGTGTGGCACATCTCGTCGAGCGAGGGCGTGATGAGGCCACTCAGGGCCACGAAGTCGAAGTGCCCGCTCTGGAGGGTCTCGACTATCTTCTCCGAAGGTACCATGACGCCGAGGTCCACCACATCGAAATTGTTGCAGCCCAGCACCACGGCGACAATGTTCTTGCCGATGTCGTGCACGTCGCCCTTCACGGTGGCTACCAGGTAGCGCCCGTTGCTGTGGGCTGACGCTTGTTTGCTCTTCTCGATGTAAGGTTGCAATAGGGCGACGGCCCTCTTCATGGTGCGGGCCGATTTTACCACTTGCGGCAGGAACATCTTGCCCTCGGCAAAGAGGTCGCCCACCATCTGCATGCCTTTCATGAGGGGGCCTTCGATGATCTTGCCTGGCTCGGGAAACTGACGGAGCGCTTCCTGTAGGTCAGCTTCGAGGTATTCCTCATCGCCGGTGCGGAGGGCTGTCGTCAGGCGGTCCTCCAACGGGGTGGATGCCCGGTCAACGGTCGGTGCTGTGTTGGCGGTTCCTTCCGTGCCTTGTGCATCAAGCAGCTGTTGCGCCATCTGCATCAGTCGTTCAGAAGCATCGTCGCGTCGGCAGAGGATGACATCCTCTATGGCCTCGAGCAGGTCCGCGGGAATATCTTGGTACATCACTTTCGTTGCCGGATTGACGATGGCCATATCCATCCCCGCATGCATGGCGTGGAAGAGGAACACAGCGTGCATCGCCTCGCGGAGAAAGTTGTTGCCGCGGAAGGCGAACGACAGGTTGCTCACACCACCGCTCACGTGCGCACCGGGCAGGTTATGCTTGATCCATTCCGTAGCCTTGATGAAGTCCAGCGCATAGCGGTCGTGTTCCTTCATCCCGGTGGCCACGGTGAGTACGTTGGGGTCGAAGATGATGTCGACGGGCTTCACACCTGCCTTCTCGGTCAGCAGCTTGTAGGCTCGGGCGCAGACTTCAATCTTCCGGTCGTAGGTGGTGGCTTGCCCCTGTTCATCGAAGGCCATCACCACCATGGCTGCGCCGAACTGTTTGATGGTGCGGGCATGGTGGAGGAACGCCTCCTCGCCCCCTTTCAGGGAGATGGAGTTGACCACGCACTTACCTTGTATGCACTTCAAGGCCGCCTCTATGACGCTGAAGCGCGACGAGTCTATCATCCAGGGAATGCGCGACACCTCTGGGTCGGATGCCATGAGGTTGAGGAAATGGACCATCTCCGTCTCGGCGTCTATCAGTCCGTCGTCCATGTTGATGTCGAGCATCATCGCCCCGTCGCGCACCTGTTTGCGGGCGATGCCCAGGGCTTCGTCGTACTGTTTGTCCTTGATGAGGCGCAGGAACTTGCGGCTGCCCGCCACGTTGCATCGTTCGCCGACGTTCATGAAGACACCCTCCAGTGTAGAGGTCACCTCCAGTCCCGCCAGCCAGCGGTTGCTCTTCATTTCTGTGGGTAGCGGACGAGCCTTCCGACCGCTGACTGCTTCGGCTATCAGCTTGATGTGCTGAGGCGTGGATCCGCAGCATCCACCCACGATGTTCACACTGCCGTCGTCTACAAAGCGGCTTATCGCTTCCGCCATCATCTGCGGAGTCTCGTTGTAGCGTCCCTCCTCGTCGGGAAGGCCGGCGTTGGGGTAGGCGCTTATATAATAAGGTGCGATTTGTGCCAGCGACTGCAGGTAGGGGCGCATGTCCTCGGCACCGAACGAGCAGTTCAGCCCCACGCTCAGTATCTCCTCGCAATGTTGTACGGAGGTGAGGAAGGCGTCGAGTGTCTGTCCGGAGAGTGTCCGTCCACTGGCGTCGGCTATCGTCACACTCAGCATCACCGGCATCCATCGTCCCGTCGTCTCTCTCACACGCTCCACCGCTGCCAGGGCGGCTTTGGTGTTCAGCGTGTCGAAGATGGTCTCGAAGAGCCATGCGTCGGCTCCTCCCTCGCAGAGCGGAATCATCTGCTCGGTGTAGGCGTCGCACAGTTCGTCGAACGTCATGGCACGCAGGGCGGGGTTCTCCACGTCGGGCGACAGGGAGAGTGTTCGGTTGGTCGGTCCGATGGAGGCTACCACGAACCTCGGTCTCTCGGGTGTGAGCCGTGTCATGCGGTCCGCCTCCTCGCGGGCTATCCGTATGGCGGATTCGTTCATCTGACGGACGTAGTCCTCGGTGTGGTAGTCCGTCTGCGAGATGCGTTGCGCGTTGAACGTGCAGGTGGTGATGATGTCCGCCCCCACCTCCAGATAGTCGCGGTGTATCTTGCGTATCACGTCGGGGCAGGTCAGCGGTATCAGGTCGTTGTTGCCCGTCAGACGGACTGTCCAGTCCTTGAAAGTCTCTCCCCGGAACTCCTCTTCCGTCAGGTGCAGACTCTGTATCATTGTCCCGATAGCGCCGTCGAGAATCCAGATGCGGTCGCTGTTTCGGGTGAAGGTGTCGTAAAATGCTCCTCTCTTCATAGTAAACGTCTTCTCCATAAATACTATCCGTTAACCTTGTGCGTGCAGTCCGTTCATGATTTTCTCCACACAGGTGGATGCGTTCATTGTGTAGAAGTGGATGCCCGGCACTCCCGCCTCGCGCAACTCCTGGCATTGCTTGATGGCCCATTCTATGCCCACCGTCTTCACGTCGTCGTTGCTTTTGCACTTCATCAGCTCCGTCGCCAGTCGCTTCGGAAAGTCGATGTGGAAGGTCTTGGGCAGCATGGTCATGTGACCGAGCGTGGTGAGCGGCTTCAGTCCGGGAATGACGGGCACGTCGATGCCTTCCTCGCGCAGTCGTTTCACGAAGGCGAAGTACTTCTTGTTGTCGTAGAACATCTGCGTCACGATGTAGCTGGCGCCGGCGTTCACCTTCGCCTTCAGGTATTCGATGTCCGAGTCGAAGTTCATCGCCTCGTCGTGCTTCTCGGGGTAGCCCGCCACGCCGTAGGAGAACTTGGTGACGGGACCTTGGCAGTGCGCTCCGGCCAGCAGCTTGCCGTTGTTGAAGTCGTTCACCTGTTGGCAAAGCTCTATGGCGTGCGTGTGTCCGCCTTTCACGGTGACGTATTTGTTCTCGCCGCGCGGCCGGTCGCCCCTCAGCAGGAGGAGGTCGGTGATGCCGAGGTAGGAGAGGTCGATGAGTTCCGTCTCTATCTCCGCCGCTGTGAATCCGCTGCAGATGATGTGGGGCACGGTGCATACGCCGTAGCGCTCCTTGATGGCTGCCGAGATGGCCACCGTCCCGGGTCGGTTGAGCACGCTGAGTTTCTCGAACATGCCGTTCTCCAGTTCGCTGTAAATGGTTTCGTACCGGTGTGTAGTGATGTTGATGTACTGAGGGTTGAATGGCATCAGTCGGTCTATCGTGTTGTAGATGCTGCTGATGCCTGTGCCGCGCAGTGGCGGCAGTACCTCGAACGAGAAGTAGGGCTCTTTTGCTGTAGCCATATAAATATAGGTATTGCGAGTTCACACCGGGGCGCCTTCGTCTGTGGTCGCCCAGGCATGCTGAAATAATACTCGGTTCAACAAATAATTTAGTAATCTCAGAAATGGTATGTTCACTCTCTCTTGCTTGCCGCTACTAATACCTAAATCATCTGCAAAGGTAAGTATTTATTCTAAATCCTCTCGTATAAGATTACTTTGTTTCTATGGATAGATAAGATTACTGGCCTAACTTCTACGCAGTAATCCAGTATCTCTTCAGTTGTCGGCGGATGACGATGATGTTGATGAGGGTCGTCAGCACGAAGTAGACTAGGGCGGTGACGTAGATGCATAGGACGGAGGCTCCACCGATGCCAATCTCCTCCATATAGGTGAGCCATACCGAGCGGGCGGCTAGGGAGAGGACGATGGCCACGAGGGTGATCAGCACGTTGAGCGTGAGGATGATGCGCTCGTAGTAGCGACCTACCTCACGAGGGGAATAGCCCAAGAGAACGAGGTGGTTGATGGTCGTCTGACTCTTCTGCAAGAGGAGGAAGATGCTTAGCGTCAGAATGAAGGTGGCCAGGACACAAATCAGCAGGCCGTTGACGGTGACGATGGCGGACGAGAGGCTGAGGAACTTCGAGATGTTGCCCGTTTCGGCCTTGTCACCGGCAATCTCTATCTCGGCCTTCGACAGGTAGGTGTTCATGGCCTCGGCATTCAGTCGGTCAATCTCCACGATGAGGCGCGAAGGCTTACCCTCGGGGGCGTCTGGTGCATAGCGCTGGTTGGCCCAGTCCATGAAACTCTGCGGCACGGCGATGGTGTTCAGTCGCGACGAGAACCCGACGATGGAGGCCTCGAAGTGGTCCGTTAGATTGTCCTTGCCCATCAGCTGCACGTTCAAGGGAACGGAGCTGACAAACTCCTCGCTAATCTGCGGCAAACCTTGCGGGATGGCAAAGCCGAAGTTGTAGAGCGTGAGGTAGTCCTTACTTATTATAATAGGTATAGTGCGGCTCTGTGGTGTGAAGTTCCATCCTTTGGGTTTCACGTCGAAGAACTCGTCCGGCACCGACTCCACGAACAGGTAGGTCGAAAGGCATTTCGAGCCGAGCTCCAGCGACCCGCGGATGTTGAACTGCGAAGAGGTGAACCGACCAATTTTCTTCACCCACGGCTGTTGCTGCAGGGCCTTAATCTCCTCCTCGTCGAACGCGATGGGGGTGAACCCTATGCCGCTGACTCGTTTGGAGAGCACCACATAGTCCTTGGACAGGAAGTCATCCTCGCCGTCGTCGGAGTGGCGACTGTCGGCGTAGAACATGATGCCGGTCATGATGATGGCGAAGCCGATGACGTTCGCTAGGGTGTAGCCCAGCAACTGTCCCTTAGACAACTTCTTTTTCAGAAGTGTCCATACGAGGTCCTGTCCGGTGGCGTGGAATGATTTCATAAGGATATAAAACTGGCGTTGTTCAACATTAAATGGTTGCCCACTGAGGTGGTGACGATGGCGGCTCCCTGCCGGGCGGCTTCTTCTTCGATGATGGAGGCCACCAAGGCATTGTTCTTTTCGTCGAGGTGGCTGACAGGCTCGTCGAGGAAGATGAAGTCGAATGGTTGGCAGATGGCGCGCACCACAGCCACACGCTGTTGCTGGCCTATGCTGAGTTTGGCGGCCACTGTGTCCTTCTTCTCGGCAATGCCCAACCGCGAGAGTAAGTCCTCGATGTCGGATGGGGTCTTGTAGCCCGTCCGTTGGTTCTTCAGCTGGATGTTTTGTAGGACGGTGAGCTCGGGGAAGAGGCGCATCTCTTGGGGCAGGAGAGCGATGTGGCGCGTCCGCACGTTGCACCATTGGCGGATGCTGAGCGACCGCACATCGGTGCCGTCGAAGCGAAGTGTGCCTTGGTAGTCCACCCGGTTGCCGTAGATGAAGCTCAACAGCGAGGACTTACCGCCTCCCGACTCCGCATGCACGCAGTACTTCTCACCGCGACGGAACACGAACGAGTCGCTGTTCCAAATCTCCGATGCCTGAATCCGTTGCGAGTCCTCCATACCCTTAAACACTAAGGGTAGGAGGTGCTGCAACGAAATATTCTCGATGGTCATTGAGTCCATAAACCTCTCTGCTGTTACCAGTTCTCTGATTGTGCTTATTCCGAGAGGGTCATCTCCGGGTCAATATCCTCGGTCTCGTCGTTGTCGGACGCGAAGGAATTATCCCCTGCGCACTCGCTCCAACGTTTCTCAATCGTCCCGTTCATGCTTGCCTGTATGATGGAGTTGGCAATGGTGCCGACGATGCCGTAGGTGCTGGGTGCATCGATTGTCTCGATGGTAAATGTGCTTTCGTACGGTTGTGCCGTCGTCAGTCCTCTCACAATCAGACCGTAGTCGATGCCAAGGTCGGTCAACATCTTGTCGCCCTTGTCGAATGCCAATGCGAAGGCGTTCTGATAGCTGCTGAAGTCCACACTCTTGATGCTGAAATTGTCTGAGCTTTGGTTGATCGGGTGGTTAGACATGACGAGGAAGTTGTTGTGGATTTCCGCATAGAAAGTCATATCCTTGGAGTCATTTGGTACCGTTATCGTGACTCCGTTATCCTTCTTCTCCACTTGCACGCCAGCCTGCTCGGCGAAGCCTGCCAAGTCGTTCACGATGCCTTGTGCCATTCCCTCTTTCGTCTCGAATACTAAGGTTAGGTACAGTTGATCCAGTCCGGCGAGGCCTTGTGAAATGTCGTAGATGGATTGCATCCCGTCCTCCAGACCGAGTCCGAAGGCCATTGTGCCGTCCAGCTTCTCCATGTAGCTCTTCATGATGGCCAGAAAGGCTTTCTGTGAAGCGGGTATACCTTCCATACTACCTATTGTCTCGAAGTATTTGTCCCAGTCGACATCCTTCATGCACGAGGCGGCTACCAGGCACTCTTTCGGGTCTATGAAAGTGAGTGCCTCTTTATCAATCTTGGCTTTCGTATCGAAGCTGAGGCCGAAGTCTGTCGCCTTCTTCTGATTGCCGTCCTTGTCGAACAGGGCGCAGTTCATGATGCATTTATTCCCCTGCAAGTCGCCTTTCATGCAGATCTGACATGAATAGATGTCGCGCACGAATGCGGGCATTCCGTTGCCCGACATAGACTCCAGTAATTCGTCTGGCACTTGGAAAATCATGCCTGCAGCATTGCTGTCCTGTATGTATTCAGCGGCTTTCGTCTTGGACATGGGTGACTCCTTGACTCCTGCTATCACCTCCTCCAACACATTCTGTGCTTCGGCTGGACTGTCTTTGTGAATCTCGTCCGCCCAGTAGGCATAGTCACCGCGGATGGCGACGCAAGAGTAGTACTCCGTATCTTCATTCTCTTTCACTATGTAGAACGAAGCGTCGTCCTTGTCGCCGGTCTTCGTGTAGCCAAACTCCTCGAGAGCCTTGGCGAAGGCGGCCTTGTCTTTCATAGAGAAGAGGAAGATGGCGCGGTTCTTGTACATGTACACCATGACAGCGCACACCTCAGGGTCTATCTGTGTCTTCTCCAACAGGGTGTTGAACTCCTCCTGCTGGTCTGCCATGGAGCTCAGGTAGTCAGGCAATTTGATTTGTGAATTCTCCAACGTTCCGCCGGCCGACTCCATTATCTGCTTCAAGTTACCGATAACGACTAAGTCGCTGTTCTCCGGGATTTGTTCCAACATCGCTTCCATCTTCGTCTTCTGCGAGCACGACGAGAGGAGGATCACACACGCAAGGACGATGCACCGCATCGCCCAACTGAAAGGATTACTCTTTTTCATTCTGTTATCTGTTTTTGGTTATAAAATGTAGAACACAAAGGTAGAGCTTTATTTCCGTTCTACCTCGTATTCACCCACGAAATGTGATGAGGAGACCAAAAATAGAGGTTCTTTTTCGTTATTTGCCAAAAAGAGGTAACTTTGCAGCCGAAAAATCAAATACTGAATAGAATGGCAGGATACATTACCGATGATACTCGTAAGGTGACGACTCATCGTTTGTTTGAAATGAAACAGCGAGGCGAGAAGATCTCCATGCTTACCTCATATGACTACACTACCGCCCAGATTGTCGACGGTGCGGGAGTGGACGTGATTCTTGTGGGCGACTCCGCCTCCAACGTGATGGCAGGTAACGTGACTACACTACCTATCACACTGGACCAGATGATTTACCACGGCAAGTCTGTGGTGCGTGCCGTTAAGCGTGCGCTGGTTATCGTGGACATGCCTTTCGGCTCTTACCAGGGTAATGAGTTGGAGGGATTGGCTTCTGCCATCCGCATCATGAAGGAAAGTCATGCCGACGCGCTGAAACTGGAAGGTGGCGAAGAGGTGATAGACTCAGTGAAACGCATCATCTCTGCCGGCATCCCTGTGATGGGACATCTGGGCTTGATGCCGCAGTCCATCAACAAATATGGCACCTACACCGTACGTGCCAAGGACGAGGAAGAGGCCGAGAAGCTGGTCCGTGATGCCCATCTGCTGGAGGAGGCCGGTTGCTTCGGACTGGTGCTGGAGAAGATTCCCGCAGCCCTTGCCGAGCGTGTGGCCAAGGAACTGAGCATCCCCGTAATCGGCATCGGTGCTGGTGGCGGTGTGGACGGCCAGGTGCTCGTGGTTGCTGACATGCTGGGAATGACCAAAGGCTTCAGTCCCCGCTTCTTGCGTCGCTATGCCAACCTCAACGAGGTGATGACCAACGCTATCGGTCAGTATGTGAGCGACGTGAAGAGTTGCGACTTCCCCTCTAAGGAAGAACAATACTAATATATACGTATATATAATAAGGTGTATGGGTCTGTCTCGGCGGACCGGGGTCGTCTGTGGAGACCACCCGAAGCCGCTCGAGGCAAACCTCAATAGGAGAACAGATGAACAGCGCGCAGTTGTGGTCGCCTAACTTCAGACGGTTAGCCCTCGCCAACTTCTTGTTGGCAACCTCTCTTTATATGCTTTGGCCGGTGTTGCCCCTGTGGATTGGGCAGCACTGCAACGTCAGCCCGTTGTGTGCCGGAGGCATTGTCGCACTGTCCGGTCTGGCGGTCTACCTCACGGGGCCCGTCCTCTCTTACCTGGTCGATAGGTACCGTCGGAAGACCGTCTGCCTGTTGGGCGTTTTGGCCGTAGCGCTCACATCTGCGGGTTATGCGTTTGCACAAGGTCTGTTGCTCATTCTCCTCTTGCGTCTGCTGCAAGGCATGATGGCCGGACTCTATGCTATGGCTTCCGGTGGCACATTGGTGATTGACATTACGCAGTCGCCAAACCGCACGGCCGCCAACCTCGTCTATGCGTGGTGCGGACGGTTGGGCTTGGCCGTGGGACCATTTGTTGGACTCTTGCTGCAGGAGTTCTTCCCGTTGCAGACTATATTGCTTGTCTCTGCCGGACTGAGCCTCGTGGCTTTGGCGCTGGTCTTCCTGTTGCACATCCCCTTCCGCGCTCCGTTGGCGCCTCCCTTGTTCTCGCTGGATCGCTTCCTGCTCTCCAATGGCTGGTTGATGTTCCTCAACCTGTTGCTTGTGGCTGTTCCCACGGGAATCATGTTGGGGGTTGTCCGTTCCTATACCTTCTTCGGGGTGCTGGTCATCGGCTTTCTGTTAGCCATCCTGGCGTTGAAGTTTGTCTTCATCGATGCGGACATCCGTTCCGAGGTGGTGAGTGGACTCATCCTCTATGGTTGTGCTATGCTCCTGCAGATTTCCCATCACGAGGAGATGGCCTTCTACACTTCCGCCATCTTAGTGGGCTTGGGACTCGGACTTATCCTGCCCAAACTGCAGTTCTTCTTCATCGAACTGTCCGAGCATTGCGAACGCGGTTCCGCCAACAACATGTATTACTTGGGTTGGGAGTTCGGCATCGCCCTGGGCTTCTTCATCGGTTTCGTCGGCATAGAGAACACGTGGCTGAAGTCGACAACCTCCGGTTACATCATCGTCTTGATGCTTCTCATCGCAGCCCTCGGTCTCTATCTGCTGTTGGTTCACCCCTGGTTCATGAAGCATAAACGCCGGTAAAGGTCATCATTGGACAAATGACCATCTAGCGATAGCTGTAATGAAATTAGGATTCCCTCGAACGGGGAGGGGATATTATAAGAGCTGGTTGGAGAGGTAGTCCGTCGCCCTTTATTCTTTGCCGTCCATGGGAATGCCGTCCCTTGGGGACAAACCCTTATTGCCACATCCATTTTGCAAAGACACTACGGAATGAAACAGGATTGTAAATTCGTGGGCTGAATTGGGTAAAAAGTCCCTTTTCTCGAAAAAAAGACGAGTCGATATTAGGCGTGATAAAATAAGTTCGTAACTTTGGGCGAAAAACATAAACTAAATATTGATTCGACTCATTATGGATAGTAAAATTCAGGAACTCACCGATAAGATATATCGTGAGGGAGTAGAGAAAGGTAATGAAGAAGCGCGTCAACTGGTGGAGCAGGCCAAAGCAGAGGCCGAACGCATCATCGCCGATGCGAAGAAAGAGGCTGACGCCATCATCGTTGCCGCTCAGAAGAACTCGAAAGAAAATGAAGAACGCACCAAGTCAGAACTGAAACTCTTTGCCAGCCAGACCGTGAATGCCCTGAAGACTGAAGCCGCAAATCTGATTACCGACAAGATTGTAACCGAAAGTGTTGGCTCGTTCACCAACGACAGCGAGGCCATCGGCGCCTTCCTCGTGAAACTGGCCGAGAAGTGGTCCGCCACGGAACCCATCGTCATCTCTACCGCAGAAGCCGAGCCGCTGAAGCAATACTTCGTAGCCAAGGCCAAACAACTGCTGGACAAAGGCGTGACCATACAGCAGGTGAACGGACAGAAGGTCCTGTTTACCATCTCTCCTGCGGACGGCTCGTACAAGATAGATTTCGGTGAAGAAGAATTTGAAAACTATTTTAAGTCATTCTTACGCCCTCAATTAGTGGAACTCCTCTTTTAATCTGTTCTTATGAATAACTATTACTGTTTAGTAGCAGGTCTGCCCGAAGTCTCGCTGGACGACGGCAAATTGAGTTACTCTGTTTTAGATTTCAAGGAGAAGATTTATCCTTATCTGGCCAAGGAAGACCAGCGGACGGTGGACCTGTTTTACCTGCAGCTCGACAACCGCGCGCTGCTCGCCTTGCTGCGCGACAAGGATGCGGTCGTCGACAACAGCAACGGTGTGTACACGCCCGACGAGTTGCTGTCGATAATAGCTACCGTGAAGGAGAACGACGCGCGCTGTAAGAAGTACCCCGCTTACCTGTATGACTTTGTGGAACATTACCTGAGGGACAAAGAGGCTGGCGAGGCCGACGGCGCTTTGGCCGAGGACCTGCTCGCCTCGTACTACTATCGGTACGCCATGCGGTGTGCCAACGCCTTCGTGGCCTCGTGGTACGAGTTCAACCTCAACCTCAACAACCTGCAGGTGGCCATCACGGCTCGCAAGTACAAGTTGGACGTGGCCCGCAATGTGGTGGGCGACACCGACGTGTGCGAAGCCTTGCGGACCTCCACGGCACGCGACTTCGGACTCTCCACCGTGCTCGACTACTACGACGACGTGGCGCGCCTCTCCGAGGTGACGGACTTGCTCGAGCGCGAACGGAAGACTGACCAACTTCGGTGGAACTGGATGGAGGACGCTACCTTTTTCCACTATTTCTCCATCGAGCGCGTCTTCGTCTTCCTGCTGAAGCTGTCGCTCATTGAGCGTTGGGCCGGTCTCGACAAGCAGAAGGGGAACGAAGCATTCCGTTTCATCATCTCCTCCCTGAAGGATGAAGTGAGTATACCTGAAGAATTTAGAAAATAATAATTTGACACAATATGACAACGAAAGGAACTGTTAGTGGCGTGATAGCCAATATGGTGACCATCGTGGTGGATGGCCCTGTGTCGCAGAACGAAATCTGCTACATCTCCACAGGGGGCGACCGTCTGATGGCCGAGGTCATCAAAGTGATAGGCAGCCAGGCCTATGTGCAGGTCTTCGAGAGCACACGTGGACTGAAGGTAGGAGCTGAGGCCGAGTTTACGGGCCACATGCTCGAGGTGACCCTCGGACCGGGCATGCTGTCGAAGAACTATGACGGATTGCAGAACGATTTGGACAAGATGACGGGTGTGTTCTTGAAACGAGGCGAATACACCTATCCACTCGATAAAGAACGGAAATGGCACTTCAAGCCATTGGCCAAGGTGGGCGACACCGTGAAAGCCTCTGCCTGGCTGGGCGAGGTGATGGAGAACAACCAGTCGCTGAAGATTATGGCCCCCTTCCAACTGAAAGGGGAATGCACCGTGAAGTCCATAGTCGCCGAAGGTGAGTACGTGATAGAAGACACTATAGCCGTGCTGGCCGATGCCGACGGCAAAGAGACACCAGTGAACATGATACAGAAATGGCCTGTGAAGAAGGCCATGACAAACTACCAGGAGAAGCCGCGCCCCTTCAAACTGCTGGAGACAGGTGTGCGTGCCATCGACACCGTGAACCCCATCGTTGAGGGTGGTACGGGATTCATCCCTGGCCCGTTCGGTACGGGTAAGACCGTGCTGCAACACGCCATCTCCAAACAGGCCGAGGCCGACATCGTGATTATCGCCGCCTGCGGTGAGCGTGCTAACGAGGTGGTGGAGATCTTCACCGAGTTCCCCGAACTGGTGGACCCCCACACAGGCCGCAAGCTGATGGAACGCACCATCATCATCGCCAACACCTCCAACATGCCGGTGGCTGCCCGCGAGGCTTCCGTCTACACGGCCATGACCATGGCGGAGTACTACCGTTCCATGGGACTTAGAGTGTTGCTGATGGCCGACTCCACCTCCCGCTGGGCACAGGCCTTGCGTGAGATGTCCAACCGTATGGAGGAGTTGCCTGGTCCCGATGCCTTCCCGATGGATATCTCTGCCATCATCTCCAACTTCTACGGACGTGCCGGTTACGTGCGCCTCTACAACGGAGAGTATGGCTCCATCACCTTCATCGGTACCGTGTCGCCTGCCGGCGGTAACCTGAAGGAGCCGGTGACTGAGAACACCAAGAAGGGAGCCCGCTGTTTCTATGCTCTTGAGCAGGAGCGCGCCGACAAGAAACGTTACCCCGCCGTCA
>CAYZVH010000005.1:0-40994 GCA_964481755.1 uncultured Bacteroides sp. | reverse complement strand
AGTGAACCTGGAACTGCTCGACGCCTCCGGACAACAGGTGGCCACTGCTACGGCCAAAGGAAACGCCAGCGTGGAGATGCAGGTGGAGAACCCCAACAAGTGGACAGCGGAGACACCTTATTTATATACATTGCGCGCCAATGTGCAAGGTACGGATGAGGTGATTCCCGTGAAAGTGGGCTTCCGCAAGATAGAACTGAAAGGCAACCAGATATTGGTGAACGGACAGGCTGTGCTCTTCAAAGGCGCCGATCGCCACGAGATGGACCCTGACGGCGGTTACGTGGTATCCCGCGAGCGTATGATACAAGATGCACAGCTGATGAAACAACTCAACATCAATGCCGTGCGTACCTGCCACTATCCCGACGACCCCTTCTGGTACGAACTCTGCGACCAATACGGACTCTACATGGTGGCTGAGGCAAACCTCGAGTCGCACGGCATGGGCTATAAGGAGAAGACACTTGCCAAACGCGACGATTTCGCCAAGGCACACCTGGAGCGCAACCAACGCAATGTACAGCGGAACTTCAACCATCCGAGCATCATCTTCTGGTCGCTGGGCAACGAGGCTGGCTTCGGCCCTAACTTCGAGGCTTGCTACCAGTGGATAAAGAGTGAGGACCCCAGTCGTGCCGTGCAGTACGAACAGGCTCATGGCAACGAGTTCACCGACATCAACTGCCCGATGTATGCCGACTATTATAATATGGAGAAGTATGCCAAACGCACCGACACCACCAAACCGCTCATCCAATGCGAGTATGCACACGCCATGGGTAATTCGGAAGGTGGCTTCAAGGAATATTGGGACTTGATTCGCAAGTACCCCAGCCTGCAAGGTGGCTTCATCTGGGACTTCGTGGACCAATCCATACGTTGGAAAGGCAAAGACGGCGCTACCATCTATGCCTATGGTGGCGACTTCAACCGCTACGACGCTTCGGACATGAACTTCTGCGACAATGGCTTGATAGGTCCTGACCGCATCCCCAACCCGCACGCATACGAGGTGGGCTACTACTATCAGAACATCTGGACAACTCCCGTGGACGTGAAGCACGGCGAGGTGGAGATCTATAACGAGAACTTCTTCCGCGACCTCTCCGCCTATTACCTCGAATGGACCCTGCTGGCCGATGGACAGGCTGTGCGCAGCGGACGTGTGGAGAACCTCAACGTGGCTCCGCAACAGCGTGCTAAGGTGAAGCTGGCTATCGGCAACACCTGCAATTGCAAGGAGTGGTTGCTCAATGTCGCTTATCGTCTGAAGAACGCCGAGGGTCTGCTGCCTGCCGGCTATGCTGTGGCGAAGGACCAGCTGGTGGTGAACCCCTATGCCGCACCGACTATGGAACTGAAGAACGAAGTGCTGGTGAACGTGCCCGTGGAGGCTCCGCAGGTGCAAGATAATGATAGAAACTATCTGATTGTCAGTGGCGACCAATATACGCTGGAGTTCAACCGGAGCAACGGATACTTGAGCCGCTACACCCTGTCGGGCGTAGAAATGCTGAAGGAAGGCGCTGCCCTGACTCCCAACTTCTGGCGTGCACCGACGGACAATGACTTCGGCGCATCCCTGCAACAGAAGTTCGTGGCTTGGAAGAATCCGGAGATAAAGCTGACCTCGCTCCAATGGGAGACTGTAGACGACCAGGTGTTGGTGAAGGCCGAGTATGACATGAAGAGCGTTTCCGCCCGCCTCTACTTGACCTATCTCATCAACAACCAAGGCGCTGTGAAGGTGACCCAGAAGATGACCACCGATGCGCAGGCTAAGGTGTCGCCCATGTTCCGCTTCGGTATGCAGATGCCTATGCCTAAGGACTTTGAGACGATAAACTACTATGGCCGTGGACCGATAGAAAACTACAGCGACCGCAACCATGTGACCGACTTGGGCATCTATCGCCAGACTGTGGACGAGCAATTCTATGCCTACATCCGTCCGCAGGAGACAGGCACCAAGACCGACATCCGTTGGTGGCAGATGCTGAACGCCGCCGGACGCGGACTGCAGATTGTGGCTGAGGCTCCCTTCTCGGCATCCGCTCTGCAATACACCATCGAGTCGCTCGACGAGGGATGGACAAAACAACAAGGTCACTCCCAGGAGGTGAAGAAGAGCGACCTCACCAACCTCTGCATCGACAAGGCACAGATGGGACTCGGCTGCGTGAACAGTTGGGGCGCATGGCCTTTGGAACAATACCGTTTGCCTTACGGCGATTATGAGTTCACCTTCATCCTCAGTCCCGTGCACACTGCCGTCACGGGACCGGCTAAATGATAGGGAACAGGATGCAATGAGAAATCCCCATCCGCTCGACCTCTGAGATCAGCGGATGGGGATTTCGCTTATATGATACTAACTGTGAAAGTTCTGTTAGATAGAGAGCTCGCGCAAGACACTCACCAACTCCGGCTGGATGGGCTTGTCCTTCTTGATGGCTTTGGTGAACGGCACGTAGACAATTTCGTCGTGGTCGATGCCTATCATCACGTTGCGCTGTCCGTCCATCAGTGCGTCGATGCTGGCGGCACCCATACGACTGGCGATGATACGGTCGTGTGCCGTAGGACTACCACCGCGCTGCAGGTGACCCAATATGGACACACGCACGTCGTACTGTGGATACTCCTTCTTCACACGCTCGGCATAGTGCATGGCACCACCCGTGATAGGACTCTCGGCAACCAACACGATGCTACTGCTCTTCGACTTGCGGAAGCCATTCTTGATGAACTCCTCCAACTGGTCGACCTCGGTGCTGAACTCTGGAATGATGGCAGCCTCGGATCCCGAAGCGATGGCACCATTCAAGGCAAGGAAACCGGCGTCGCGTCCCATCACCTCCACAAAGAACAGACGCTCGTGTGAGGTGGCTGTGTCGCGAATCTTGTCCACCGCATCCAAGATGGTATTCAACGCGGTGTCGTAACCGATAGTGGTGTCCGTGCCGTAGAGGTCGTTGTCGATTGTTCCCGGCAGACCGATGCAAGGCACGTCATACTCCTGGGCGAAGATGCGGGCACCTGTCAAGGAGCCGTCGCCGCCGATGACAATCAGCGCGTCAATCTCCTCCTTCTTCATGTTCTCGTAAGCAATGGCTCTACCCTCGGGGGTAGTGAACTCTTTGCACCGAGCGGTCTTCAGTATTGTACCTCCCCGCTGGATGATGTTGCTCACGTTCTCTGTCTTGAACTCCTGGATTTCATCAGTAATCAGGCCTTTATAGCCTCTGTAGATACCTTTTACCCTGAGATTGTTGTAGATAGCCGCACGTGTCACTGCACGTATGGCTGCATTCATACCCGGAGCATCACCTCCAGAGGTTAAGATTCCGATACATTTTATTTCTCCCATAAACTACCTATTTAAAAACGTTGCAAATTTAGTAAATAATCGAGAGAGGTTCCCAAAAGGAAGCTAAATCTATATGACCCAAAGATAAAAATAGGTTAATCATTGTCCTTTTGTGACATATTATTGGTGCTCTTGTATGGCCCTCTTGCACTCCTCCATCAGCCATTTGGGCGTGGAGGTGGCCCCGCAGATGCCTATACTGGAGATGCCGTCGAGCAGAGCGTAGTCTATCTCGTTCGCGTCGTTTATCAAGTAAGCGTTAGGGTTCACCTTCTTGCATTCGTTGAACAGCACCTTCCCGTTGGAGCTCTTCTTGCCGCTGACAAAGAATATCAAGTCGTGCGAGGCGGCGAAGTTGCGGATGTTGGTCATTCGGTTTGCCACCTGGCGGCAGATGGTGTCGTAGAACTTGAAGTCGGCGGGGGCCACGATGTGCTCCTCGATGTAGTGCACAATCTCGCGGAACTCATCCAGCGACTTGGTGGTTTGGGAGTAGAGCCGGATGTCGCGGTGGAAATCCAGACCTTTGGCCTCCTCCAGCGATTCTATCACGATGGCTTCGCCTTGCGTCTGTCCCACTAAGCCCAACACTTCGGCGTGTCCGTTCTTCCCGTAGATGACTATCTGTCGATTGTGTGTGGTGTCGGCGTCGTACTCCCGCTTGATGCGTTTCTGCAACTGTAGCACCACAGGGCAGGTGGCGTCCACCACCTCCAGGTGGTTCGTCTCGGCTATGCGGTACGTCTCGGGCGGTTCGCCGTGGGCGCGCAACAGTATCTTCGCGTCGTGCAACTGCTTGAACTCTTCGTGGTTGACCGTAATCAGTCCCATCTGTTTGAGCCGCTCACACTCCATCCCGTTGTGTACAATGTCCCCAAGGCAGTAGAACTCACTCCCTTTCGCCAACTCCGTCTCTGCCTTCTGAATGGCTGTGGTCACCCCGAAGCAGAAGCCCGACTCCTTATCTATCTCTATGCGTATCATTCGGCCGCTACTCTAAGGTACTGTTGCATCAACCACTGCTTCTGCTCCTCGATGGTGAGGTCGCTGTTGTCGAGCAAGAGGGCGTCGTCGGCTTTGCGCAAGGGGCTGACGGCCCGATGCTCGTCGATGTAGTCGCGCTCCTTCACGTTCTTCAGTATCTCGTCGAAATTGTTTTCCTCGCCTTTCGCCTTCAGCTCGTCGTAGCGACGCTGTGCGCGAATCTCCGCCGAGGCGGTGACGAATATCTTCAGCTCAGCGTCGGGGAATACCGTGGTGCCGATGTCGCGGCCGTCCATCACGATGCCTTTCTCCTTGCCCATCATCTGCTGCTGTGCCACCAGCGCCTCGCGTACGAAATCGATGGCGGCCACGATGCTCACCTTCGACGATACCTTCATGGTGCGTATCTCACTCTCCACGTTCACTCCGTTGAGGTAGGTCAGCGGCTTCTTCGTCTCCGGGTCGATGCGGAAGCGTATCTCGATGCCGGCAATCTGTTTGCGGAGCGCCTCCTTGTCTATCTCGTTGCCCTCGAAGAGCCCCTGCTGCAGACAATAGAGTGTCACGGCTCGATACATGGCACCGCTATCTATATAAATGTAACCGATTTCCTTGGCCAGGTCTTTTGCCATCGTGCTTTTGCCGCACGACGAATATCCGTCCACGGCGATAACAATCTTTTTCATGCTTGTTTTTGTTTGCAAAAGTAAGACATTCATCCCGTATAACCATAGAAGATGGACTGAAAACTTCTGCCTCGCAAGAGGTCGAGAACCTCCTCGACAGGTAGAATGTAGCCCACATTGAGGCTCGCTTAAGGTTAAAAAATACAAATATTGGGCCTTTTCGCATGTAAAAAGAGGTGGAAGAGTGGGCGGGTGGAATAAAAGGCGTATATTTGCATCAAATGAGTAACACCTTATTTTAAAATATAATTTTATGGAAGTTAAAAAATCGCCCAAGGCAGACCTTGAAGGTAAAAAGAGTACCTGGCTGCTTATTGGTTATGTGCTGATTTTGGCTGCTATGTTTGTCGCTTTCGAATGGAGTGAACGCGACAGAGAAATCCTGACGGCACAAGGACCAGTTGAAGTTACATTTGAGGAGGATATCGTTCCTATTACCCAACAAGAGGTAAAACCGACCCCTCCACCGCCCCAAGCACCTTCTGCGGAAGAAGTGTTGAAGATTGTAGACAATGATGCGAACGTTGAAGAAACCGAAATAGCCTCTACTGAGGATAAGGGTGAAGCCGTACAGGTGGTTGCCTCTGGTCCCGCAGTGGTTGTGCAGGAGGTTGAGCCTGAAGAAGAGCCTGTGTTCCAGGTTGTAGAAAAAATGCCTAAGTTCCCTGGTGGTGACGCTGAGTGCATGAGATTCTTGAGCAAGAATATCAAATACCCGACCATCGCACAGGAGAACGGTATCCAAGGCCGTGTAATCCTTCAGTTCGTGGTGAACAAAGACGGTTCTATTGTTGACGTGGTTGTAGCACGTAGCGTTGACCCCTATCTTGATAAAGAGGCTGTGCGCGTGGTGAAGCTGATGCCGAAGTGGGAACCGGGTGAACAACGCGGTAAACCGGTGCGCGTGAAATACACTTTACCGGTTATGTTTAGATTACAGTAATTTGTTTAATTGAATAAGGTGATAAAAGGCTGCTCCTAAAAGCGCAGCCTTTTTTTTGACCTTATCTCTTTAATACCTATATATAATATATGATGTATAGTTCATCCGATTTGTTGAAAAAGGTGAATGACGGCATTGCCGGACTCAAGTATTCACGTGAGCCCAAAGGCTTGTACGAGCCGATTACCTACGTGCTGTCTCTCGGCGGCAAACGTCTCCGCCCTGTGCTGATGCTTTTGGCATACAATATATATAAGGAAGAGGTGGATGCAGCACTGATGCCCGCACTCGGTATAGAGATGTATCATAACTATACCCTCCTCCACGACGACCTGATGGACCGTGCCGACATGCGCCGCAACAAACCTACCGTGCATAAGGTGTGGAACGACAATGTGGCCATCCTCTCGGGCGACACTATGTTGGTGCTGGCTTACCGCTTGATGGCGCGCTGCGGCGAGGTGCACTTGAAGGAAGTGCTCGACCTCTTCAGTCTGACAGCCCTGGAGATAGGGGAGGGGCAACAGTACGACATGGAGTTCGAAACACGCAACGACGTGACTGAGGCCGAGTACATCGAGATGATTCGCCTCAAGACCTCTGTGCTGTTGGCGGCAAGTCTGAAGATCGGGGCCGTGCTGGCAGGCGCTCCGTCGACCGACTGCGACATCCTCTACGACTTCGGTGTACAGATAGGCTTGGCCTTCCAGCTGCAGGACGATTACCTCGATGTGTATGGCGACCCCGCTACCTTTGGAAAGAAAATCGGTGGTGACATCCTGTGCAACAAGAAGACCTATATGCTCATCAACGCCCTGCGCAATGCTGACGACCGTCAGCGTGAAGAATTACAGATGTGGTTAGAGAAAAAAGATTTCCTGCCTGAGGAAAAAATTTCTGCCGTCACGAAGATCTATAACGAGACTTGCATCCGTGAGTTGTGCAGCCGCAAGATAGACTCTATCTTCGCTGCCGGCATGGCACGGCTCGACCAACTCTCTGTTTCGGCAGAGCGGAAGGAGAACCTTCGTCAGTTCGCCCTCTCGTTGATGCACCGTAAAGTATAACCTTATGTTGGTAGACACCCATTCACATCTGTTCATGGACGAGTTCGCCGCCGATCGCTCGGAAGTGATGCAACGCGCGTTCGATGCAGGGGTAGAGCGTATCTATATGCCCAATGTAGACCTGTCGACATTGGAACCTCTGCTACATCTTTGCGAGCAGTACCCCGGCAAGTGCTTTCCGCTCATCGGACTTCATCCGACCTCCATCACTTCATCCGATTATCAGGAAGAACTGACTGCCATCAAGCGAAGTCTCGATGAGCATCCTGGGCTCTTCGTGGGCGTTGGCGAGGTGGGCCTCGACTTCTATTGGGACGCAACCTATGCGAAGGAACAGATGAAGGTCTTCGAGGAACAGCTCCAGTGGGCATTGGCTTACGACCTTCCGCTGATTATCCATTGCCGCAACGCTTTCGCCGAACTCTACGACTGCATGAAACCCTACATCGACTCTCCGCTGAAGGGAATCTTCCATTGCTTCACCGGCGATGTGACAGATGCGGAGCGCTTCCTCCAGTTCCAGCATTTCCTGTTCGGAGTGAATGGAGTCGTCACCTATAAGAAGTCGCCCCTGCCGGCTATGCTCCATAGCATGATACCCCTGGACCGATTGGTGCTGGAGACCGACTCTCCCTACTTGCCACCTGTGCCCTTTAGGGGGAAGCGTAATGAATCTTCCTATATAATATATGTAGCGGAGAAGATTGCTCAGGTTTACGACGTGTCTGTGGAGGAAGTCGCGCAGCGGACTTCTAGGAACGCCATACACCTCTTCGAGGGTGCCAAAGGGGCTTGTTTGGGTATTAAAGAATTTTAAATTTGAATTATTATCGCAATATTTGGTGGTCGATAACGGCCGTAAGAAAAAAAAAGAATATATTTGCCGATGAAAACGTTTGCCGTTACGGAGAATCTTCGTATTTTGCAGCCGTTTTCTGAAACAAGCTAATTGGAGAGATGCTCGAGTGGTTGAAGAGGCACGCCTGGAAAGCGTGTATACGCCTAAAGCGTATCGGGGGTTCGAATCCCCCTCTCTCCGCAAAACAAATCAGTAAACAGAATAAAATAGTAATAATTAATTAATCTTAAAAAATTAGACACACATGAAAAAGTTATTTGCAATTATTGCAGTGATGGGTATCCTTTCATTTGGATTAACTCAGGCAGTCATGGCTCAGGACGAGAATGCTGCTGCAGCTGAACAAACAGAACAGGTTGCCGCAACAGATGAGGCCGCAGCTCCCGCTGAAGCTGCTGAGGCAGCAGAACCCGAGACAGTCGTTGTTGAAGGCGGTATCCACAAAGAGATCAAGGTTAAGTTTATCGAGGGTAGTGCCGACTTCATGTCATTGGTTGCTATCGCATTGGTTCTCGGTTTGGCATTCTGCATCGAGCGTATCATTTACTTGAGCCTTGCAGAGGTTAACACAAAGAAGTTGATGAAGGGTATCGAGGACGCTTTGGAGAAAGGCGATGTAGAAGAGGCTAAGACAGTTTGCCGTAACACAAGAGGTCCTGTCGCTTCTATCTGCTACCAAGGCTTGATGAGAATCGACGAGGGTGTTGACGTAGTTGAGCGTTCAGTTGTTTCTTACGGTGGCGTTCAGTCAGGTTACCTCGAGAAAGGTTGCTCATGGATCACATTGTTCATCGCCATGGCTCCGTCACTCGGATTCTTGGGTACTGTGGTTGGTATGGTGATGGCCTTCGATAAAATCCAGGCTGCAGGTGATATCTCTCCGACAGTCGTTGCTGGTGGTATGAAGGTTGCCTTGATCACAACTATCTTCGGTTTGATCGTTGCAATGATTCTGCAAATATTCTACAACTATATCCTTTCTAAGATCGAGGCTTTGACAAGCGACATGGAAGATTCTACAATCAACCTTCTCGATATGATTACAAAGTACAACTTGAAATACAAAAAATAATTAGTACAAATGGCAAAGTTATCATATAAAGTATCTTACTATGTGATGTATGCCATCTTTGCAGTTATTATAATTGTATTGGCATTATTCTACGGCGTTGGATACACGAATCCTTGGGGAGAATACAACGCTCCGGAACACACAGATACATTAATCTACTTAATGTATATCCTCTTTGGCATCGCTGTGTTGGCTACTGTAGCTGCTGCTATCGCACAGTTTATTGCAGCTTTCAGAGATAACGCAAAGAATGCGCTTAAGTCTTTGATTGGTTTCGTTCTGTTGATCGTGCTGGTACTGGTTACCTATGCTATGGGATCTGATGCTCCCGTGAAGACTGGTGACGGTATCTACGACGACGCGTTCTGGTTGAAGATAACAGACATGTTCCTTTATTCTACTTATTTCTTGTTGGGCATCGCTGTATTGGCTACTCTGATTAACCTGACTGGAATCTTTAGAAAGAGATAATATTATCATTGATAGAACTATTAAGTAAGTAAAAATGGCAAGAAAGAAAAGAGACGTTCCTGGTATTAACTCCAGTTCAACTGCCGATATCGCTTTTATTCTGCTCATTTTCTTCCTTATTACAACATCAATGGACACGGATAGAGGTTTGGCGCGTCAGTTGCCTCCTCCTCCTCAGGAGCAAGATCCAGAAGATATTATTGTTAAGGAACGGAATGTGTTAGCGGTACGTCTGAATGCAAATAACCAGCTTATGTGCGGTTCAGACTATATCGACATCAACGAATTGAGAGCCAGAGCTAAGGAATTCATTACAAATGTGAATGATGATCCTAATCTGCCTGAAAAACATGCAAAGCAGATTAACTTCTTCGGCACTGTAATGGTTACTGATAAGCATGTGATTTCTGTTCAGAATGACCGCGGAACAAGCTACAAGGCTTATTTCAATGTGCAGAATGAATTGATTGCTGCTTATAATGAATTGAGAAACGAACTTGCTCAACGTCAGTTCAACAAAAAGTATAATGAATGTTCTGAAGAAGAGCAGGATGCAATTCGTGAGTATTATCCTCAGAAGATATCCGAGGCAGAACCTAAAAACTATGGAGGTAAATAACAATGGGAAGATTTGATAAGAAAGGTAAACGTGGAATGCCGGAGTTGAATACTTCGTCCTTGCCTGACCTTATTTTCACCTTGTTGTTCTTCTTCATGATTGTAACATCAATGCGTGAGGTAACGTTGAAGGTGGAGTTCACGGTTCCGCAAGGTACTGAGTTGGAGAAACTCGAGAAGAAGTCTTTGGTTTCGTTCATCTATGTAGGTCGTCCTACTGAAGAGTTGCGTAAGAAAATGGGTTCTGAGAGCCGTATCCAGTTGAACGATAAGTTCGCCGATGTGGCCGACGTTATGGACTACGTATACCAAGAGCGTGCCAACATGAGTGAGTCTGATCAGCCGTTTATGCGTGTCTCTTTGAAGATCGACCAAGATACCAAGATGGGTATCGTAACCGATATCAAGCAGGCTCTGCGTAAAGCATACGCTCTGAAGATTAACTACTCGGCTTCGCAAAGACAGTAAAAACAATCGATTTTCGATTCTATAAAGGAAGGGAGAACACATTCGGTGCTCTCCCTTTTTTGTTTTGTTTATTATAATATATGTTATAAATCATCTTTCCGCTTTGTCTAAAGCACTACTTTTGTCACATAAATGTTTCACTAAAACCTAAACTTTCATGAGAAAACTACTTCTTCTATTAGTAGTATGTTGCTGTGCTTGTACAACTTTCGCACAGTCTATCGATTGGAACAAAGCTCTCCCGGCTGATTCCAAAACAAAAGTAGGAAAGTTACCAAATGGTATTACCTATTATCTGCGTCACAACGAAGAGCCAAAGGAAAGGGCTAGTTTCTACATTATACGTAATGTAGGTGCACTTCTCGAGGACGATTCGCAAGATGGTCTGGCTCACTTCCTCGAGCACATGGCTTTCAACGGAAGTAAGAACTTCCCTGGTAACAGTATGATTTCCACACTGGAACGTTATGGTGTTTCCTTCGGTGGTAACCTCAATGCTTACACTACCCAGAATGAGACGGTTTACAACATCAGCGAAGTGCCCTGCACCAACGAAGCTTTGGTTGATACTTGCTTGCTGATTCTCCATGACTGGTCTTACTACCTGACTCTTGCGGATAAGGACATCGACGATGAGCGTGGTGTCATCTCCGAGGAGTGGCGCTCACGACGCGATGCCAGCGCTCGTATTCGTGAGCAGCAGAACACTGTCTTGCTGAAAGACTCTAAATATGCCGTTCGTGATGTCATTGGTGACTTGAACGTGATTCAGAATTTCAAATATCAAGAGATTCGAGACTTCTATCATAAATGGTATCGTACTGACCTCGAGGCCATCGCTATCTGTGGAGATTTCGATGTGGACAAGATGGAACAGAAGATAAAGGATGTGTTCACCTCTATCCCTGCCATTGAGAATCCTACACCTCGTCCTTTCTACGAAGTGCCGGAGCACAAAGATACCTATTTCTGTGTAGCTACAGATAAAGAGTCTACTCAGTCTACTGTAGCCATTATCCGTTTCTGGAAAGCTAAAGAACAGAAAGGTGTTGTTACTTATCAAGATTTGAAGGATGGTCTTATCGCTAATTTCTACAATTCGATGCTTGGCAGCCGTCTGAAAGAGATGGTGCAGAAAGGTACCGCTCCCTTCTTGAACGCTTCTATTGGTTATGGCGAATTTGTGCGTGGTTATGAATCTTATGATCTCTATGCAATTGCTAAACCCAATCAAGAAGACGCAGCTCTGAAATCTGTTCTGGCTGAGAATGCTCGTATTGCCCAGCATGGATTTACCGAGACAGAGCTCAACCGTGTGAAGGCTAACTTCCTCACTGGTCTTGAGTCTTCTCTGAAAGATATCGACAAGACCGATAACGAGACATATATTAAGGATATGCAGATTAACTTCCTCGAGAAGGAAGGCATGATTGATTTCTTGGATTACTATAATGCTGTGAAGGAAATTCTGCCGACTATCACTGCTGCTGAGGTTTCAAGCAAGATTAAAGAATGGTGGAAAGAGGACAACCGCGTGATTATTGTCAACGGTCCGAGCGAAGGAGTGAAACACCTCACTGAAGCAGAGGCTAAGGCCATCGTTGCTGAATCCGAGACCATGACTGTTGATGCTTATGAGGATGACGATGTTTCCGGAAGCCTTATCAATGAGGACTTGAAAGGTTCAGCCATCGTGAAGACAAAAGCGCTGCCTGAGTTCGACGCTGAAGAGTGGACGCTTGCCAATGGAGCTAAAGTGATTTTCCGTAAGGCCGACTTCGAAAAGGATAACGTTGCATTGTCAGCTTACAGTAAAGGTGGTACATCTCAGTATGACGTAGACCTGTTGCTCTCTGCACAGAATACCGCTAATCTTGTAGGTGCTTATGGTGTAGGAGATTATGATGCGATTGCACTTAATAAAGTGCTCACTGGTAAACATGCTGGTTGCACGGTTGGCATCAAAGGTCTGTATGAAACCGTCTCTGGTACAGCTACACCGCAAGACATGGAAACCATGTTCCAGTTGCTCTACCTCCGATTCGAGAAGCCTCGCTTCGATGCCAATGTGCACAAAGTGATGATAGACCGCAACAAAATTATGTTGCAACAGGCTGAGAGTAACCCGCGTACCATCATGAGCGACTCGCTGACAATGATTTACTCTAACTACAATCCTAGAACGCAATTGCTGAAGGCAACTAACATCGAGCAGATTACCTTGGACCAAGTGGAGAAGGTATACCGCGATCGTATAGCCGATGCCAGTGACTTCACCTTCTTCATCGTAGGTAATGTGGAAGCTGATGCTGTGAAACCTTTGGTTGAGAAGTATATCGGTTCCATCTCTTCTACTTATCGTCACGAGAATTGGATTGACCGCAAGGTGCGTAGTCCGAAAGGTAAAACAGAGAAAGTCATAGAGATTCCGTTCGAGACTCCGAAGACTACCGTCATCATCAACTTCAATAAAGAGATGAAGTATGACTTGAAGCAGTCTTTCGAGAATACCGTGCTTAAGGAGATTCTGGATATGCGTTACACAGCCAACATCCGTGAGAAAGAAGGTGGTACGTATGGCGTAGGTGTTTTTGAAAGCGTAAGTCGTGAGCCTGTCTGTGAGTACACCATAGGTATGCAGTTCGACTGCGAGCCCGACCGTGCCGCACACCTTAAGTCGCTGATTTATGCGGAGATTGATAAACTCATCGCAGATGGTGTGACCGAGGAGGAACTCAGCAAAGTTGTTCTCAACATTCAGAAGAACCGCGAGCAGAGTAAACATCACAATGCCTACTGGATGGGTGTGCTCAACACTTACTATCAGACCGGCATCAACATGGATGACGCTGCCAACTACGAGCAGATACTCGAGAAGCTGACTCCAAAGGATATCCAGAAGTACGCCAAGAAACTCTTCAATAAGATTGACGTGGTGGACGTGATGTTTGTCCCGAAGAAGTAACCTCCCTCACTGAAATATTCATAGCATTGTCTTGCCGACCGTAGCCCTATGGTCGGCAAGGCATTGTTGTGTCCGTACGTCTGCTGCTCAGCTACGTGCTATGATATGTAAGTATCGTGCTAATCACGTAAGTGCCTCATAACGAGTCATTGAAATCTCTATAGATTGTTAAATATGATAGAATCTGAAAAATAAGTGACGAATATGTGTGGTTCTATACTTCTTTTGCCTATATTTGTAAAAAATTAAACGACTAAGAATGGCACACCATCAATTAGACACTTTGGATGAGCAGATATTGAAGCTGATTGCTAACAATGCTCGTATTCCTTTCCTGGAGGTGGCCCGCGCGTGTAACGTGTCCGGTGCCGCTATCCATCAACGTATTCAGAAGTTGACGAACCTTGGCATTATAAAGGGTTCCGAGTTTGTAATCGACCCTGAGAAGATAGGGTACGAAACTTGTGCATATATCGGATTGTTCCTCAAAGACCCGGGACAGTTCGACACTGTGACCAACGCTTTGAAGGGTATTCCTGAGGTAGTTGAATGTCACTTCACTACAGGTAAGTACGACATCTTCATTAAGATCTACGCTAAGAACAACCATCATCTGCTCACAATCATCCACGACAAACTGCAGCCGCTTGGACTGCAGCGTTCCGAAACCATCATCTCCTTCAACGAGGCCATCAAACGTCAAATGCCTATCCTTGATTTGAATCCCAAAAGGAGCCGAATCACTGAGCGTGACAATGGCGATGATGACGATGATGAGGATGAAGAACTTGACTAAAAAGGAAGTGTCTACTTCCTTATATAGTCGATGAAACTATACGAAAAGAGATGTTTGTCATCAGGTTGACGGACATCTCTTTCTGTTTCTGCCCATACCATGGGGTCGATAGCGGGAAAGAACGCGTCCGCTTGCTTAGGCGTATCGTCCACTTGTGTGATATATAGCTTGTTGGCATACTGCATTGCTTGCTCGTAGACCGATGCGCCGCCTATGATGAATACCTCTTCGTCTGCATTGCAATGACTTAACGCTTCCTCCAACGAACGGAAACATTCTGCTCCTGGGAACGTGGTCTCCGCGTTGCGGCTCAGCACAATGTTGCGGCGGTTGGGAAGAGCCCCTTTGGGCAACGACTCGAATGTTCGTCGTCCCATGATGATGGTATGTCCCGTGGTGAGTGCCTTGAAGCGCTTCATGTCGTTCGGCAGCCAATAGAGCAACTTGTTCTCGTATCCAATGGCGTTGTTGCGGGCTATGGCCACGATGATGCTTACTTGCTTGTCTTTTGTTTGGTCCATATCGGTCCTCCTTACCTAATATATTATACAGCCACCACGCCGGCGATGTGTGGGTGCGGGTTGTAGTTCTCCAATTCAAAGTCTTCGTAGCGGAAGCTGAACAGGTCCTTCACGTCGGGGTTTATCTTCATTGTGGGCAGCGGCCGTGGCTCGCGTGTCAGTTGCAGTTTCACCTGCTCGATGTGGTTGCTGTAGATGTGCGCGTCGCCCAACGTATGGATGAAGTCGCCGGCTTTCAGCCCCGTGACCTGTGCCACCATCATCAGTAGCAGCGCATACGAGGCGATGTTGAACGGCACTCCCAGGAAACAGTCGGCGCTCCGTTGGTACATCTGCATGCTCAACCGGCCGTTCACCACGTAGAATTGGAAGAAGGCGTGGCAGGGAGGCAGGTTCATGTTGTTCAGATCCGCCACGTTCCATGCACTCACGATGATGCGTCGCGAGTCCGGATTGTGCTTGATGGTCTCTATCGCCTCTTTAATCTGGTCGATGTGCCCCCCGTTATAGTCTGGCCACGAGCGCCATTGGTATCCGTAGATATGACCCAGGTCACCGTTCTCGTCCGCCCATTCGTTCCATATCCTCACGCCATGCTCCTGCAGGTACTTCACGTTTGTGTCACCGTTGAGAAACCATAGCAGCTCGTAGATGATGGACTTCAAGTGCAGCTTTTTGGTGGTGAGGCACGGGAATCCGTCCTCCAGGTTGAAGCGCATCTGATGTCCGAATACGCTGATGGTGCCGGTGCCGGTCCGGTCGTCCTTCCGTGTGCCCTCCGTCATGATTCGTTGCAGGAGGTCTAGATATTGTTTCATTGTATGTTTTTGTTTCTTGATAATGTCTGCAAATGTACGAAAAATGCCGTTCACCCTCTCCGCTGCACTCACATTTCTTTTAGACTTCTCCCTTAAACGCTCTATATCAATAGTCTACGGGGCACCTCTTTGACCGAATGCACTCCTGCATGTAGCGTGTCTCATCAACTATCGAAGGGTACTTCTGCTTGCGATAAATGTTAAACAGGAAAATATGTATGGCGATTCACATTATTTATCTATATTTGCACATAGTAAAACTATTATGAACAAAAACAACTGGAATTATGAAAAAGAGCGGATTGATTATTGCGCTGCTGCTGGCAGGTGTCGGCATCAACCAGATGAAGGCTCAGGACGATTACAACGCCGGAATCTTCAAGCACTTAAGTGTGGGTGTGAGTGTCTCAACCTTGGGTTATGGTGTGGATGTGGCCTCAGACTTGGGCAGCCACTTAATGTTGCGTGCGGGAGTTGACTTCGTACCCAACTATACGTTCAATACCGACGTGGATGCTGAGGCAGGAAACCATTCAACGACAGTTGACCTGGAGGCCTCGATGAAGCGTACACAATACAGTCTGTTGCTCAATTATTATCCCTCGAAGAAGTCCTCTTTCTTCTTGACCGGCGGTGCTTACTTTGGCGGCAAGGACCTCGTGACGATTGACGCGAGAAGCGACGAGATGAAGCAACTCTATGATGAGAACCCCGGTGCTGCTAGCTTGGTCATCGACAAGTACAGCCTGCCCATTGAGCCCGATGGTTCGGTGAAGGGTGGCATCAGTGTCAGCGGTTTTCGTCCCTATCTGGGCTTGGGCTTTGGTCGCCTCGTACCGCACAAACGCGTGGGCTTCATGGTTGAGTTTGGTGTGCAATTCCACGGAACTCCCAAGGTTTACTCTTCTGCAGGAGACATTGAGGAGCTGACCAGTAACTACGATAGCGATGACGACCTGAGTAAGATTGTAGACCAGCTCACCGTCTATCCGGTCCTCAAGTTCCGTCTCTGCGGTAGAATCTTCTAACGAGTAACCTTTTTGGGGCGGCGCGATGTGTCGTTCCCGATAGATAAACTTCGAGCTTCCTCCTGTCGGCTGTTCCGGCACGAGGAAGCTCAAATGTTTCTGTGCGTAGTCGCGTCTCTCTCGAAGTAGAGTGCTCGTTGATGACGCTACTCCTCCAGGATGACGCTCTTAATGGAGTCTAGTAATAAAAATACGATAGGCCTGTTTCTCATAGCAGGGTTCAATTCTCTTCAGTAGTGTAGAAATAGGTAATGGTAAGGCTGACGATTATGATGGCGCAGGTAATCAGCAACTTGGGGGCGCTGAGCAGATGCTCCATCGTGTGGGTCTGTACGAAAGCCATCACGTGACCAATCAGACTGTGTATGAGCCCGAGGCCGCCTAAGATAAGGAATAGACAGACGCACACGGCTATCAAGGCGATGTCGATAAACGTCGTCACGCTATGTTGGTGAGTGGGCAGTCGCCTCATCACCCGCTTGGTGAAGCCTCGGTCTGCCACTTCCTGTTTCTGCTCCTTCATGAACAGTTCTATGCTGTCTTCATTCATTTCCTTCATAACCGTTGCGTTTTAGATATTCATGCATTTTCTCTTTGCCTCGTGACAGGTGCGACTTCACTGTGCCGACGGGTTTGCCTGTGATGGTGGCTATCTTGTCGATGGACAAGTCCTCCATGTAGAAGAGCGTGAGGCAGATGCGCTCTTCCTCCTTCAGTTGGCGTAGGGCGTTGTAGATGTCCAGTTTCACGGCCGTGTCCGTCTGCTCCGTTTGTTGGGTGCGGTCCACCTCGTCCGCCTGCAGGCTATCGGTGGGCTTGCGACTGCGGATGTCGTCGTACAACACATTGTAGGCGATGCGGAACAACCAGGTGGAGAAGCTCGACAGCCCCTTGAACGAGTCGAGGCGTAGATAGGCCCGAATGAACGTCTCCTGTGCCAGATCGTCACTCAGCTCCTTGTCGCCCAGCGTCTGGTTGAGGAAAAAACGTCGCACTGGCGACTGGTACTTCACAACCAGCGAGTCGAATGCCCGCTTGTTGTGAAGCACCAACACCTGTGCCACTAACGCTATGTCGCTTAGCTGTCGCATGCGGTCCTTAGTCGTTGCCGTTAGTGGACGCGTTGTCTTCCGTTCTTGGTTCTTCGGTCTCCGCGCAGGTCTCAGTCCGCTGAGTGTCTTGCTTGAAGTATTTTCTTTTTATGACCCCAGCCAGAAGTTGTCCCGCGCCGAAGCACATTATCAGAATACCGATGGTTATGGCTTCTGGGTTCAACAGAGCGTAGAGCGCAATAGACAGTCCCAGTCCGACGAACAGGTTGATGATGCCTTTCTGAATCCACCGCTCAGCCGACCGTTCAGACACGGGGTCCAGTATGCCAGCGGGCAGTTCCTTGCCGGCAGCCAATGCCTTCTCGGCCAGTTCGAGTCTGTGCTTCCGGAGTTTGTAACGATAGACGAGGCAGAGAACGATGATTGCTATCGGACCTCCGAAGATGAACGATACGCCCAGTATCTCCACTAGGCTGTCTGATACATCTTCAAACATACTCGATTGAGAGTCGTCCGCTTCGCCTTCAGTGTCGTT
Source organism: uncultured Bacteroides sp. (assembly GCA_964481755.1). GTDB lineage: Bacteria > Bacteroidota > Bacteroidia > Bacteroidales > Bacteroidaceae > Phocaeicola_A. Next base: position 22,738 of record CAYZVH010000005.1, on the reverse strand, counting down.
GTTTGCCACCGCTTCGAATTCTTCCGATTGTATTGTGTCGGCTTGCAGTGTTTGCGCTGCCGCGGAGTCAGCTGCTACAGCGGTCACTGCCGGTTGCACATTCTCTTCAGCTGTCTCTGCGTTTGCGGCCATCAGTCCGTAGGATAAACCCAACGCCATGGCCAATACTAACATGATTCGTTTCATAATTCAATTCGTTTATTAAGTTATTTGCAATTGTTCATCAGTCACTGATTTTGTTTTCTGTGTATTAGACGTGACGACGGATCCGTTTGGTTGCAACAAACCTTCAATTATTCTTCAAAGGTACGTTTTTTCTCTTTCCTTCGTGCTATTCCGTCTCTTTTCTGTAAGTTTGCACACAAACTAAAGAAACATTCGTTCGCATGAATCTACCCGAGGAGTTTGAGAAAGAGATGATCGCCACATTGGGCGAGGAGGAGTATGCCCGGCTTCGTGACGCCCTGCAAAAGGAGTCGCCTGTGAGCCTGCGTATCAACGTGTCAAAGGCCCCTGCCGGTCTTGAGGAGCAACCACCGCTTGCCACGGCACGCCGCGTCCCTTGGTCCGACACCGGTTACTACCTCGACCGAAGGCTCACCTTCACCTTCGACCCGCTCTTCCATGCCGGATGTTACTACGTGCAGGAGGCATCGTCGATGTTTGTGGAACGGGTGCTGCGCACCTACGTCACCTCACCCGTGGTGATGCTCGACCTCTGTGCCGCCCCGGGCGGCAAGTCCACCTTGTGTCGGTCGGCCCTTCCCCAGGGAAGTCTGCTCGTGTGCAACGAATTGATTCGTACCCGTGCGCAGGTGTTGGCGGAGAATCTCATCAAGTGGGGACACCCCGAGGTGATAGTGACGCAAAACGCTCCGGCCGACTTTGCTGCCTATCCCTCGCTCTTCGACGTGATATTGGCTGACGTGCCCTGCTCGGGCGAGGGAATGTTTCGCAAGGACCCGACCGCCATCGACGAGTGGAGCCCTCGCAACGTGGAGACGTGTTGGACGCGCCAACGGGAGATTCTCTCCGATGTGTGGGATGCCCTGAAGCCCGGCGGACTGTTCATCTACAGCACCTGTACCTATAATATATATGAGGACGAGCGAAATGTCGAGTGGATTGTGGACCACTTCGGCGTCGAGCCTCTGTCCGTGCCCGTGGAGGAGAAGTGGAACATCACCGGTAACCTGTGCGGAGCGGACATCCCCGTCTATCATTTCCTGCCTCACCGCACAGAAGGCGAGGGATTCTTCCTGGCCGCCTTCCGTAAGCCCCTCGATGCTGAGGTACCGTCGGGTGGGGCGAAGGAACGGAAGAAGAACAAGGATAAGCGGGGTGGAACGAAGGCAGTGCCTGTATCCCCCGACTGCAAACGGTGCCTGCTCCATCCGGCGGACTATCAATGGGAGACCGTCGGCGATACCGTGGTGGCTTTCCCCACTAGACATGCGGATATCTACCAGATGTTGCGTGAGCGGTTGCATGTGATACATGCCGGCATCACGGTGGCACAGCTGAAGGGTAAGGACTGCATCCCACACCACTCGCTGGCCATGAGTGCGAACTTCAACCGCGCACAGTATCCGCAAGCGGAAGTCAGTTATGACCAGGCTGTGGCCTATCTGCGCAAGGAAGCCATAGCTTTCCCTAACGATGTGCCCAGAGGATATGTGTTGGTTACCTACCGAGGCGTGCCCTTGGGCTTTGCCAAGAACATCGGTAACCGGGCCAATAACCTCTATCCGCAAGAGTGGCGCATCCGTAGCGGCTACCTGCCCGAAGAGATTCTTTGTTTGTACAATCAGCCCGATGCGGACCTTAAATAGTTGTGTATCAAGATGCATAAATTGGTCACCAAATAGTGCACCTTATGTTTTGACAAATAATGCACCTAAAAAGATAATATATATACTTGCTGGTATGGAAAAACTTCATATCTTTGCAGCGGTTAATGAAAACATTAGGTGTTTAAAGGTTGACACAAGAAACAGCTTTATCCGCAGCGGCGGTAAAGAGGTAATCACACACAAATGAAATAATACATTTATGGAATGATTAAATTATTTAATTTGTGAATTTCTATTTTTTCGGTTTTATATAGTTATTAATTATGCGCTTGAAAGCCCGTCGAAGTGATTCGCTGGGCTTTCTACTTGTATATATACCTACAAATGGTGATTTCCTCATTCAACTAAATATGCGTAACTTTGCCGACAAAACCAAATAAGCAACCATTATCAATAAAATAGAACGTAAAGATGAAAACGAAACAAATGATTTTAGGATTGGCAGTGGCAGCCTTTGCCATTGCGGGTACGTCATGTGGCGGTAGCAAACAGAAAACCAACGAAGCGGCTCAGGCTGAGCAGACCGTTGCGGCTATGGACGTGGACAGCTTGCTGGCCAACGCCGAGGCGTTGACGGACCAGGAGGTGACCGTGGAGGCAATCTGCACCCATGCCTGCAAACATGGTGCCACCAAGATATTCCTCATGGGTAGCGACGACACGAAGACCATCCGTGTGGAGGCTTGCGAACTGGGCGCCTTCGATACGAAGTGTGTCAACAGCGTGGTGCGTGTGAAAGGCATCATGAAGGAAGACCGCATCGACGAGGCTTACCTGCAGAACTGGGAGGCTCAGCTGAAAGAGGCTGCCACCAAACAGCATGGCGAGGGCGAGGCCGGATGCGAGACCGAGAAGAAGGCCCGTGGCGAGAGCGCCAACACTCCCGAGGATCGCATCGCCGCATTCCGTGCGAAGATCGCTGCTCGTCAAGCAGAAGATAGCAAGGCTTACTTGTCTTTCTACCATATAGATGCCATCAGCTATGAAATTGTCGAGTAATCCGTCGCAACAGCTTCGCAAGGTCAGCCGTTTCCTTCACCGCGAACTCTCCTTCCTCTTCGCCGGCATGGTGTTGATATATGCCACATCGGGCATCGTTCTGAACCATCGGAACACCATCAACCCAAACTATACGGTGGAACAACGCGAGGTGATGGTGGAACCGCTCCCCGCGCAACAGCAGGTGACCAAGGAGGATGTGTTGCGGGTGCTGGAGCCGCTGGACGAGACGAAGAACTACACGAAACACTACTTCCCTCAGCCGGGAGTGATGAAGGTGTTCCTCAAGGGCGGTTCCAGCTTAGTGGTGGACCTCTCTACCCGTAAGGCTGTCTATGAGAAACTGACGCCTCGTCCAGTGCTGAGCGCTATCACGAAGCTGCACTATAACCCGGGCCGTTGGTGGACTACCTTTGCCGACTTGTTCGCTGGTGCGCTCATTCTCATCACCCTCACGGGACTCATCATGCTGAAGGGCCCGAAAGGCTTGTGGGGACGAGGTGGCATCGAGCTGCTCATCGGTATTGCCATTCCGCTGATCTTCCTCTTCTGCTAAGGAAACCATACGCTCTTGCGGGGCGTTGCAGACATTCGAAACCACCATCCGACCTACTCATTCGTGGGCGGATGATTTACTATAAGCGAACCGACACAGCGATTCAAATGTATTGAGTCGCTGTGTCGGTTCGTTTTGTTTACCTTCTTACTTTCCCCTTCCTACAATAGAAATTGTTGCAACGGCATAGACCAAAATCCTGCAAAGTTTTCACGAAATGGGTGTATGGCAATTGCCGTACACGTGTTTGACAATTGCCATACACGTGTTTGACAACTGCCGTACACGCGTTTGGCAATTGTCAGTCACCATTCACGACTAGAGTCTGCAAGGTTTTAATGCCAACTCTTACATCGTCTCATATACAGTGTTCATCGATTATGTCGCTGAGCGCGAGGAGGATTGGGCGTGCACGGTCCGCCACGACCTCTGATGTCAAAGGCCGTGTTTGATGCGTTTGCCCTGTGTAGCGTATTTACCGGTTGGGAGCCGGCTCGCCTCAAGGGAGGAGGTTAATACCCTCCCTTGGTGCGGCGGAAGTATTCAGTGGGGGTCACCGAATAGGCTTTCTTGAAGCAACGGCTGAAGTAGTGCGCGTCGTTGAAGCCTACGCGGGAGGCTATCTCGGTGATGCTGTACTTGTTCTCCTCAATCAGCTCGGCAGCCCGCTTCACACGCATTTGCTGCACGAACTCGATGGGGGAGAGGCCCGTGATGTTCTTTATCTTGGCATAGAAACTGGTGCGGCTCATGTAGAACTGCTTCACCAACATGTCGATGGTCAGCTCGCTGTTGGCCAGGTTCTCCTCGGTCAACGCAATCAGCTTATCCATGAACCGTTGGTCTTGCTCGGACAGATACTCCTCTGCTGCCGGTTCCTCGGCCTTCGGTTGCGGACTGATGGTGAGCAACTTCTTGCAGTAGATGGCCTGCAGCTTGCGTCGTTGCTCCAGCAGGTTCTCTACCCGGGCCTTCAGGTAAGTGGCGCTGAAGGGCTTTGTGATGTAGTCGTCCGCCCCCTCCTTCAGTGCGCTGAGCTGACTCTCGATGGCCGACTTGGCCGTGAGCAGCACTACGGGTATATGGCTCGTGGTGAGCTCGCTCTTCAGATGACTCACCAGTTCCACACCATCCATCACCGGCATCATCACGTCGCTGATGATGAGGTCGGGCACATTGTCGAGCGCGGTCTGCAGTCCGGCTTTCCCGTCGGGCGCCTCCAGCACTCGGTATTGGTCGCTGAAGATGTCGCGCAGGAACGACCGCATGTCGTTGTTGTCCTCCACTATCAGCAGGGTTGGTATCTCCGGTTGCCGCTTCTCCGGCTCTTCCACGGGTTGCAGGGCCGCAGGGGACGGCTCGCTTGTGGGGTCCTGTACGATGATTTCCGTGTCCGGCGCATAGTGTGCCTTGCCCAGCGGGAAGGTTAGCCGGAACGTGCTGCCTATCTCCTCGCGGCTCGTCAGCGTGACCGTGCCCTTCAGCAGGTCCACCAACTCCTTCACGATGGAGAGTCCGATACCTGTGGAGGGATTGCCCGTGATGGACTTGTCCTTGTAACTGGTGAAGCGCGAGAATACCTCGTGTTGCCAGTGCTGCGGGATGCCGATGCCCTCGTCGCGCACCTCTATGCTGTACTCCTTGTCGTCCTTGTTGAAGCGCACCTCTATCTGCTTGCCCGCCGCGGTGAACTTGAAGGCGTTGGAGAGCAGGTTGAAGAGGATCTTCTCCAGCTTATCCGCGTCGGTCCACACCAGGCAGTGGTCCACGCTGTGGATGAACGAGAAGCGGATGTTGCGCTCCAGTGCCAGGGCCTGGAAGTTGGTCATCACGCGTGAGACGAAGGCGATGACGTCCAGTTCCTCCACTACCAGCTTCATCTTGTGGCTTTGTATCTTGCGGAAGTCAAGTATCTGGTTCACCAACTTCAGTATGCCGTCCGTGTTGCGCTTTATCAGTTGCAGCTGGTCCTTCACGAAGGGCGGTACCTCCTTGTTCTGCAGAAGATTCTCGATGGGGGCCGTTATTAGGGTGAGCGGCGTGCGCAGGTCGTGCGAGATGTTGGTGAAGAACTGCAGTTTGATGTCCGTCAGCTGTTGCTCGATGTAGACTTTGTTGCGCAGCCGGTAGAACGAGGCTATCAGTCTGGCTACGAGGAAACCGATGCCGACGAGCAGTAGCAGGTAGATGATCCATGCCGTAGGGGTCTCCCAGAATGAGGGGAGAATCTCTATCTCCAGCCGTCGCAGGTTGTCCACCCACACGCCGTCGCCGTTGGTGGAACGCACCAGCAGGGTGTACTTGCCCGTAGGCAGGTTGGTGTAGGTGACCGACCGTTGGTTGCCCGCCTGGTGCCACTCGTCGTCGAACCCCTCGAGCTTGTAGGCGTACTGCACGCTGTAGGGGTGCGTCATCTCCAGTGTGGCGTAGCGTATGGTGAAGTAGTTCTCCTCGTGCGGAATGCGGATGCGGTCCATGTAGTCGATGTGCTTGGGCAGTATGTCGCTCTCCAGCGGGTTGATGGTGCGGTCGCCTAACCGTAGGCGGGTGAAGATGAGCGAGGGCACGAAGTCGCTCTTGGCAATCTTCTGAGGACAGAAGTGGAACAGACCGGTCAGGCTGACGAAGGTTATCTCCCCTTTGTCGGTGTAGACGGCGCTGCCCTCGTTGAACACCGGTTGGAAGCCTATCTGGCTCTCGTCCCATTTGCTCAGCGTCTGTGTCTGCAGGTCGTAGCAGCTCATGCCGCTGCCGCAGGCCATCCACAGGTGCTTCTGGTTGTCCTCCTGCATGGAGAAGACGATATCGGACTGCAGACCCTTGCCGGTGGTGTAGTTGGTGAAGGTGAGCAGGCTGTCCGTTGTCCACTGCGCCTTGCTGAAGCCGCCGCCGAAGGAGGCGATGTACACTTGGTCGTCCGAAGCGTGATAGAGGTACTGGATGTTGTTGCATCCCAGACTGCAACTGTCGCCGGGGATGCGTTGGTGCAAGCGGAACTGTATGTCCTCGGCCTTGCCGGTGGGGCGGCGTGCGGTGAGTATGCCGTTGGATGTGCCCACCCACAGGCAGCCTTTGTTGTCCGAAGTGATGCTGTAAATCTTGTCTGCCTCCTGTATGGGATAGCCCTTCAGGTCGTTGTAGTAGTGCACGAAGCGCGGGTTCAGCGAATCGCTCTCGTCCAGGTAGTTGAGCCCGCCCTCGTAGGCGCCTATCCACAGCCGGTGGTTCCCGTCCTCGTGGACGGCGTAGATGCGGTCCGAACTGATGCTGTAGGCGTCCTTGTCCTGAGGGATGAATTGTTTGATGTCGTAGTGCCCGGCCGACTGTTGTATGACGCGGAACAAGCCTTGTCCCTTGGTGCCTATCCAGATGCGTCCCTTGCTGTCCTGCTCTATGCCGTAGGCTTGACCTATGGTGGCGGGCTCCAGCGGGTTGGTGGTGATGCCGCCTTTGGGTGTGAGCTTGCCCACGAAGCGGAAGTCGCTGGTGTAGATGACTATCTCACCGGACTTGTTGCCCGCCCATATCTGTCCGTCGCTGGTGCGGCACACGGCCCGGAAGGTGTTCTCCTCGGGGCGGGCCGACTCGTTGCGGTTGAGCAGCGCGCGGTGGAATTGTGGGTTGCGGGGCGATATCTTGCCCGTCCATCGGGAGGTGGAGACCCACAGATTGTTCTGCATATCGCAGTAGAAGCGGTAGTGGCTGTCGGAGGCGTTCCATGCCAACTCCTTGTTCAACTCGGTGAAGGGTATCAGTTCGCCCCGTCGGAAGAAGGCCAGCTCGCCAAAGTAGGGGTAGACCCATTCGTTGCCTATCTTGTCCTCCAGTATCTTCAGTCCGTACACCTCGCGCGTGTTTTTCTTCCCGCTTTTGAAGGGGAGGTAGCGGAACGTGCGGTCCTTCAGGTTGAACAGGGTGAGTGAGAGCGACGGGGTCTCCATCCACACCAGTCCGTTTCGGTCGATGTACATGGTGCGTATGCCCCGCTTTGTCGGGTCCGACCCCGGGTTGGGGTAGTGGTCTAGCCGACCAGCGCGGTCCTTCACGAAGAATCCGTCGTTGGCGGTGGCATAGATCAATAGGGTGTCGAACCGGTGGATGAACTTTACCTTCGACGAAGCATTGACGTGCTCGGTGAAGAACTGTCGTTTCTGCTTGCTGTAGTGCCACACCTCGCCGCCGTCAGCGCCCAGTAGCACCTCGTCGTTTGTCTCGCAGAACGAGTAGAACCCTTTGTCCTCGCTGCCGCGGATGCGCCGCACCTTGTCCGTCCCTTTTGACAGTAGGTAGAGGCCGCTCTGCGAGGCGGGTATCCATTCGTTTCCCTGATTGTCCTTGAACACGCTGATGAGTTCCGCCCGTGGGTCGCCGTCGCTCTGGAACTGGAAGTCCATGCTCACCTCGTGCGTCAGCGAGTCCACAGTCATCCGCACGGTCCGGTTGTTGCCGTTGGATATCCACACGTGTCCGTTGTCGAGGCACTGTGTGGTCTTGGCGTTGAAGTCGTTGGGCAGGGGCACTGCCTCGAACGACTCCGTCTCTGGGTTGAAGCGGCTCACCTTGCCGTCGTAGCACACCACCCAAATGAAGCCCGCGCAGTCCTCATCCACATGCAGCAGGCGGTTGTTCGATAGCTCCACCCGGTCGCCGGGGTGCGACTTGTAGTTTTGGAAGTTGTATCCGTCGAACTTGGTCAGTCCGTCCCACGTGGAGAGCCACATGAATCCTTTGTGGTCCTGTATGATGCTGGTGGATGTGTTCTGTGTCAGCTCCTTGTTGGGCGAGTAGGAGGTGACGGTGTAGTCCGATTGCGCCTTCACTCCCGTAGCGGCGGTCGTCACGGCACAGGCCAGCGACAGCAGTTTTATGTAGAGTCCCTTTCGCATTTCTTTTCTCCTGATTTTATCTGGTTGGTTTATTGGTGAACGGCACCCGGTAGGTGCATCCGTTCCTCCACTCCGAGCAGCCGTACGCCGTGTTCCCTTTGATGAGGGTACCTTTTCCGCAGAGCGGACAAGGTTGCCCGGTCAAGTCCTGCGCCGGGGTTTGCGGGGCGGGCTGGTTCGGTTGGCTTGGCGACGCATTCGTATTCGCTTGTGCCGTAGTAGCTGCCGTCGTGCTTGCGGCGGAAGCTTCTTTCGTAGCCGTGCCTGCCTTCTGTGGGCTGGGTTGGTTTGGCTGGCTCTGCGAAGCGTTGGCATCTCTTTGAGCCGTTGCGGCGGACTTTGTGCTTGCGGCGGAAGTTCCTTGTTTGGTGGCGCTTCCTTTCTCCTTGGCTGTGCTTGTCTTCCGCTTGGAGGCGGCTTTCGCCTTGGGCGCAGGCTCCTCGGGGGCAACTGTGATACGCCGGTTGCTGCTGTCGCTCAGCACTTGCTGCACCAGGTCGCGTACCATCTGCTTCAGTTCCTCGAGGAAGGTGCGCGCGTCGTAGCTCTTCTTCTCTATCTCGCGCAGCTTCTTCTCCCAGATACCCGTCAGCTCGGCGGACTTCAGCAACTCCTCGTGTATCAGCTGAATCAGTTCGATGCCTGTGTCCGTGGCAATCAGGTTCTTGCGCTCCTTGCGTATGTAGCGGCGTTTGAACAGGGTCTCTATGATGGCGGCGCGGGTGGAAGGCCGGCCTATGCCGTTCTCCTTCAGGGCGTCGCGCAGCTCCTCGTTCTCCACTGACTTGCCGGCAGTCTCCATGGCGCGCAGCAGGGTGGCCTCGGTGTAGGGCTTGGGTGGTTGCGTCCACTTCTCGCTCAGGTCCGGTGTGTGGGGGCCGCTCTCGCCGATGGTGAAGAGGGGCAGCACACGTTCCTCGTCGCCGCCCTTGTCGTTCTCCTTCTCCTCGGCGGCCTCCTTTTGGTAGAGCACACGCCATCCCGGGTCCAGAATCTGTTTACCAGTCGCCTTGAACTCTATCTGCTCCACCTTGCCCAGCACGGTGGTGGTGGAGAACTTGCAGTCGGGGTAGAAGGCGGAGATGAACCGGCGTGCCACTAGGTCGTACACTCTCCGCTCCATGTCCGTCAGGTTCTGTGGGTAGACACCTGTGGGGATGATGGCGTGGTGGTCCGTCACTTTCGAATTGTCGAACACCTTCTTCGACTTGGGCAGCTTCTTGCCTGCCAGCGGAGCTGTGTAGACGGCGTAGTCGCGCAGTCCATTCAGTATGCCTGGACATTTCGGATAGATGTCGTCGCTCAGGAATGTGGTGTCCACACGCGGATAGGTGGTGTATTTCTTCTCGTAGAGTGATTGGATGAGGCGCAGCGTGTCGTCGGCGGAGTAGGCGAACTTCTTGTTGCACTCCACCTGCAGCGAGGTAAGGTCGAACAGTCGGGGCGGTGCCTCGGTACCCTTCTTGGCCGACACGTCCGTGATGGTGAACGGATGTTGCTTCACCGTCTCCAGGAACTGCTGCCCCTCCTCCTTACTGGTGAACCGTCCCTTCGTTGCGGCGAAGGTGGTGTCGCGGTAGGTAGTCTTCAGCTCCCAGTAAGGCTCGGGCTTGAAGTTCTGTATCTCCAGTTGTCGGTTCACGATGAGCGCCAGTGTGGGTGTCTGCACCCGTCCGATGGAGAGCACCTGTCGGTTCTGTCCGTACTTCAGCGTGTAGAGCCGTGTGGCGTTCATGCCCAGTGTCCAATCGCCGATGGCTCGTGAAAGTCCTGCCTCGTAGAGCGACTGGAACTCCGTCTGGTCCTTCAGATGGGCGAAGCCTTCGCGTATCGACTCTTCCGTCAGCGACGAAATCCAGAGCCTCTTCACGGGACATTTGGCACCAGCCATCTGCATCACCCACCGTTGGATGAGCTCTCCCTCCTGCCCGGCATCGCCACAGTTGATGATGCCATCCGCCTTTTGCATCAGTCGCTCGATGATTTTGAACTGCTTCTCGATGCCGCTGTCCGCTATCAGCTTGATGCCGAAGCGTGGCGGTATCATGGGCAGGCTGCTCAGCGACCAATGTTTCCATGTAGGTGTATACTCGTGCGGCTCCTTCAGGGTGCACAAGTGGCCGAAGGTCCAGGTCACTTGATACCCGTTCCCTTCGATGTATCCTTCGTGGCGCGACTTGGCGCCCAGCACATCCGCAATATCTTTCGCTACGCTTGGTTTCTCGGCAATGCAAACAATCATTCTGTATCTTCGTTTATTCGTTCAGAGGAGACTTACCGGTTCCTCTATTGAAGAGCAAAGATACAACAAACCCCGTGTGTGGCAAAAATCTAGTGGATGATAATCGAGGATCGGGATGAAATCTGGCTGGGTGATAATCGCTGATAAGTGCGAGTGATCCTATTTAGGCATTACTTACTCCTCTTAGTCCTTATCTGGATACGTGTAGAACTTGAACTTACATTATATAATATACGTTTGTCGGCTGCGTAGGACAGGGCATAACCTCTGTCATCTTCTGAGCAGATTTCTCGGATTATATTCGTACCTTTGCCGATTATATACGATGATTATGGACACAACTCAAGAACGTACACTCAAAAGTTGGGTGATTGCCGTCAGACCGTGGTCGTTCACTACATCGTCCGTGGCTGCACTGGTTACTATCGCCTATCTGTTTTACCTCGATTGCCAAGGAACTGCCGGTGCGCAGGTGGACTGGCTCAGCGTCGCCCTATGCCTGCCATTGCTGATGATTCTCCACGCCGGAGGAAACCTTGTGAGCGATTACTACGATTATGAACACGGTGTGGATGGCCCGGACTGTGTGAACGGGGTGACCTGGATAAGGTCGGGACTCTTCAAACCCACGGAGATACTACGCTACGGATGGACGTTGCTCGGCGTGGGAGTGATTCTCGGACTGGTGATTCTCTTCCGGTCGAACTTCTCCGCCATTTGGCTCGGTCTGCTCGGACTGTTGCTGCCGCTTTACTACTATCTGTTCAAGGCACATCTGTTGGGTGACTTCGATGTTTTGCTCTGCTTCGCACTGTTGCCTTCGATAGGCATCTGTTACGTGGGCACGGGGAGCTACCACACCGAGACGTTGCTCTACTGCCTGCCTTACGGACTTCACATCGTGGCCATACTCCATGCCAACAACACGCGCGACATCGAGAACGACCGTCGTGCGGGCTTGTCGACCATCAGTGGAAAGGTGGGCTTGCGTGCCTCGCAGTGGATTTACCTGGCGGAGATAGCGGTTCCTTACCTGCTAGTGGTTGTCTTTTGGCTGTTCTGCGGACTTAGTTGGTGTCTGCTGGCGACGCTTCTCTCGTTGCCGGTGGCGATAAGGAATATCCGTACGATGATGACGGTTCGTGATGCGGATGTCTCCGCCATCGTTCGTCTGGACCAGAGCACGGCACAGTTTCAGTTCCTGTTCGGTCTGCTCTATGCGTTAGGTTTTGTTGCGGGAGGATTGCTATGAAAAGTCTCTGTGGAATGAAGGACGTAAAGGTGGGCGTGGCCGTTGCGGCATTGCTGTGGTTTGTGATGTTCTCGCCCTGGACCTCGCAGTGGTTCAACTTTTGGTATGCTATGACCTTCTCGGCCATTGTGCTGACAACCATCTCATTGACGCTGTGCAAGGAGACTCTGCATGAGCTGCGCTTCGACGTGAAGCAAATAGTCCTTGGGCTGGCGATAGCCTTCGTGCTTTGGTGGGTGTTTTGGATAGGCGACAAGGTGTCGCAGTGGATGTTCAGCTTTGCCCGTCCGCAGGTGGACATGATTTACTCCTTCGGCGACGGCACTAGCTCCACGCTGATAGCCGTGTTGCTGTTGTTCATCATCGGTCCGGCCGAGGAATTGTTTTGGCGCGGTTTCGTGCAGCGGCGGCTCATGCAACGCTTCAGTCCCAACGTCGGCTTCCTGCTGGCCACGGCTTGCTACACGCTCGTCCACATCTGGTCGTTCAACTTCATGCTCGTGATGGCAGCCCTCGTGGTGGGCTTCTGCTGGGGACTCGTCTACCGCGTGTCGCCCCGCAACCTCACCGCTCTGGTGATTTCCCATGCCGTGTGGGATGCGTGCGCGTTTGTGCTCTTCACCTTTTAGGTTGTCGTGCCCTGACTAGTAAGTTTCATGGGCCGACGTTTGGTGAATGCAAAATAATTCCTAACTTTGTGACGCACTATATATAATAAGGTATAGAGAAGAAAATGGACTGGATGTCGAACCATATCGTGGCAATCGTCGTGCTGGCACTCTATCTGGCTTGGATGGTGGAGCTGGTGTGGATGCTTGTGCTCGACAACCGCAACCCGGTGAAGACGATGGCCTGGATGGTGGTGCTCCTCTTCCTGCCCGTCATCGGGGTGGTGTTCTACTTCTTCTTCGGACGGAGCACCCGTAAGGAACGACTTATCAGCGCCAAGAGCGTGGATGTGCTGACTAAGAAGTCGCTGCAGGGATTCAAGGACCAACCGGAGTTCCGTCTGCCGGCGGACCATCAGTCGCTCATCCATCTCTTCCATAATCTCAACCGCGCCCTGCCTTTCGAGGACAATGCCGTGGATGTCTATACCGACGGATACAGTATGTTCGGTGTGCTTATGCGGGAGATAGCGCGGGCGAAACGTCACATCCACTTGCAATCATACATCTTCGAGGACGATGCGCTGGGTCGATTGATGTGCGACCTACTGAAAGACAAGGCCCGGCAAGGGGTGGAGGTGCGCGTGCTCTACGACGACGTGGGATGTTGGGACGTGCCCAACCGATTCTTCGACGACATGCGTTGCGCCGGCATCGAGGTGCGTAGTTTCCTGAAGGTTCGCTTCCCGCTGTTCACCAGCAAGGTGAACTACCGTAACCACCGCAAGGTGACCGTCATTGATGGTGAGGTGGGATTCATCGGCGGCATGAACATTGCCAATCGCTACGTGAAGTACCCCGGCGAGCAACGCATCCTGCGCGACACGCACCTGCGCATCATGGGTCGTGCGGTGTATGCCTTGCAGAGCAACTTCCTTATGGACTGGTTCTTCGTGACGCGGTCGCTGCTCACGGCTTCCAAATATTACCCGACGCCCCGCACGGAGAGTCTTGGCTCGTCGTTGGTGCAAATAGTCACATCGGCACCAGCAGGGGAGTGGCAACCCATCATGCAAGGTCTGCTTTGGGCCATAGGCAACGCCAAGCGTTACTTCTTCGTGCAGACGCCCTATTTCCTGCCTACCGAGTCGGTAATCGCTGCCTTTCAGACGGCTGCCCTGGCGGGGGTGGACGTGCGGCTGATGATTCCCGAGCACGGCGACTCCGCCATCACGCAGTTGGCAAGCCTCTCGTACCTAGGCGATGTACTACGGGCAGGTGTGAAGGTGTTCCTCTATCAGAAGGGTTTCCTGCACTCGAAGCTGATAGTGAGCGACGACACGCTTTCCACGGTAGGTTCCACCAACATGGACTTCCGCAGCTTCGAGCACAATTTCGAAATCAATGCCTTTGTCTACGACCCCAACGTGGCGATGCAACTGAAGGACGTGTTTGTGCGCGACCAGCGCGACTGCCGTCAGCTGACGCTGAAAGCCTGGACAAACCGCCCTGCCAGTCAGCGGGCGAAAGAGTCTATCGTTCGTCTACTATCGCCGCTGCTTTGAGATAGTTGCTGGTCAGTAGCGAGATGAATCACTGTTTCAGCATGTTGTTGGAGAAATGAACCCCGTGGAAACATACTCGCCATGGGCTAAGTTCCTTACTCCATGTTTTAGCAATCTTGCTCCGCCGTCTCCACCGTCGCACGGAACAGGGAGAAGTTGACGCTGCCATAGACGCGGCGTTCCATGAAGTGAGGGTCATCCTCGAAGTTGTTCTTCTTGCCATGCTCCAGCACGAGCAGACCATCGTCCTTCAGCAGATGGTGCTCGAAGATGAGCGAGGGAATCGTCTCCAGACCCGTGAGCTCGTAGGGTGGGTCGGCGAAGATGAGATCGTAACGCTCGTTGCACCGCTCGATGTAGCGGAACACGTCGCCCTTGATGGGGAAGCAGCGGTCGGTCTTCACCATGTTCATCACTTGGCGGATGAAGGCGAAGTGCTGCGGGTCTTTCTCGATGGAAACCACTTTGTCGCAGCCGCGCGACACCAACTCGATGCTGATGCTGCCCGTGCCGGCGAAGAGGTCGAGCGCCGTGATGTGGTCCTCGAAATCGATCAAGTTAGACAGTACGTTGAACAGATTCTCTTTGGCAAAGTCTGTCGTGGGACGTGCCTTGAAGGTGTTCGGCACGTCGAATCTTCTTCTTTTGTAGATTCCGCTGATTACTCGCATAAGGGTAGGGGTTTAGAAATTGCAGGCGAACGATGCCTGTAGGTCGAACGGCAGTTCCTTGTCAGTCGTGTAGGCCGCGCGGCTGAACTCGGCCGACGGGTCGATGGCATGTACTTGCCGTATGTATTTGCGCAACTGATGGAGCAGCATATCGCTGGAGGGGATGAGGCCCGCCAGATGGAGCTCGTCCTGTTGCTGGTTAAGTTCCAACTGCTTCCAGGCGTAGAGCACGTAGTAGACACAGTCGTCCACGGCCTTGTAGTTGAAGCTGTTGAGCAGCATCAGTTTCCGGCGGTCGAACGCCAACAAGGTGAGGTGGCTCTTCTGAAAGCAGACGAAGAGCTTCCGATTGTCGCCCAAGTGGCTTCGCTTAGCGAAGTAGGCGGTCAGGGGAGTGGCTGTGCAGTGGAACGTGGCTTGTGGATATTGCTCCACGATTTGCTGGCGCACATTCTTGTTGAGGCAACTCAGCAACACCACGTCGGCATCGGGCAGCACGTCGCTCATCACCATCTCGCCGATACCGACGGTGTGGAAAGTCTGATGGTAGAGGTTCTCGGCATCCTCGTCGTCGAACAGTTCGAAGGGGACGGGCATGCAGTTCATCGTGTCGAAGAAGACGCGCACCTGTTTGTAGGGGTGTTGCAGCTGTTCGCACGTGGCGAGCATCTCCTTCACATTGGCTACGATGGAGAGGTTGGGCCGGACCGGATAGGTCCAGTGGTAGAACGGGTGTTCCCGTTCGGGGTTGTAGGCAGATAAAGAAAATCCATCCGTACTAAGACGGATGGATAGTGTGTATAACTCTGATTTATCAGTATCGAATATCATTATTCCCAGTTACCAGCATTGTTGTTAGGTGTCTCAACGTCACCCACCTTTAATCCGGGGTATCTGTTCAGCTTGGTCTGAGTGTCGATAAGGTTCGTCAGCTCCTGGCTGTTGGTGCCCTGCAGATAAACGGTGTAAGGAGTCTTGGCCTCGAAGAGGTAGAACTTGGCGCCGGACTTGGTGCTGTCTTCCTTGATAGCCATCTCGAAGGTAGCGCCGTTGCCGAACGGAACGTAACGCAGAGAGTCAGCGTCGTATTTCGAACCGAAGATGGTGTCCTGCATAGCTACCCAAACGGTATCACGCTTGAAATTCATCAAGCCTGCAGCTTCCACTTCCTTCCAGTTGTTGGTGCGTTTTGCTTTAGTAATCATCTCCATAGCCTTTGCCTCGGTGAGTCCGTTCTCCAATTGGTCGTCGGTGAGCACACCCTCTTTTCTTACGAACGGCAGTTTAGCGTTCTTTACGAAAGTAATCAATGAGTCGAAGTTGTCGGTGTAGCGACCGCCGTGGAGAGTTCTATACTCCAGCTGAGCCTTACGGATGTCGATCAATCTGGCCTTGATTTGGTCTTCCCGCTGGTCCTTTACTTTGTTGAATTCAATCGGTCCCATGATGCTTTGGAAGCAGAGATACACCAAAAGTACCACGCAAACGCTTAAGATGATGTTAAAAACTGTTTTCATGATGTTAATGCATTTTTTATAGTTTATATTCGTACGGCAAAAATAGGTAAATAAATATAATTACCGATGAACTTGCGGGAACTTTTTCTTCATTGATGATGATAAATAATTTTTTGAAGTTACAAATTAAGGAATATTTTCACTTTCCGCCCACTCCGGAGCAGGAAAAGGCCATCGATCAGCTGGCCCAGTTCCTCTATTCTACCGAGGCGGATTCTCTCTTTTTGTTAAAAGGGTTTGCCGGCACGGGTAAGACATCCTTGGTGGCAGCCCTAGTGCGTGTGCTCGATAAACTGAAGCAGCGGGTGGTGCTGATGGCTCCCACCGGGCGTGCGGCGAAGGTGCTCAGCAGCTACGCCGGCCATCCGGCCTACACCATCCACCGGAAGATTTACCGACAGAAGAGTTTGGCGGACGAGGCCTCGGGCTTCTCGCTCAACAACAACCTCTACCAGCATACCTTATTTATAGTGGACGAGGCGTCGATGATCTCCAACGACGGACTGTCGGGTGGTGTGTTCGGTACGGGCCGCCTGCTGGACGACCTCATCCAGTACGTCTACTGCGGGCAGGGTTGCCGACTGGTGCTGATGGGCGACCGGGCGCAGCTGCCTCCCGTGGGCGAGACGGAGAGTCCGGCCCTCAACGCCCAGGTGTTGGCGGGCTACAACCTGAAGGTGGTGGAGACGTCGCTGACGCAGGTGGTCCGTCAACTGGAGTCGTCAGGCATCCTGTGGAACGCCACCGCACTGCGCCGACTGATGACCACGGGGCAGATGGCGGACTTCCCGCGGGTGCGCTTCGCTGGCTTCCCGGACATCCGCAACTTGCCCGGCAACGAACTGATAGAAGCGCTGGAGAATGCCTACGCCGATGGTGGTATGGAGGAGACCATGGTGATCTGTCGATCCAACAAACGGGCTAACCTATATAATAATGGTATACGCAACCGCATACTCTATCGCGAGGAGGAACTCTCTAACGGCGACCTGCTGATGATAGCCAAGAACAACTACTTCTGGACCGAGCAGGAGAAGTCCATCGAGTTCATCGCCAACGGCGACGTGGCGGTGGTGCGGAGGGTGCGCCACACGCGCCAGCTCTACGGGTTCCGCTTTGCAGACGCTGTGCTGCAGTTCCCCGACTATGACGACTTCGAGTTGGAGGCCACCATACTGCTCGACACACTGCAGTCGGACTTCCCGTCGCTCTCCCGCGAGGATGCCGACCGCCTGTTCTACACCGTGCTCGAGGACTATGCCGACATCCCTCTGAAGCGCGACCGCATGAAGAAGATGAAAGTGGACCCCCACTACAACGCCCTGCAGGTGAAGTTTGCCTACGCCATTACCTGCCACAAGGCGCAGGGTGGACAGTGGCGCACGGTGTTCCTGGACCAAGGTTACGTGACGCAGGAGAACCTCGGTCCCGACTATTTCCGATGGCTCTACACCGCCTTCACCCGTGCCACGGAGACGCTCTATCTGGTGAACTGGCCCAAGGAACAGACGGAAGGTTGAGGGATGTAGGTCATCGTAAAAACGAGTATATAGGTCAAGTGCCATCGAGTATATAGCTCATCGGCACTTGAGTATTATACTCGTTGCCCATTGAGTATTATACTCATTTTTGCTTGAGTAGGGCCAGTGGAAAATAGGGGATTATTAGAACTCCTCCCTGAATACCGAAATCTCCTCTATCTTGCCGTGGGGCTTGAAGTCCTTGGCGTAGAAGGCCGGCTCCATGTTCTTGTCGTACACGTCCTCGTACTTGCGGCGGCCGCTGTCGGTCAGGTATTTGCTCTTCAGCTCTATGGCTATGTAGCCGTCAATCACCACTCCGTAATATTCGCCCTCTATCTGCCACTCAATGCCTTCCTGCTTCAAGAGGTCGGTCAGTGGTGAGCCGGGGTGAAGTCCGCTCTCGGTGACCACGTGCGGGGCGTAGGCCGTGATGAAGTTCACTGTTTGGTCGTCGTCGTCGGTGATGTCGATTTCCATCACTTTCACCTTACCCATATAAAATAGGTATTGCTCTTGCACTGGGTCGGAGTCGTAGTCCTCCTGGCTATCCGTCTTCACGGTGGATTTCTCTACCTTATTATATAGTCCCTCGCACTGTTGCGGAATGTCGGCGGCTTTCATGCCCAACTTGATGCAGCCTATCCCTTCGGGCGTGACGGTGAAGGTGATCTCTTCTTGGGCCGTAGCCACGCCACACCACAAAAGTAAAGCAATGAGCAGATTACAGGTTTTCGTCATCGATGTGTCTGTTTCCGAATTATGGCTGCAAAAGTACAACAAATTCCGGCTTCCGCCGCAAGGCATCTCAATTATTTATCCTTCTCCGTTACAGCAACCACTTCCCGCGCAGCTGGCGTACCTCGTCCGTGTCCATCAGCATACGGATGAACTCCTTGGCCGAGGCCTTGCGGTAGGCATCCTTCAGCATGTGGAACGAGCCTTCCATCTCGCAGTGAGGCGAGTCGATGGGGATGGACTTCAAGTCCGGGTCGAGGTTGACAGCCGTGCTCGACAGAACGGTGGCTATCTGATACTTGCGCACCATGCGCAGCAGCGGAGTCACTTGATTGAGCTCCACACGTGTGTCCAGCGTCACCTTGTTCTCCTCCAGGATGCGGTCCAGCGCATTGCGGGCCTGCAACCCTTTGGCGGGGAGCGCTAGCGGGAACTTGTGCAGGTCGTCCAGCTTCACCTTCCGCTCCTTGGCTAGCGGATGGTTTTGGTTGACGATGACGGACAGATGGTCCTCGAACAGGATGTGCGACTCAATCTGCGGAAGGCTGCAGAGCGGTTTGTAGGAGAGCACGAAGTCCAGCTTGTGCTGCATGAGCAGGTCGAAGAGCTCGCCCATCGTTTTGTAGATTACATTCAGCTTGATGGCCGGATAGGCTTTCATGAACTCCGCGATGGTGACCACGCTTATCTGGCTGAACGAATGGGTGACGCCGATGTCCAGCGTGCCGCACTGCAGATTGTTGAGGTCGTTCATCAGATTCACGCAATTGTCGCTCTGTTGTATGGTGCTCCGCGCGTAGGGCAGCAGCTCCTTGCCGGCCTCCGTCAGCGTCACCTCGTGACTGTTGCGGTAGAAGAGCTGAATCTTCAGCTCCTCCTCCAACTGCTTGATGTTTTGTGAGAACGAGCTCTGCGTCATGAAGAGCGCCTTGGCCCCTTCGGAGAAATTCAGTGTCTCGGCGGCCTTGATGAAGACACGTAACTGTCGTAATTCCATATGAACCATTCTTGTTTCTGCAAAAGTAATTATTTCGAAGGTCATTCATCGTGTGGCGGAGAAAGAATTCTTCCGGAAGACGAAAATTGGCACCGTCACCCCGATGACCATCAAGGCGATGGTGATGACGCAGACCGTCCAGTTGTAGTTGAACAACATGAAGTAGTGGGTGAACGACTCCATGCCGCTTTCCCTCAGACACATCGTGAGCGCCTGCACACTGCGGTAGGCGTACATTCCCGGAATCATCGGCAGCAGGGCGGGGAAGGATAGTGCCTCCGCCGGGCAGTGCCAGCGGCGCGACATGGGGATGGAGAGCAGACCTATCAGCAGCCCGCCTGCGAAACTGGCTCCGATGATGAAACAACCGCATCCGTGCATCAGCAGGAAACGCAGCGAATGGCCTAGCGCGGCCAGTATGGCGCAACCTGAGAAGCTCCGGAAGGGAACGTTGCTGATGCTGCCGAACCCGATGGCAGCGATGGCGGCGAAACAGCCGTCCTGTAGTAAGTCGAGGATATTCATTAGACGATGTGTATGTTGATGATGAGGTAGCCGAGACAGAGGCCCAGTGACAGGCAGACCGTGGTGATGGTAGCCTGTGTGAAGCGGCTGAAGGCACAGATGTAATGGCCGTTTATCAGGTCGTTGACGGAGTTGATGAAGGGAATGCCGGGAACGAGGAACAGTACGCCCGTACCCAACGCGATGTCCGGAGTGGAGCCGATGTGGAACACGTAGCCCGAGCTGGCTATCACCGTGGCGAGGCAACCGGAGAGGATGGTCACCAGCCGCAGGTCCCACTGCCACTGGCCGTGCAACTTGTTCTTCAGGTAGAATCCGCAGATGGTGGCCACGAAGACGATGAGCATCGAGATCCAGTCGCCCCCGAACAGTTTGCAGAACGATGCGTTGGCGGCTCCCGTGAGCATCGTCACCAGGAAGGGGTCGAGGCGTGGCAGTCGCGCGATGTCGTTCATCGTCCGTTGCGCCTCCTCCAAGGGGAGGTCGTTGTCGAAGATGGTCCAGCTCAGCTTGCTCAGCTGCGTGTTCTTGTCGAAGTCGATGCCGTTGCCCTTCACCTTCTCGTTGATGGTGTAGGAGTGCTCGTGGTCGTGGTCCCACACGGTCACCATGATGTGCATAGGCAACACGGTGAGCTGCACGTCAGCCCCATATTTCCGGGCGATGCGTTCGATGCTCTTCTCTATGCGGATGGTCGTGGCTCCGTAGGAGAAGAGGGTGGAGGCATAGTCCGCCACGAACTTCCCCACGGTCTTCAGGTGTTCGTGCGCCGAATGTTCGTCGTTACAGTTCATCGTCGTCATAGAAGTCAGATTCTACATCGTCAGCACATCCGTAGGTGATGATGTGGTACTTGTTGTTGATTTTCATCCATTGGTTAGTCGCTTGTTTTCCGATTGCAAGCAACAGTGTCAGTGCTACGCCGGCCAAGATGGAGATAGGCGCGAAGCTGCTGAGCATTGAGGTGATTACTGTTAGATTTTCCATGATTGATTGTTGCTTTTTGTTTTTCGGCCGCAAAGGTAAGTTGCCTGGTTGGGCGTTGGACGTACAAATTGATTAAATGTAGCGATAGCGTCATTCGGTTTTCTGATAGCCAGCTTTCATTTTGTGCGTGGACCGTCCAAGCTTAGGACTGCTTGCGGTTTCCCCCGTTGGCAACAACCTTCCCCTTCAGCGCTCTTCTGCCGTCCGCCCCTCTTGTGACCGTATCCCGTGCTTGCCCGACGATAGGTTTTGTCTATCGCACTATCGGTGAAAATGAATCAACGATGAAAATTTGTCCGACTGCAGCATTCTTAGTTATTTTGCAGCATGATTAGCGAAGATACTATTTGTGCCATAGCTACCGCTCAGGGAGGAGCCATTGGCGTCATCCGTGTCTCGGGACCGGAAGCCATCAACATCACTGACCAAGTGTTCCGCTCGTCGGGAAAACCGCTGGCGGAGAGAAAAGCCTACACCATCGCCTACGGCCAGATTGTGGACGAAGGCGTGGGGGAGAAGTGTGCTTCCGGTGAGAACTCGGTTCTCGGTGAAGATGTAAGGAACGGTTCTGTTAGCGGAACGAATGGTGAGAAGGTTTCCCGTGGGGAAGTCATCGACGAGGTGCTGGTGAACATCTTCCGTGCTCCGCATTCCTTCACGGGCGAGGACTCCGTGGAGATTATGTGCCACGGGTCGTCGTACATCCTGCAGCGGGTGATGCAACTGCTCATCCAGCACGGATGCCGCAGCGCACAGCCGGGCGAGTACACCCAGCGGGCTTTCCTCAATGGCAAGATGGACTTGAGTCAAGCCGAGGCCATAGCGGACTTGATAGCCTCCACCAACGCCTCGTCCCACCGCTTGGCCATGAGCCAGATGCGGGGCGGATTCAGTGCTGAGCTGGCCAAGCTGCGCAGCATGTTGCTCGACTTCACCTCCCTCATCGAGCTGGAGCTGGACTTCAGTGAAGAAGACGTGGAGTTTGCCGACCGGCAGAAGTTGAAGGAACTGGCGGCACAGATGGAAACCTTCATCGTGCGGCTGGTAGAATCCTTCAGTGTGGGCAACGCCGTGAAGAACGGCATCCCCGTGGCCATCATCGGCGACACTAACGCCGGTAAGTCCACCCTCCTCAACCTTCTGGTGAACGACGACCGTTCCATCGTGAGCGACATCCATGGCACCACGCGCGACATCATCGAGGACACGGTGAACCTCCGTGGTGTCACCTTTCGCTTCATCGACACCGCCGGCATTCGCGACACGCAGGACACCATCGAGACCCTAGGCATCGAGCGCACCTTCAAGAAGTTGGACCAAGCCTCCATCGTTCTGTGGGTGATAGACGCTACCACCACGCCCGAGCAGTACCGCGCTCTGCTAACGAAGATTCGTCCCCACTGCGAGGGCAAGAAGCTGGTGCTCCTCTTCAATAAAACCGATTTGATAGACGATGCACAACGGGAGTCTCTCTCCGCCTTGGCCGAGGAAACGTTCGGTCAGTCCGAAGCGGAACGTCTCTTTATCTCCGCCAAACGGAAGGAGAACATCGCCGCCCTGGAGGATGCACTGCAGAAAGCCGCCGCCCTGCCTGAGATTAACCCCAACGACGTCATCGTCACCAACGTGCGTCACTACGAAGCCCTCGTCCACGTGCTCGACTGCATCCACCGCATCCAGTCCGGCCTGGAGAGCAACCTCCCCGGTGACCTTCTGTCGCAGGACATCCGCGAGTGCATCCACTACCTGAGCGACATCCTAGGTGAAATTACCACCGACGAAGTCCTTGGATCCATCTTCTCCCGGTTTTGCATCGGAAAGT
>CAYZVH010000004.1:0-43197 GCA_964481755.1 uncultured Bacteroides sp. | reverse complement strand
CTGTATGGGCACTCCTGTCGCATAGAAGATGATGGCTGCGATACCTGTTACCGCACCTGTCGTTATCTGGTACGGCAACAGGAAACAGGTCCATCCCAACGAGTAGATAACCACTCCCAACGTGATGGCGAGATAATCTTTGACCTCACGCCACAATTTCAACGGCGCATGCATATTCATAGTTGTTCGGTTTAGGTCTGTTGGTTTGGGCTAGGGCATCAGAGCACCACGTTCACAATCTTGCGCGGCACGATGATGACCTTCTTCGGCGTGCGTCCGTCGATGTACTTCTGCGAGTCGGCATGCTCGAGCACCGTCTTCTCGATGGTGGCGTTGTCGGCGTCCACCGGGAAGTTGAGCGTGAAGCGTGCCTTGCCGTTGAAGGAGATGGTGTACTTCACCGAGTCCTCTTTCAGATACTCCTCGTTGAACGAAGGCCACTGGGCATCGCACACCGAGGTGGTGTGGCCCAAGGCCTCCCACAACTCTTCGCTGAGGTGGGGAGCGAACGGGGCCATCAGCACTACCAAGTCGCCCAGGATGGCTTTCTTGTTACACTTCAGCTGGGTCAGTTCGTTCACGCAGATCATGAAGGCACTGATGGAGGTGTTGTATGAGAAGTGCTCGATGTCCTCGGTTACCTTCTTGATGAGTTTGTGCAGCGACTTCAGCTCCTCTTTCGTAGGCTCTCCGTCGGTAGGTAGGAACTCATTGTCGCGTCCGTAGAAGAGCAGCCACAGCTTCTTGATGAAGCGGTGCACACCGTCGATGCCGTTGGTGTCCCAAGGCTTCGATTGCTCCACCGGTCCGAGGAACATCTCGTACATACGCAGTGTGTCGGCTCCGTAGCGCTCCACAATCATATCGGGATTCACCACGTTGTACATCGACTTGCTCATCTTCTCGATGGCCCATCCGCAGATGTACTTGCCATCCTCGGTCACCATCTGTGCCTCCTTGTACTCCGGTCGCCACTGGCGGAAGGCATCCACGTCGAGCACATCGTTGGCCACGATGTTCACGTCCACGTGAATCTCGTTCACGCCCTGGTGCTGCAGTATCTCCGCAGGCACCTCCACCTGGCAGGTCTTGAAGATTTGTCCAAGCTCCTCTGCCGTGTAGACTCCCTTGTTGATGTTGTCGGCAATGCCTTTGGATACGTATATGTTGGTCGGCGTCACCTCTTTCGTTCCGTTGGCCTCTTTCCACGAGTAGTAGCGGTACACGAAGTTGCTGCGGCCTTGAATCATGCCTTGGTTCACCAGTTTCTGGAACGGCTCTTCCTTCACGCTCACGCCCAGGTCGAAGAGGAACTTGTTCCAGAAGCGGGAGTAGATGAGGTGACCCGTGGCGTGCTCGGTACCGCCCACATAGAGGTCTACGTTCTGCCAATAGTGGTCGGCCTCCGCAGACACCAGTGCCGTGTCGTTGTGGGGGTCCATATAGCGCAGGTAGTATGCCGACGAACCGGCGAATCCCGGCATCGTGTTCAGCTCGATGGGGAACACCGTCTGGTTGTCGATGCGGTCGTTGTCGGTCACGCATTTGTTTACAGTGTCCCAAGCCCATTTAGTAGCGTGTCCCAATGGCGGCTCGCCCGTCTCGGTAGGCAGGAACTTGTCTACCTCGGGCAGCAGCAATGGCAGGCAGTCCTCATCGATCATGTAGGGCATGCCGTCCTTATAGTATACCGGGAACGGTTCGCCCCAGTAGCGTTGGCGTGAGAAGATGGCGTCGCGCAGACGGAAGTTCACCTTCACGCGACCCAGGTTGTGCGTGCGCACATATTGTTTGGTGGCTGCGATGGCCTCTTTCACGGTCAGTCCGTTGAGCACCAGGTCGCAGTAGGCCTTGGCACCTGGCTTCGGTGAGTTGCATACGATACCCTCCTTGGCGTCGAAGCTCTCCTCCGACACGTCGCATCCTTCGATGAGCGGACGAATCTCCAGCCCGAAATGTTTGGCGAAGGCATAGTCGCGGCTGTCGTGAGCCGGCACTGCCATGATGGCTCCTGTACCGTAGCCAGCCAAAACGTAGTCGCTGATCCAGATAGGCACCTCTTCGCCAGTCATCGGGTTGATGGCATAAGCGCCCGAGAAGACACCCGTCACGCGGCGGTCGGCGATGCGCTCCCGCTCGGTACGCTTCTTGGTGGCATCCAGGTAAGCTTCCACTTCGGCCTTCTGGGCCGGTGTAGTGACCTGGGGCACTATCTCGCTCTCCGGTGCCAGCACCATGAAGGTGACACCGAACATCGTATCGGCACGGGTGGTGAAGATGGTGAACGAAATCTCGTCGCTGCCTGCGGCGTCGCGCTGCTCGTCACGCTTCACACGGAACACTACCTCTGTACCTTCGGAACGTCCTATCCAGTTGCGCTGTGTCTCCTTCAGCGAGTCGGTCCAGTCGATGGTATCCAGTCCGTCGAGCAGCCGCTGTGCGTAGGCCGACACACGGAGGCACCACTGGCGCATCTTCTTCTGCACCACCGGATAGCCGCCACGCTCCGACACGCCGTCCACCACCTCATCGTTGGCGAGTACGGTACCCAGCTGCGAGCACCAGTTCACCATCGTCTCGCCCAGGTAGGCTATGCGGTAGTTCATCAGCGTCTCCTGCTGCTGTTTGTGGTCCATGGCCTTCCACTCGGCTGCTGTGAAGCTCAGTTCCTCGCTGCAAGCCACATCCAGTCCGGCTGTGCCGTTGGTCTCGAAGGCTGCTGTCAGCTCGCTGATGGGGCGTGCTTGCTTCTTCGTGTTGTCGTAGAAGGAGGCAAACATCTTCTGGAACGCCCATTGCGTCCAGTGGTAGTAACCCGGTTCGCAGGTGCGCACCTCGCGGCTCCAGTCGAACGAGAAACCTATCTTGTCCAGTTGTTCGCGGTATCGGTTGATATTGTTGACGGTAGTGATGGCCGGATGCTGTCCGGTCTGTATGGCGTACTGCTCAGCGGGCAGCCCGTAGGCGTCGTATCCCATAGGGTTGAGCACGTTGTACCCTTGCAGACGTTTGTAGCGAGCGTAGATGTCCGATGCGATGTAGCCTAGTGGGTGTCCCACGTGCAGTCCCGCTCCGGAGGGGTAAGGGAACATGTTCAATACGTAGAATTTCTTTTTCGAGTCATCTTCCTTCACCAGATAGGTTTTGTTCTCTATCCAGCGCTGATGCCACTTCTTCTCTATTTCCCTGAAATTGTATTCCATTGTGCTTATGTCGATATAGAATGTTAGTATTCACAATTTGTCGGCAAAGATAATGCAAATCGAAGACATAACCACCATGCTTGCTTGACAGATTTATTTGTGCTAAACGACAAAGGATATCTCAGTTCCCCTATTCATCCCAGTTCCATTCGTTGTCGGGCATCTCGGCATTAGGGTCGTCCTTCAGTTCCGGTGTTATTCCACCATTGGCTATCGCGTCCGAGAGGGAGAATTGCAGCACGTGGCGAGTCAGGCGCTTGAACTTGAAACTTCTGTTCGAATAGAGAGGAATCTCTTTGCCGTCCTTACCTCTATAATATATGAGCAATCCACCGACACACTCATCAGTAAAAGGTTTCTCTGGTGTACCGTCTCCTACTCTACCTAATGTTGGCATCGACGGTAACTCAACTACGATGTCCAGAATGTTGGTAGAGGAATCGGCGGCAGGTGCCAGCGTGTATTTTATGCCAGAGTCGCTACTTAAGATAATCGTTCCCTCGGTGAAGTCATCTACAATCAGTTTGATGCCGACCATCATTCGATAGAGATTGATGCTCACGGTTTTCGAGTCGTCGGTAGCATGGAAATTCCATTTCAGACCCTGGTAACGTTCTATCTTGTTGAATTGATTGGACTGAATCATATAATCGGTTATGCCTTTCCCTTGGCTAGCTCCGTAGTTGAGCATACTTAGGCTATTTTCCGTAGAATAGACCACTTCATTGAGTTTCCCGTTGTAAGGATTCTGGGAGAAAATGCACGCAAATGGATTGGCATAGTGCCCGTCAGAATACTGATGAATGAGATTCTTGCCGTCAGGGATGTACACCATCTCGAAATGGTAATAGCGGCTCTTTGCCAGTTTCAGTACCACGGAGCTCAAATCATCGAAATAGCCATAGGCGTAGTTGTACATGCTGGCAAAAAGACTGTCGGCGGATTGTTCCTTCATCGACTGGTAGACATTCACACCAAACAAATCGTTCGCTCCGAACGCTCGAGTGGACAAGGACTCTTGGCTCTGAAGAATCTCCCCACCCAGCTTGAATGATGTTGTAATCGTATCAGAATCCACATAAGGTTCGGGCGTGGGCGTTGGAGTGGGTTCAATCATCTCATCGCTCCCCTCACCTGAACAACAGATAAGAGATGATGTTGCCATAAGCAACACAATAGCTGTAAACACATTAACCTTTTTCATAAGCTGTTTGAATTTATCGTTAGTAACTAAAGTTCCCTTATGCTATGCAGTATCGTTATGGATGCTGCTATAATCATTTCACTGCAAAGATGTTTAACGAGTGTGCCATATACCGACATAGCCCGATAATTTTTTACAAGAATATGCCGAATGCTGCACTCGTGTCGCCAGCCACATCATCATCTGTGTTTATCGCCCGCTCCTTGCTCTCGTCTTTTCCCGCTGTCCTGATGGTCGCAGAATGCCTACTATATGATGTTAGAACCCATATTATATGGTGCAAGAATCTCGACAAAAAGTGTGATTGACAATTGCCATCCGTGTGTACGGCAATTGCCATCCATGTGTATGGCAGTTGTCAATCACGTGTACGGCAATTGCCGTACGCCGATTTTGTGAATATTTTTGCATAATTATGCCTAGGTGTTGACATTGTCAAGTCCTACGCTTTGCATCGTTATCACCGCATTTTCGCAGTAAGTATTTCAGAGGAAATATAGCGCTTGTCCCAATCCTTTTCATTACCTTTGAGACCTGTTCCCCACAAAAGCATAGGTGGGGATGCAAATTTTATTGGGTTGTGCCGAAATATGGCACAGCAGACAGGGACCTTTGCGGCCGATAACTATTAAAGAAGTATTGGTAACGACACGAATGTTCATGATTCATGGCATTCTAAGTAGTTTAATAATAGGAGGATAGAACACATATGGATAATAGAGTGAAATTCTATTGCTGGCTCATAGCCTTGCTTGAGCAGAAGCATCTCACCTTCAGGGAGATCGCT
Source organism: uncultured Bacteroides sp. (assembly GCA_964481755.1). Classification (GTDB taxonomy): domain Bacteria; phylum Bacteroidota; class Bacteroidia; order Bacteroidales; family Bacteroidaceae; genus Phocaeicola_A. The sequence goes on along the minus strand of CAYZVH010000004.1, from coordinate 38,003 downwards.
GACGAATGGGAGGACGCGTCGTGCAACCCTTTCCACGAGGAACTGACCCTGCGCACGTTTCACCGCCATCGCGAAGCCATCGCCTCGCAGTTTGGCATCACCGTGGAGTGTGACAAGGCCGACGGCTACCGCTACTATGTGACGCGTGACAAGGTGGAGTGCGACGAGACCACGGAGTGGATGCTCAGCAGCATGCGCCTGGCCTCGCTGGGCGAACAGCTGAAGTATCACAACAAGGTGATGCTCGACACGCCGCCCTACCACTCGGCCTACCTCGACGACATCCTGGGAGCCATCGACAAGCACTACCTGCTGAAGTTCAAGTACGTCTCCGCCTTCGGTGCGGAGAGCGACATGCTGCTGCAGCCTGCCTTTGTGAGATATTTCAAGCAACGCTGGTACGTGATAGGCGTGAAGGCTTCGCCGGAGAAGGTTGACGAGAAGACGCTCGTCCGTTGTCTGCCCTTCGACCGCATCAACTCCTTGGACATCATCTGCGAGAAGCATCCGCTGTCGGCGAAGATGAAGAAGTTCCTCACCCCCGAGATCTACTACGACAGCTGCTTCGGCATCATGAGGGTGGACGACGAACCGGTGGAGCACGTCCGCATCCGCGCCTTCTACCCCGAGTATAACCTGATAGAGGAGGTGCCGCTCCATGCGAGCCAACGGCGGTTGGTGGAGTCGGAGGACAGCCTGTATCGGGACTATGAGCTCACCATCCGCCCGAGCCGCGACTTCCTGCAGGAACTGCTATGGCATGGTCGCAACATCATGGTGCTGCAGCCCGAGAGCCTCCGCCAAAAGATGATAGGCATTCTGAAGGACATGACGCGCAGTTACGAGACGGGGGAGTGTACCAACGGGGAAGAGGAATAGCATATTTGTTGTCTCGAAGTCACGTTTTTTATGTTATATAGCATTGATGTCTGAAGAAAGGTGTATCTTTGCCGCCGGTTAGCAAACTGCTGACTAAGGGGTGCTGCCGCAGACGATGCGGATGCTGAGATTAAACCCATAACCTGATCCGGATAATGCCGGCGTAGGTAAAAGACGAGCGATTGCAACAAATACTCATAGTTGCCGTTCTGGATTCATTCCCCCCTTCTTTTATTAATGTTATATATATACCAACGATGAACAAAATCAATGGTGTAGCCTTGTCCTTGCTTTGCGTCCTCTGCGCACAACAGGCAATGGCTGAACAAGAACCAGACTCGGTGAGTGTTCACCAGCTGAACGAAGTAGTGGTGAAGGCAGTGCGTGTGCAGAAAGAGGCACCTTTTGCCGTAGCCAACATCAACAAACAAGAGTTGCAGAACTTTGCCACCAGTGGCAAGGAGCTGCCCTTCCTCTTCGCCCGTACCCCCGGTATCGTGGCGTGGAGCGAGAACGGCACAGGCATCGGCACCTGCTACATGCGCATGCGTGGCGCGGCAGGCAGCCGCATCAACGTGACACTAGACGGCGTGTCGCTCAACTCGCCCGAAGACCAGACGGTGTTTTGGGCCAACATGAACTCCTATGCCTCGCTGCTGGGGAGTGTGCAGATACAGCGTGGCGTGGGCTCCTCTACCAACGGCGACGGTGCCTTCGGCGGTAGCATCTCACTGGCCACGGCAGTGCCGCAGACCAAACCTTTCGTGGAGGTGACAGGTAGTTATGGATCGTTCGCTACCTACAATGCGGGAGCATCCTTCTCCACCGGCTTGCTGTTCGACCGCCTGGTGTTCGACGGCGCTTACCACGAGAGCAAGACCGACGGTTTCGTACACGGCACGTCGGGCCGCTCGGGTTCCTACTACGGTGGACTCACTTGGCTGGGCGACAACTTCCAGATTCGCTACAAGAACATCGGCAACTTCGAGAAGACCGGCCAGGCATGGAACGGCGTGGTCGGCTCCGACTACGATACCAGCGAGAGCCTCTTCGACTATGGCTACACCACGTACAAAGACCTGTGGAAAGCCGGACTGGGAAAGGTGAACACCCTGGTGGAGAACCTCGACTACGATGCGGACGCATGGAGCAAGGGCAACTTCACGACCACCCACTACCAGATGCGCGACGGTAGCGATTGGGACCGCACCACGGACAACTTCTACCAAAACCACAACATCCTCTCCGCCACCTGGCAGCCGTCGCTTCACTGGACACACAACGTGGCGCTGCACTACACCTACGGCGAGGGATACTACAAGGAGTTCAAGAACAACTGCAAGTTCGCAAAGTTTGGACTCGTCTACCGCGACGCCGACGGCAACAAGGTGAAACGGAGCGACTTCATCCGCAAGAAAGGCCTGACGCAGAACACCTACGGCATGGTGTACCACTTCAACTACAAGGCCGACCAGTTCGACCTCGTGGGTGGAGTCAGCCTGCAACAGTTCGATGCCAGCCACTGGGGATACCTTACCTATATTAAAGATACGCGCGCCGAGCAACAGATTCTGGGCAATGGCGGCAAATACCAATACTACGACAGCGACGCCCGTAAGGGCGACTACAGCGCATTCGTGAAGGGAACCTACAACTTCGCCGACAACTGGAACGCCTTCGTCGACCTGCAGTACCGCTACGTACGCTTCAAGACCGACGGCGTGAACGACAAGTTCATCGAGCAGGAGGACGGAACATATAAGAACCAAGAGCTCGACGTGAACAAGAAGTTCCACTTCTTCAACCCCAAAGTGGGCATGAGCTACACCAACGAGGGACACAAGGCCTACTGGAGCGCCGCCATCAGTCACCGCGAGCCCGAGCGCAACAACTACACCGACAACGGCCACAACCCCTTCCCCAAGAAGGAGACCGTCTACGATGTGGAGCTGGGCTATCAATACACCGGCGACGACTGGTTCGTGGGCGCTAACCTCTACTATATGAACTACCACAACCAGCTGGTGCAGACCGGCGAGTTGAGCGACATCGGCGAGGCACTGACCACCAACGTGAAGAAGAGCTACCGCATGGGTGTGGAACTTACAGCCGGATGGACTCCTCTGTCGTGGCTCAGCATCGAGGGAAACGCTGCCTTGAGCCAGAATAAAATCAAGGACTTCGACGAATATGTGGAGAGTTGGGATGCCGAGGACGACTATCTGGTGAAGAACCACTACTCCAACTCCACCCTCTCGTACTCACCCAGCGCCATCGTGAACGGATTCGTAGACTTCCACTACAAAGGATTCTCCGCAACGTGGCACACTAACTTCGTGAGCAAACAGTATGTGGACAACTCCGAGAGCGACGCACGTTCGCTGCCCTGCTACTCACAGTCGAACGCCTCGCTCAACTGGCGCGTCGACCTGAAGAACGCCGGGGTGAAGAGCGTGAAGATAGGCTTGGACTCCAACAACGTGTTCGACCGCCACTATGCCGCCAACGGTTACACCTGGTATGGCTGGTACACCGGCGGCAAGCGCTACCAGGCTCTGGCCTACATCCCCATGGCGGGATTCAACGTGATGGGGCACCTCACGCTACGCTTCTAAACTGATAGATTACCCAATAACAAAGAAACCCTGCAGGGCGTGAGCGAAGTGAATGCTAACGCGATGCAGGGTTTTCGCCCTTAACCGGACCGGTGAAGGGATGTGAATCACAAACCAAAACTGACAATATTATGCTTGACTTTCTTTCCGGACACTGGCTCGACCTGTTCACCACCCTGCTGGGACTGCTCTACATCTGGCTCGAGTATCGCGCCAACATCTGGTTGTGGGTGGTAGGCATCGTCATGCCCGCCCTCGACATCTATCTCTACTACAGCCACGGCCTCTACGGCGACGCCGGCATGGCGGTCTACTACACCATCGCCGCCATCTACGGATTCCTGGTGTGGCGCTTTGGCGTGCGTTTCTTCCGCAAAGCGGAGCGCAAGGCCCCCGTCATCAGCCGCATGCCCCTGCGCACCTACCTGCCCGTGATGCTCTTCTTCCTGGTTGCCTGGGGAGCCACCTATTGGGTGCTGATCACCTTCACCGACAGTACCGTGCCCCTGCTCGACGCCTTCACCAACGCCATGTCGTTTGTGGGACTGTGGGCCCTGTCGCGCAAGTACATCGAGCAGTGGTTCTTCTGGATAGTGGTGGATGCCGTCTGCTGCTACCTATATATAATAAAAGGCATACCTTTCAAGGCGTTACTCTATGGGCTCTACGTGTTTATAGCCGTTATGGGCTGGCGCAAATGGAGCCGGGAGTGCGGTAAGGAGTGAGCCTGGGGAGGACTCGCTTGACATAGGTCAAGAAAACAGCCTTTTGTACAAATTATGCGTTCATCCGTTTGGAGCACAAGCTGAAAGACCCTTATCTTTGCAGCGTAAAACATAGGTTAAGTGTTGTAATGAAAGCCGCGTAAGGCGGTTCAATAGGTAATAAGGGTAATAAAGATTGGTTTTCAATAGGATACTTAAAATAGATTCTATAAGCGTTTTAAAAATAAAGGATTTATTCATTTTCTATGGTGTTTGTAATGAGAGGGTAAAGCGATATATGTTTTAAAGGGTAATTAGTTTTTTAACAAGGTAAAAAAGATTTGTTTATGGATATCGTGATGAGTGTGTTGGTGGCGACTTTTATGTTCGCATCCGCTACACGTGCGTTTCACGACGGCATGATGTAGAAATTTGAGAGATTTGAAACGATAACGAATAAGGACGGGTGTTCTAAACATAGAGAACAAGCCCGTCCTTTTCTTGTTTCATTGCAATGGCCGCAGCCGCAAGGGGTGGGGAACCACCTTGCAACCGCGGCCATGCTATACCTTATATATATGTATATCCCGTCAGTTAGGAGAAGACGCGCTTGTCGTTCACATGCTTTGCCTTTCCGTTGGAACGTGCTATGGAGCCAGACTCCTTGATGTGGATGTTCGGCTTGATGCCCACCATGGACACGATGCGGTCGTAGAGAGGTTTGATGAACGGCATCTGTTTCGACGGGTTGGGCGAGAAGTACTCGGGCCGCAACTCCACGTCGAGGTCGAAAGTGTCCTCGTTGTTCTTGCGGTCCACGGTGATGAAGTACTGCGGCGTGAAGGCGGGGAACTCTGTCAGACATGCCTCTATCTGGCTGGGGAACACGTTGACGCCACGGATAATCATCATATCGTCCGAACGGCCCAGGATGCGGTCCATGCGCACTGCCGTACGTCCGCACTCACAAGGCTCGTAGATGAGGCGCGTGAGGTCGCGTGTGCGGTAGCGGAGGATAGGCATGGCCTCCTTGCAGAGCGAGGTGAACACCAACTCGCCGAACTCGCCCGGTGCGCAAGGCTCCAACGTGTCGGGGTTGATAATCTCGGGATAGAACTTGTCCTCCCACAGGTGTGTGCCGTTGTGATACTGGCACTCGCCGCCTACACCAGGTCCACACATCTCCGTGAGTCCGTAGATGTCGAATGCCTTGATGCCCAACCGTTCCTCCAGCTCTTTGCGCATACCTTCGGTCCAGGGCTCTGCGCCGAAAAATCCCACACGCAACTTGAGGTCTTTCTTGGATACATACTCGCTGTTCTCCATCACTTCCGCCAGGCGGAGCGCGTATGAAGGTGTGCAGCAGAGGGCGGTAGTGCCGAAGTCCTTCATCAGCATCACCTGCTTCTCGGAATTACCGGCCGAGGTAGGCAACTGCACGGCTCCCAGATAACCGGCCGCGTCGTGTGCGCCCAGTCCGCCGGTGAAGAGTCCGTATCCGTAGCTCACCTGCACGATGTCGCCCTTGGTGACATCTCCGGCAGCCAACACGCGAGCAGCGCCCTCGGCCCACATGGCGAGGTCGTTCTTCGTGTAGGTTCCTACCACTGGCTTGCCCGTGGTACCCGATGAGGCGTGTATGCGTACAATCTCGGTCTGCGGGACAGCCTGCAGGCCGAAAGGATATTCGTCGCGAAGGTCGTGTTTGGTGGTAAACGGCAGCAGGTGGATGTCGTCGATAGACTTGATATCCTCGGGCTTCAAGCCCATCTCGTCCATCTTGCGACGGTAGAAGGGCACGTTGTTATAACACGTGTTCACGGTCTTGATGAGCCGCTCACTTTGCAGCTTGCGCATAGACTCGCGGTCCATGCACTCCATGGTTGGGTTAAGAATCATGTTCTGATATGTTGTATTTATCGTTTTTAAAATCGGCTCCAAAGTTACTGAATATTTTAATGCAACCGCTATTTCGATGAAATCATTTACTAATATTGGAATAAATGCATAAATATTGCAGTTTATGCACTGCCCGTACGAGCATCAAGCGTGCGACTCATCCCGTCGGTCGGCGCAAGGAGTGTAGTCGGGATGACTGGTCTGCTGAATCGGTGGGGTATAGTAACATCTTGTAAGTAAACGAGACGACTAGTATAGGCTATACTTTACATTTGGTCACGAAATCGGCTTGAATACGTGATTGAGAATAGCGAATGAGTCCATGTAGGTGTGTAGTAAATGCGACGAAGATATCATTTTATCACTTACCCTATGAAATTTTCCCTTTAAAATTTTGGTGGGTATAAATTAAGCTCTATATTTGCAGCAAAGAAGAAACAGAAAAGACTTAAACCTTAATTATACCATATAATATGAATATCGAACGCATTATGTCTTCTTTGGAAGCCAAGCACCCCGGTGAACTGGAGTACTTGCAAGCTGTGAAGGAAGTGCTCCTCTCTATTGAGGAAATCTACAATCAGCATCCTGAATTTGAGAAAGTGAGTCTCATTGAACGTTTAGTGGAGCCCGATCGCATCTTCACATTCCGTGTGCCCTGGGTGGACGACAATGGTAAGGTGCAGGTGAACTTGGGTTACCGAGTGCAGTTCAACAACGCCATCGGCCCGTACAAAGGCGGTATCCGTTTCCATGCGTCGGTGAACCTCTCCATCCTGAAGTTCCTGGGATTCGAGCAAACCTTCAAAAACGCCCTTACGACATTGCCTATGGGCGGTGGTAAAGGTGGCTCTGACTTCTCACCTAAGGGAAAGAGCGACGCTGAAATCATGCGTTTCTGCCAGGCGTTTATCCTCGAACTGTGGCGTCATCTGGGTCCCGACATGGACGTGCCCGCTGGCGACATCGGCGTAGGTGGCCGCGAGGTAGGTTATATGTTCGGTATGTACAAGAAGCTCACGCGTGAGTTCACGGGTACATTCACCGGCAAAGGTCTGGAGTATGGCGGTTCACTGATACGTCCCGAGGCAACCGGTTTTGGCGGTCTCTACTTCGTGAACCAGATGCTGAAGACCAAAGGTATCGACATCAAGGGTAAGACAGTGGCCATCTCTGGCTTCGGCAACGTGGCATGGGGCGCTGCTACCAAAGCTACCCAGCTCGGCGCTAAGGTAGTTACCATCTCTGGTCCGGACGGATACGTCTACGACCCCGATGGCATCAGCGGCGAGAAGATTGACTATATGCTTGAGCTCCGCGCTTCGGGCAACGACATCGTGGCTCCGTACGCCGAGAAGTATCCGGGTGCGAAGTTCGTGCCGGACCGCCGTCCTTGGGAGGTGAAGGTGGACATCGCTCTGCCTTGCGCTACTCAGAACGAGCTCAATGGTGACGATGCGAAGGCGTTGATTGCCAACAAGGTGACTTGTGTGGGTGAAATCTCCAACATGGGATGTACGCCCGAGGCCATCGATGCTTTCATCGAGAACAAGATAATGTATGCGCCGGGCAAGGCTGTGAACGCTGGCGGTGTGGCTACCTCGGGACTGGAGATGAGCCAGAACGCTATGCACATGAGCTGGACTGCCGAAGAGGTGGACCAGAAGCTGCACGGCATCATGTACGGCATACATGAGCAATGCGTGAAGTACGGCACACAGCCGGACGGCTACATCAACTACGTGAAGGGCGCCAACATCGCCGGATTCATGAAGGTGGCCCACGCTATGATGGCTCAAGGAATTGTATAAGAAAATTAAAAAGAATCTCGTTTAGTTGTATTTGTATTTTGTATTGTAATTGCGTTGCCTAGCCTGTGAAGGTTTCAGGCAACGCGTTTTGTATATACAAACCAATATCAACGACAGAGATTCTTGCGGAAGGGTGGGAGACTACAGCTCCTTGTCCTCGTACGTGTTGATGGCATCACGCCACTCCTGAGGCACGGGCACCGTCTGCTTGGAGCGCCTGTCGAAGCAGACCATCACGGTGCGGCACTCGCACTTCACCTCCTGGGTGGTGACATCCACCGCCCGTTGCAGCAATGTGAAGCTCTTGTTGCCAATCTGTACGGTAGTAGTCTCGATGGCCAGGTTGTCGTGGAAATAGACCGGTGTGAAGAAGTTGGCGTTCACGTTGGCCACAACGGTACAGATGCCGCCAAAGTCCAACTCCTCGCCCAATACGTCGCGGAAATAAGCCGTCTTGCCCAAGTCGTAGAGCGAGAAGTAGACTGAGTTGTTCACATGGCCCAACTGGTCCACATCGCTGAAGCGAATCTGCACCGGCATAGTGTGTTTGATGCTCATAATGTTATTTGTTTAGGCCACAAAGGTAGGCTTTTTCTGCCATCTGGCCTACTCGTCGCCCCAAAAACCATACGCCGCATAGACAATCAGCCCACCGAAGGTTGGTGAGTGTCGCTTTTATTTCTAATTTTGCATTCAGTTTAATCTCTATAGAAACAACATAACATAACATCATGGATAAAAAACAACAACAAGGAACCATCTGTGTGCAGGCCGGATGGACTCCTAAGAAAGGCGAACCGCGTGTGTTGCCTATCTATCAGAGTACAACATTCAAGTATGACACAAGCGAGCAGATGGCACGCCTCTTCGACCTCGAGGAGAGCGGCTACTTCTACACACGTTTGCAGAACCCTACCAACGATGCCGTGGCAGCCAAAATCGCTGCCTTGGAAGGTGGCGTGGGTGCCATGTTGACCTCTTCCGGTCAGGCAGCCAACTTCTATGCCGTATTCAACATCTGCGAGAAGGGCGACCACTTCGTGTGCTCATCGACCATCTATGGCGGCACATTCAACCTTTTCAATGTGACGATGCGTAAACTGGGCATCGAGTGTACCTTCGTCAATGCCGACGACTCCGAGGAGGAAATCAGCAAGGCATTCCGCCCCAACACGAAGGCCCTCTTCGGTGAGACCATCTCCAACCCTGGTTGCGATGTGCTCGACATTGAGAAGTTCGCCCGCATCGCTCACAGCCACGGTGTGCCTTTGATTGTGGACAACACCTTCGCCACACCTATCAACTGCCGCCCGTTTGAGTGGGGTGCCGACATCGTGACACACTCTACTACCAAATATATGGACGGACACGCTACCTCCGTAGGTGGTGCCGTCGTTGACAGTGGAAACTTCGATTGGGACGCACATGCCGACAAGTTCCCCGGACTGACACAGCCGGACGAATCGTACCACGGACTGACCTACACGAAGGCATTCGGTAAGATGGCCTACATGACCAAAGCTACCGCTCAGCTGATGCGTGACCTCGGCTCCATACAGGCTCCGCAGAACGCTTTCTTGCTCAACCTGGGACTGGAGACGCTGCACCTGCGTATGCCGCAGCACTGCAAGAATGCACAGACCGTAGCCGAATGGCTGAAGGCCAACGACAAGGTGGCTTGGGTGCACTACTGCGGACTGAAAGGCGACAAATACTATGAGCTGGGACAGAAATATCTGCCAAACGGTTCTTGCGGCGTGATTGCCTTCGGACTGAAGGGTACCCGTGAGGATGCCATCCACTTCATGGACCGCCTGAAGATGATCTGCATCGTGACCCACGTGGCAGACGCACGCACCTGTGTGCTCCACCCGGCAAGCCACACTCACCGTCAGCTCTCCGACGAGCAATTGCGTGAGGCCGGCGTAGCTCCCGACCTGATACGTCTCTCCGTAGGTATAGAGAATGTGGAGGACATCATCGCCGACATTGAGCAGGCTATGAAATAAGACTCCTAGAAGTCGATAAACAAACAGAGGCACAGCCGGATGTCATTCCGCGCTGTGCCTCTGTCCGTTTATCGCGTGTTGTCAGAACAGACGTTCGATGTCCGCCTCGGGGATGACGGAGAGTATCACCTTCCCGTCGGGCGTGTAGTTGGGGGTAGTGCTGGCGAACAGGTTATCCACTAGACTATTCATCTCCTCCTGACTAAGCACCTGGCCGGGTACGATGGCTGCCGACTTGGCAAGCGACAGGGCGATGATGCTCCGCACGTCACGTTTCACATCGTTGCCCTTCTCCATGGCGGTGTGCACCATATTGTTGAGCAAGTCAATCGGATTGAGTCCCTCGATGCCTGCAGGCACGCCATTGATGGCATAACTGCCGCCCCCCAGGTTGGAGAGGTCGAAACCGATGGCCGTCAAGTCGTCCGTGATGCTCTCCAGTATCACTTGCTCCGAAGCGGGGAACTGTACAACCTCGGGGAACAAAACGCCCTGCGAGGCTCCTTGCCGCTTCTCCATCTGTGTCAGATAGCGGTCGAAGAGTACACGGATGTGTGCCCGCTGCTGGTCGATAATCATCAGCCCAGACTTAACCGAGGTGAGGATGTAGCGTCCTTTGTACTGATAGTGGCGCGACGACATCTCCATGTGTGTGCCCTCTTCCGGGAGTAGGTTCAGCTGCGAAGGCGCTCCGCCCAGTTCCGATGGAGTGGTGGGCTCGTCTTCCTCCGGTGCAGGAGGGGCAATCTCATCGATACCCTTATAGAGGTCTTCCCAACGGCTGTTGTTGTGCTGTTGGGCGTATGAGGGTGCTCCGTCCGCCTTGAAGGGATTGTAGGTGGGGTCGTAGTCCACCTTGGGCGGAGCCACATCATGCTGCTCGCCGTTGAACAACGGCATGTCGGGCATCCCTTCGGTGTCGAAGTCGATGGTGGGGATGGCACTGAACTTGCCCAGTGACTCCTTCACCATTGCCGCCACAATCTGCCAGATGGCTTGTTCGTTCTCGAACTTTATCTCCGTCTTCGTAGGGTGTATGTTCACGTCGATGTTGGCTGGGTCCACCTCGAAGTAGACGAAGTACGACACCTGCTCGCCTGTCGGGATGAGGTGCTCGTAGGCGTCCATCACGGCGCGATGGAAGTAGGGGTGGCGCATGTAGCGGCCATTGACGAAGAAGTATTGGTGCGACCCTTTCTTGCGCGACGACTCGGGCTTGCCCACATAGCCGTGTACCCTAGCTAAGGTGGTCTCCACATCCACTGGCAGTAGCTGCTGGTTGAGCTTCCGCCCGAAGACATCCAACAGACGCTGGCGCAGTGTGGTCTTCGGCAGCGAGAACATGGTGGCGTCGTTGTGCACCAGCGAGAAGCTGATGTCGGGGTTCACCAACACGATGCGCTCGAACTCAGTGAGGATATTGCTCAGTTCCGTCTGGTTGGACTTGAGAAACTTCCGTCGTGCCGGCACATTGAAGAAGAGGTTCTTCACCAGGAAGTTGCTCCCCTTGGGGCAGGAGACCACCTCTTGACTCTCCACCTTGCAGCCTGAGATGCTGATGGCGGTGCCTAGCTCGTCGTTGGCTGTGCGAGTCTTCAGCTCCACCTGTGCTACGGCGGCTATGGAGGCCAATGCCTCGCCACGGAATCCCATGGTACGCAGGGCGAAGAGGTCTGCCGCCTCTTTTATCTTGGATGTGGCATGACGCTCGAAGGCCAGACGGGCATCCGTCTCGGACATACCTTTGCCGTCGTCCACCACTTGTATGCTAGTCTTCCCCGCATCGGTGATGATGACATCGATGTGCTGTGCCTCGGCATCGATGGCATTCTCCACCAACTCCTTGATGACGGAGGCGGGGCGTTGGATGACCTCACCGGCCGCAATTTGGTTGGCTACCGAATCGGGTAATAAACGAATAATGTCACTCATTTCTGATTTATTAGAAGTTCCAGCTACCGGTCACCAGGTAGTGCAATATGAACAACAGCACTCCTATGGCTACCAGCATGGTGCCGTAGGAGAGCGGTTTGCGGCCATCTTCCTTGCGCCTTTTCAGGTGGGTGGTTCCCTCGACGAACTTTCCACGAATATCCTCGGGACGGAACTCGCGTTCGGGCAACATGCCCAGTTCGCGCTTGGCGGCCTCTTCCATCTTCTGTAGTTTCTCTTTCCGCTCGTCTACATATATATATTTATGCTCGTAGGCACGCGGTTGTCTCATTTTGAACATTCCCATATGATACCTCCTTATCTTTTATTCCGTTGTAATGTGGGCAACGGCACCTCTCTGCGTACGGAAGCCTTCAGCTCCTGTCCCGCTTTTTTGCCTCGCCACTCGAAGATGTCGTCCTTGTTGAGCGGCCGGATGTAGTCGAACCATGCGAACGAGGGCAGATAGCGCTTGTCCTTGGGCAGCAGGGGCAGCGGATAGAGCGTGCCCGAGGTCTTGGGACTGGCGACTATCTTCTGCATCTTCCGCTCTTTCATGTAGACGTTGAGCACGCTGGTCTCCGCACAATTGGCGCCGATGATGGTGCTGTCCTTGTCGTCGATGGGGAAGTAGACGATGCGCACATTTCCCGTCACGTCAGCATGGTCTATCTCTCCGCCCACAAAGTAGGCCTTCATCTCCTTGCCGCTCACCTGGTTGTAGCAGGTGGAGTCGATGCGCTCGATGGACATGGCTTGGTTGATGACGTGGGCCCAGTCGACGGTACTGTCGTTCATGTACACCTTAATCTGCTCGCCGAAGAGCTGCTGGTTCTCGTTCCACACGATGGGGTTGTTGTACATCGTCATGCACGAGTCCAGCGAGCTGAACACCATGGAGTCGCACACGGCCTGCATGTTGGTCTTGTAGGCACGCACCTTGTAGTAGGCAAAGGTCTTGCGGTAGACCGAGTCGGTGTTGAAGTTGTACGACACCATCTTCAGCGTGTCGGCATGCAGGTAGAGGCTGTCGCCATCTTGTGAGTAGTTGATGGCCACAGCGCTGTCGGTAGCCATGGCATAGCCTGTCAGTTCGTTGTAGTAGCAGTATTCGCCCGTCAGCATGTTCTTGTTCTCCACGTCGGTCATCACCACATGGCGGAAAGCCTCGCCATAGCCAGCCGTGCGGTCATAGTAGAGACTGTCGCCCACCAACTGACGGCTACCGTTCACCAGCACGGAGCGTTGGAGCAGCTCCGCTTGTTGGGAGGCGGTGTTGTAGAATCCCATCTCGGAATAGATGTGGTTTTCGCCGTTGTCGATGTTGGATGGCCCCACAATGTTGGCCACCTTGGTGACGGTGTTGTAGCGCAGCGTGTCCGAGGTGAGGGTGAACTTGGGGTTCACCAACTTCACGTTGTAGTTGAACACGGCGAACTTGGTGGCCGGGCTGTACTCTCCCCAGTCGGAGGTGAGCACATTCTCCTCGTCCATCAGCGTTCCTCCCTCGAAGAAGTATCCGAGGTTGAAGATGCGGTCGTAGTTGAGGCTATCGGTGGTAAGCACCGTATTGCGGTTTTCCATGCGCACATTCTCGCGTACCTGGGCTATCTGTGTGTTGCCGTCGTAGAACAGCCAGTCGCCATAGAGGAAAAGCGTGTCGCCCTGGTTCATCTTCACGTTGCCGAAGGCCTCGAACGAGTTCTTAGCTTCGTAGAAGTAGGCACTGTCGCAATACATATAGACGCTGTCGTGGCGGAACACCACATTGCCGTCGAGAATCTGCGCGTCGGGGTTGTCCCGTTTGTTGAAGCGCAGCTCGTCGGAGTGAATCAGGTAGACCTTCGTCTTCTTGTCGCTGTTGCCCGCTGGTCGTGTGGTACGTACCTGTGCCATGCAAAGGCCGAAAAAGCACAGGACACTCGCCAAGAGTATCCTATGCCTTTTCATGTTATTCTTTCTGTCGGACATATCCTATCACATTCTGTAAGTTATCAATGAATCCAGCCTGGGTACTTGAAGTCGCAGTTCTGCCAGTTCTCATTGATTCTTACGTATGTATTCTTTTGTTTCTCGCGAATCCATTTATCCAGTTTCTCACTCTGACGTTTGCTTACCACCACGTCCTTCAGCTGTTGATAGTCGTCGGTGATGGTGGCCTTGTGTCCGTTGATGCGCGATTTCAGCCGAACGATGACGCAGACATTCTTCTGCTTGTCGTTGATCATGGTGAAGGCATTGGATATCTCGCCCACGTTCATCTTGTCCACCACCTTGGCAATCTCGGCTGGCAGCTCCTGCATCTGGAACTTCGACGTGCCGGTGCGTTTGTTAGGCATCAGACCGTGGTTGTTGCGGGTGTCCTTGTCGCTGGAAATGTACTGTGCAGCCTCCTCGAAGGTGAACTTGCTGTTGCGGATGTCGTTGGCGATGGAGTCCAGACGCAGGGTGGCTGCATCCAGATCGGTCTGCGCCACCTTCGGGATGAGCAGAATGTGACGCACCTTGATGCGGTCGCCTCGCTTCTCGATGAGCTGGATGATGTGGTAACCATACTCTGACTCCACAACCTTTGATACCTTCTTGGGGTCGGTCAGGTTGAAGGCCACGTTGGCGAAGGCGGGGTCGAGAGAACTACGTCCCATGAAGTCGAGCTCGCCGCCGTGAATAGCCGAACCGGCATCTTCGGAGTAGAGTCGCGCCAAGGTGGAGAACTGTGTGGTACCGGAGTTCACACGCTCGGTGTACTCACGCAGGCGATCCTTTATCCCGTCTATCTCCTCCTGCTGAATCTTCGGCTCGATGGTGATAATCTGCACCTCCACCTGTGTGGGGATGTAGGGGATGCTGTCGGCGGGCAGGTCCTTGAAGTAACGGCGTACCTGTGCCGGTGTCACCTTGATGTCGCCCACAATCTTGTCCTGCATGCGTTGTACGGTCAACGCATCGCGTATGTTGTCGCGCAACTCCTCACGTATTTTGGTAGTGGTCTTGTTGAAGTACTCCTCCATCTTCTCCTTCGAACCTATCTGGCTGATGTAGAAGTTGGTCTGCTCCTCTACACGGCTCAACACGTCAGACTCGTCCACCTCGATACTGTCGATGGCTGCCTGGTGAAGGAAGAGTTTCTGGATAGCCAGACGTTCGGGGATCACACAGTAGGGGTCTCCGTCCAACTTCTGTCCTTCGTATTGTGCCCGAATCCGTTCCTCTTCGATATCCGATTTCAGAATGGCTTCGTCTCCAACCACCCAGACCACTTCGTCTATTACATTGTCCTGTGCCGACGCAGCAACACTGATGCACATCACGCACAGCAATAATAAACTTCTGAAACTAAGCAATCTATTCATTTGCATCTTTGTAATAATAAATAATTTCTTTCTTGTCTGTAGCCCGCTTCACGAGCTCGTCCTTCACCTGTTGCATGAAGTCTACCTGCCGCAGGTTCATCAGCATCTCCTTCACCTCGTTGAAGGCGAAGTCCAGAGGCTTCACGTTGCCGGCCCCCACCATCTCCGTGGCATGGAGGAAATACCAATAGTCATCGTCCCGTACCTCTACGGTGGGGTCCTCGGTAAGCGAGCCCTGTGTGAGATGTGCCGTGGAGGGAATCTTCTCCGACACATCGGACAACTCGGTCCATTTGTCCAGGAAGTAGGTGTAGTCCACCGCCCCTTTCAGACTGAACTTCTCCAGTTTCTCCACATTCTCGGGCGTAAGCTTGCGGTACCATGTGCGCACATTCTGCACATCCCGCTCGCTCACAGGCACTTTGATGAAGAGTCCCTTTATCAAGGGTTGGTCGAGGATGAACAGTTTCTGGTTATGCTCGTAGAAGTCCTTCACATCGTCGTCCGACACCTGGTTGACCAACTTCTGTGCTATCAGGTTCTGTTGATAGGTGTGTATCACGAGCGCTTTGCGGTAGTTGCTTACCAACTCTTCCACCTTGCTGTCCCCAGCCACGTTGCGTTGTGCCTTTTCGTAGAGAAGCACCTCCTCCACCCAGTTGTGTATGTATTTCTCGGCATATTGCGCGCTGTCTTCCTTCGACAGACTGGCGGGCAGCATCTGTGTCAAGTCCTCCAAGAAGAGGACCTGTCCGCTTGCTTCCACCAACGGTGTCTTCCCCTTGAAGTCGTGCGTCTTCTGGCACGAGGACAAGAGCATCAACAACCCCGACAATATCCACAAACACTTCATATCTTTCTCGTATTGTGCTTAATAACTAACGAAGATACAGCTTTCATCCTTTCGTCTAGTGGATATTAACTGTTTTTAATTCCTCTTCGTTTATTTCAACTTTGAATTTCTTCCTCAATTCACTCATCTGTACCTCTTTGCGGTGTGACTGATAGTCGGTATAGACCAGTGAGTAGACATCCTCGTAGCTCTCAGGGCCTTTTTTCAGCACCTTTCCCCGCTTCACCACAACAGGGGCATCGGCTGGCAGTTGACAGCTCTCTTGCTTGAAGATGACCTTGTCCACCAACGGGTCGGTGCCTATCTGGTAAATTCCGCAAGCGTAAGGCTGATGTATGCAGCTGTCCTCTTGTTGGGCAAGGGCCTTCAGCAACGAATTCCACTGATTCTGCGGATTGGCCTTCAGCAGCTTCTTCACCCGCTTTGCCGCGGCTTTGTCGCGACAGGCTACCACGGCTCCTTTGTAGCGGGGCAGTTCCCATGCGTAGCTCGCACGGTGTGCGTCGAAGTACTGCTCCAGTTGCTCCTGCAAATCTTCCTCGCGCTGAGCCTCGTCCTGCTGCAGGGCATCCCGCAGCAACGCGTCCCGTATCTCGGCCTGTAGGAAGAGCGTCTGTTTCTCCTCTTGTGTGTCCTGCACGGTAGCGTCCGCAGCGTGCTCGTGGTGCACATCCCTCCCGAGTAGCTGTATCAGATGCACGCCGGCCTGCGACACGAAGGGACGGCAGAGCTCGCCTACCTCCATGGAGCGTATCTTTTGTTCTATCACTTCCATGGTATGGTGTGCCGGCAAGATGGTCAGTTCGCCATAGAGGCCGTCGGTGGGGTGACTCATAGCTTCCATCACCGTCTGTTCGAAGTTGCCCTTGGCAGATGCCTTGCGGTAAATCTGTTCCATGCGGTCGCACGATTTCTGGACGAAGGATTGTGAGGAGGATTGAGGCAGATGTATGTAAAGGTGCGCAATGCGTACGCACGAGGTCTTATGGGCTTTCGCCATCTCCTGGCCGAGTGTCTCCTCTCCAGCGGTCCATGCTTTTATGCGTTGGCGGAACGAGGGTAACGTGTCTAGTCCCCGGCTCTCGGCTTCCAAGGCCAACAGCTTCAGGTCGACGAAGGTCTGCAGGAAGGTTTCGGGTGAGAGCTGTGCCTCGGCATGGTTCTTCGTGTAGGCATATTCATACTCCGAGCGGAGCACCTCACGTCCGCCGATGCGCATCAGCACTTGGTCGGCTTGCTGACCATAGGCGAGGGCGAATGGACTAAGGAGCAGGATAGCGATAGATAACTTTTTCATTCCGTGATCGATTCGGCGACAAATATACACCGATTTTGTTAATCGATGGGCATACTGTAACACCTTTTTGGTAGAATTCACAAGGCTTGCGACTGCCGTGGCTTACTTGGTAGAACGAAAATCCCCGTCCTGCGTCACAGGGTATGTGTCGCGGGACGGGGAACTATCGTTTGTTCAGCAAGTTACTTGCCTCAGGCTTTGCGGATGTAGTTTACAATCCATTCGCCTACCTCTGAGGTAGAGTAGGACTTTTTGCCCTCTACCTGGATGTCGCCCGTGCGGACTTCGGCGTCCAGTGAAGCGTCTACAGCCTTGCGGATGAGGGCACCCTCTTCCTTGCAGTCGAAGTACTCGAAAAGCATGGCCACAGAGAGGATCTGCGCCAGCGGGTTGGCGATGTTGAGGCCTTTAGCTTGTGGCCACGATCCGTGGATAGGCTCGAATACCGGTGTGCTCTCGCCTGTGGAGGCTGAGGGGAGCAGTCCCATGGAACCGCTGATGCAAGAGCCTTCGTCGGTGAGGATGTCGCCAAAGGTATTCTCGGTCACCATCACGTCGAAGAAGCGAGGCTCCTGAATCATGCGCATGGAGGCATTGTCCACATACATGTAGTCGGTCTTCACTTCGGGATACTGCGGAGCCATCTCCTGGGCAATCTGACGCCACAGGCGGCTGGAGGCCAGCACGTTGGCTTTGTCCACCACGGTGAGGTGTTTGTTGCGCTTCATAGCATACTCGAAGCCCACCTTCAGGATGCGCTCTATCTCGGGGCGAGTGTACATGTTGGTATCGTAGGCCTTGTCGTTGTCCTGGTATTTCTCACCGAAGTACATACCTCCCGTCAGCTCGCGGATGCAGATGAAGTCGGCACCCTCGACGAGGTCAGCACGCAGGGGCGACTTGTGCAGCAAGCACTTGAAGGTCTGCACAGGGCGGATGTTGGCGAAGAGTCCCAGTTTCTTGCGCATAGCCAGCAATCCCTGCTCGGGACGTACCTTGGCTGTGGGGTTATTGTCGAACTTGGGGTCGCCAACGGCAGAGAAGAGGACAGCATCGGCTCGCTTACAGGTCTGGAAGGTCTCTTCGGGGAAGGGGTCGCCCACCTTGTCGATGGCATCCGCTCCGCAGATGGCATATTCGTAGCTCACCTTGTGGCCGTACTTCTCGCAAACGGCACTCATCACGTTTACTCCTTGTGCGGATATCTCAGGACCGATACCGTCACCGGGCAACACTGCAATCTTAAAATCTTTCATATTATCTTATACGTTTTGTGTTTCATAATCGTTTTCTATCACGTTGAGCATCTTGATGGTCGCCTTGATGGCAGCTTCCGTCTGGTCGGCATCCAGGCCGCGGGTGCGTATCTCCCTGTCGAGGAAACGCCAGGTGATGACCGTCTGCACAAAGGCGTCGGTACGTCCGCCGGGAGGGATCGTCACGGCATAGTTGACGAGCATAGGGAACTTGCGGCCCAGCATCCCTTTGTAGACTTTGCGCAGTGACCGTACGAAGGCATCGTACTGTCCGTCGCCGCTGGAGGTCTCCTCGTACTCGTTGCCGTTGATTTCGATGCGTATGGTGGCCACAGGCTTCAGCCCTTGGGCCGAGGTGACGAAGTAGCTTTTCAGTATCACCTTGTTGTTGATGGTGTCGTGCTTCAGCACATCGGAGATGATGTAGGGTAGATCCTCTTGGGTCACCAGCTCCTTTTTGTCGCCCAACTCGATGATGCGTTCCGTCACCTTGCGCATCGACTCCTCGTCGAGCTCCAGTCCCAAGTCCTCTAGGTTCTTGCGGATGTTGGCTTTGCCGCTGGTCTTGCCCAGGGCATACTCGCGTTTGCGGCCGAACCGTTCGGGCAGTAGGGCATTGCAGTAGAGGCTGTCCTTGTTGTCGCCGTCGGCGTGTACGCCTGCCACCTGTGTGAAGACACTCTCGCCCACAATCGGTTTGTTGGCTGGTATCAGCACACCCGAGTAGGACTCCACCACGCGGCTCACATCGTTCAGCTTCTCCTCGTTGATGCTGGTCTGTGCGCAGAAGTGGTCCTTCAGGATGGCCTGTACGCTGGCCAATGGTGCGTTGCCTGCCCGCTCACCCAGTCCGTTGATGGTGGTATGTAGGCCCTTGGCCCCGCTCAGCACGGCTGCCAACACATTGCTCACGGCTAGGTCGTAGTCGTTGTGGGCATGGAAGTCGAAGTGTTTGTCGGGATAGCGCTTCACCATCTTGCGGAAGTACTCGATGACTTGCAGCGGGTTGAGAATGCCCAACGTATCCGGCAACATGAAGCGTTTGATGCTGGTGTCGCGGAGTCCGTCCATCAGCTGGAACACGTACTCGGGCGAGTTCTTCATGCCATTGCTCCAGTCCTCCAGGTAGAGGTTCACCGAAATGCCCATGGAGTCTGCCAAGGAGACCACGTTGCGAATCTCGCTCAGGTGCTCCTCGGGGGATTTCTTCAGCTGTTGGGTGCAGTGTCTCAACGAACCTTTGGCAAGCAGGTTGAGGACCTTGCCGCCTGCTCGGCGTACCCAGTTGAGTGAGGTGTCGCCGTCCACGAAACCAAGTATCTCCACCTTGTCGATCAGTCCATGTCGGGTTGCCCAGTCGCATATCTTGCGTGTGGCTTCGAACTCACCGTCCGACACGCGTGCCGAGGCTACCTCCACACGGTCTACGTTCAGTTCCTCGAGTAATAAGCGGGCTATCATCAACTTCTCATGGGGCACAAACGACACTCCGCTGGTCTGTTCGCCGTCGCGGAGTGTGGTGTCCATGATTTCTATCTTGACGCTTCTTCCCATGCCTCTATCTTATCTTTGTTCGACAACAGGAAGTCGATGTCGTCGAGTCCGTTCATCAGGCAGTGTTTCTTGTAACCGTTAATCTCGAACTTCTCGCTCTTGCCTGTGGCCTTGTTGGTGACGGTCTGCTCGGGCAGGTTCACCTCCACCAAGGTCTTCGGGTCGGCTTGGATGGAAGCAAACAGCTCTGCCAAGAACTTCTCGCTCACCACGACGGGCAACACGAAGTTGTTCAGCTCGTTGTTCTTGTGAATGTCGGCAAAGAAGCTGGAGATGACCACCCGGAATCCGTATCCGGCGATAGCCCAGGCAGCATGCTCGCGGCTGGAGCCCGATCCGAAGTTCTTGCCGGCTACCAGTATCTCGCCGCTGTAGGTGGGGTCGTTGAGCACAAAGCTCTTGTTCAGTGTGCCGTCGGCATTGTAGCGCCAGTCGCGGAAGAGGT
This sequence comes from uncultured Bacteroides sp., assembly GCA_964481755.1. Taxonomy (GTDB): domain Bacteria; phylum Bacteroidota; class Bacteroidia; order Bacteroidales; family Bacteroidaceae; genus Phocaeicola_A. Next base: position 17,396 of record CAYZVH010000004.1, on the reverse strand, counting down.
TGTCGCCGAAGAACTTCTCTTCGCGTGTGGTAGCTTTCAGGAAGCGTGCCGGGATAATCTGGTCGGTATCTACATTCTCCAGTGGGAGAGGCACACAGGTACTGGTTATGATATTGAATTTTTGTTTCATCGTTTTTGCTTAATAAGGTTATACGTTTATAACAACTCCCGAGGGTCGGTCACTACGCCCGTTACGGCTGCGGCGGCAGCTACCAGCGGACTTGCCAACATGGTGCGGGCACCAGGTCCTTGGCGACCTTCGAAGTTGCGGTTGCTCGTGGATACGGAGTACTTGCCTGCCGGAATCTTGTCGTCGTTCATGGCCAAGCAAGCTGAGCATCCCGGTTGGCGAATCTCAAATCCGGCCTCTTCCAGTACCTTGTCCAAGCCCTCTTCGCGTATTTGTGCGTCCACCATCCACGAGCCCGGCACGAGCCAAGCGGTGATGTTGGGGGCTTTCTTGTGGCCCTTCACCAAGGATGCGAAAGCGCGGAAGTCCTCGATGCGTCCGTTGGTGCAGGCTCCCAGGAAGACGTAGTCCACCGGCTTGCCCAGCAGACACTCTCCGGGTTTGAAGCCCATATAGTCGAGCGACTTCTTGTAGGAGATCTTCGCTTGTTCGTTCATGCTCTCCATGGTGGGGATGCTCTGGGTGATGCCCATGCCCATACCTGGGTTGGTGCCGTAGGTGATCATCGGCTCGATGTCGGCCGCGTCGAACTGCACCTCTTTGTCGAACACCGCGTCGTCGTCGCTCTTCAAGGTCTTCCAGTAGGCTACGGCCTTGTCCCATGCCTCACCTTTGGGGGCATGCTCGCGGCCTTTGATGTAGGCGAATGTCGTCTCGTCCGGAGCCACCATACCGCCACGTGCGCCCATCTCGATGGAGAGGTTGCACAGGGTGAGGCGTCCTTCCATGGTGAGGTTGCGCACGGCTGAGCCGGCATACTCCACGAAGTAGCCTGTGGCACCGCTGGTGGTCATCTTCGACATCATGTAGAGGGCCATGTCCTTTGCCGTCACGCCTTTCTTCAGTTCCCCTTCGATGCGGATACGCATGGTCTTGGGGCGTGCCTGCAGGATGCACTGCGAGGCCAGCACCATCTCCACTTCGCTGGTGCCGATGCCGAAAGCCACGGCTCCCATGGCTCCATGGGTAGAGGTGTGGGAGTCACCGCAGACGATGGTCATGCCCGGCAGGGTGAGTCCTCTCTCGGGACCTACCACGTGGATGATGCCGTTGCGTTTGTCCATCATCCCGAAGTGCTCCAGTCCGAACTCGGCCGCATTCTTGGCCAAGGCCTCCACCTGTGTGCGTGAGACTGGGTCGGCAATCGGTTTGTCCTGGTCGTGGGTGGGTGTATTGTGGTCCGGCATACAGTAGATGTGGTCCGGTCGGAAACATTTCAAACCTCTGGCGCGCATGCCGTCGAAGGCCTGCGGGCTGGTGACTTCATGACAGTAGAGTCTGTCGATGTAGAGCTGTGTGGGACCGTCGGCCACGTTTTGCACCACGTGTGCGTCCCAGATTTTATCGAATAATGTATTTGCCATTATATATAATATATATGAATCGTTAGTAAGTCGTTCATCACCGTCGGGGTGCTGTCCCATCAATGGATGAACTTGTTGATACAGTCGATGTAGGCTTCTACCGAAGCGGCCACAATGTCGGTGTTGGCTCCGAAGCCATAGTACACGTGTCCGTCGTACTCCACCTGCATGTGTACCTTACCCACGTCGTCGCTGCCTTTGCTGATGGCTTGTATGGTGAATTCCTTCAGCACCATCTGTCGGTGGATAATCTGCTTCAAGGCTTTGATGGCGGCGTCTACCGGACCGTTACCTGATGAGGCTGCCTCGAACTTCTCGCTGGCGATGGTGAGGCCGATGCTGGCGACGGAGCGTACGCCCACGCCGCTGGTCACCTGCAGGTAGTCCAGCTTGATGTGGTGGTTCTGGCTGCGGTCGGCACCTGCCAACAACAGGATGTCGTCGTCGTTCACCTCTTTCTTCTTGTCGGCCAACTTCAGGAAGTCCTCGTACACCTTGTCGAGCTTCTCCTGCGTCATCTCCACACCCAGCACATGGAGGCGGTGCTTCAGTGCGGCACGTCCGCTGCGGGCGGTCAGCACGATGGCATTGTCGTCGATACCCACGTCCTTGGGGTCGATAATCTCGTAGGTCTGCACGTTCTTCAGCACACCGTCTTGGTGGATGCCCGATGAGTGGGCGAAGGCGTTGCGTCCCACGATGGCCTTGTTGGGCTGCACCGGCATGTTCATCAAGCTCGATACCATGCGGCTGGTAGGATAGATCTTCTGTGTATTGATGTTGGTCTGTATGTCGATGTCCTTGTGGCATTTGATGATCATGGCAATCTCCTCGAGCGAGGTGTTGCCGGCACGCTCACCGATGCCGTTGATGGTCACCTCCACCTGGCGGGCTCCGTTGAGCACACCGTTGATGGTGTTGGCGGTGGCCATGCCCAGGTCGTTGTGGCAGTGGGTGGAGATGATGGCCTTGTCGATGCCGTCCACGTGGTCCACCAGGTATTTAATCTTCGCACCGTACTCCTCTGGCAGACAGTAACCTGTCGTGTCGGGGATGTTCACCACGGTAGCTCCGGCCTTGATGACGGCTTCCACCACGCGGGCCAGATACTCGTTCTCGGTGCGTCCGGCGTCCTCGGCGTAGAATTCCACATCGTCCACATAGCGGCGGGCATACTTCACGGCGGCCACGGCACGCTCGATAATCTCCTCGCGAGTGGAGTTGAATTTGTATTTGATATGTGAATCTGAAGTACCGATACCCGTGTGGATACGTTTGTGCTTGGCATATTTCAGCGCCTCGGCGGCCACGTCGATGTCCTTCTCCACGGCACGTGTCAGTGCGCAGATGGTAGGCCATGTGACGGCTTTCGATATTTCTATGACGGAGTTGAAGTCACCCGGACTGGAGATGGGGAATCCTGCCTCTATCACATCCACGCCCAGCGCCTCCAGCTGCTTGGCGACTTGAATCTTCTCAATGGTGTTCAGCTGACACCCTGGCACTTGTTCACCATCCCTCAAGGTGGTATCAAAAATAAAAAGTCTGTCGTTCATCGTTATTCTTAGTTTTTATATTGTTTCTTCGTGTAACTAACAAAAAAGCCTTTCGCACGTGGAAGTGAGAAAGGCTTTTCTATATCTGGATTCATCAACAATCATGCACGATACTCACTTCCAACTAACCCTGTTAGTAGAATAATAATACCTTGCAATGATAGATTCATGAAACGCTTAATCATCTCTTATATATTTTTTACGGCTGCAAAAGTAGACATTATTTAAACACGCAACAAGTAAAATGAAACTTTTTTATCTTTTAAATCTACAAATTACTATCAATAGTCTCTTGTATAGGCTTGTTCCCGTATTCCTTTAGCGGTAAATCCCCTCGCATGGCCCAAAAGGCATTCATCGCCAATGCCTCCATCTCGTTCTCTCCCGGGATGACTGCCACCGGTGCCAAATAGCTGATTTGCTTGGTTAACTCGTCCACACAGAAGGTGTTATAGGCGATTCCTCCGGTGAGGATGATGGCGTCTGTCTGCCCGCAGAGGGCCACGTGCATGGCTCCAATCTGCTTGGCTATGGTGTAGAGCATGGCGTCCACCACCAGCCGTGCATGTTTGTCTCCGCTTTCCACCCGCTCAATGATGCATTTCATGTCGCTTGTGCCCAAATGGGCCATCACTCCACCCTTGCGGCAGATCATGGTGCGAATTTCCTGGAAGGTGTATCGGCCGCTGAAGCAGAGTTCGGCAAGCTGTTCCGAGGGCAGGGTGCCGGCACGGTCGGGACAGATGGGACCTTCCCCGTTGAGGGCATTGTTCACATCGATGACCTTCCCTTTGCGGTGCGCGCTCACCGAGATGCCTCCTCCCAGGTGGGCGACTATCAGATTCAGTTCCTCGTAGGACTTCCCTACCTGCTTGGCGTAGCGGCGCGACACGGCTTTACTGTTGAGCGCATGGAACACGGAGCGGCGTTCGATGCCCGGGATGCCTGTCAGGCGTGCCTTCTCCTGCATCTCGTCCACCACCACCGGATCGGCGATGAACGTGGGGCAACCGATGTCTTGTGCCAACTCGTCGGCCAACAGGGCTCCCAGGTTGCATGCATGGTCCATCTGTGCGTGGAGCAGGTCGTGCTTCATCGCCTCGTTGATGCGGTACACTCCGCTAGGAATCGGTTTCAGTAGTCCTCCACGGGCTATGATGGCATCGAAGTCGAGCGGGATGTTGGCCTGTTCCAGTGCCTCTTTTATGCGCTGGAGGCGGAAGGGGTATTGGTCCAGGGCGCAGCTGTAGCGTGAGGTCTCTTCGGGTGTGTGGTGGATGTTCTCTATCCACTGCTGACGCTCGTCGTGGTACAGAGCGATCTTGGTGGAGGTGGAGCCCAGATTGATGACAAATATCTTCATAGTATTGTATGTTTATTGTTATAGTTAAGGAATTATTTTTTCCCTAGTTAGGAAAAATTTTTCTCTAGTCAGACCGCTAAACAGGCCATCGCTAGGCTGTAGAGTTTTGTCAGTTCCGAGTCGCTTCGCGAGGTGACGACAACCGGACAGACGGCTCCTTGCAGCACGGAGGCCATATCCGCGTGGGCAAAGAGCGAGATGGTCTTGTAGAAGGTGTTGCCCGACTCGATGTTGGGGAATATCAACACGTCGGCGTTGCCCACCACGGGCGACTCCAGTCCCTTTATCATAGCGCTCTGTAGGTCGAAGGCGGTCTTCACGTCCATCGGTCCGTCCACCAGCGTCGAGCCGAACACTCCCGCTTTGGCGTCTTCCTTCAGCCGCACATAATCCAACGTATGGGGAAACTTCTCGCTGATCTTCTCGGTACAGTGTATCAAGGCTACTTTCGGTTGGGCAATGCCGCAGTTGTTGCACAGTCGCGCAGCGTAGGTTATCATTGCCTTGAACTGCTCGTAGTTGGGGCGGGGAATGACGGCTGCGTCGGAATAGAATATCAGTCGGGGATATTCTGAGATTTGTGCTACTGAGATGTGGGTCAACACGTTGCCCTTGGGCAGCAACCCGCAGTTCTTGTCGAGCACAGCGTGCAATAGGTTGTCTGTGTTGAGCAACCCCTTCATCAGCACATCCGCCTCTCCGTCGCGCACCAGCTTCACCGCCCTGCGGGCTGCGGCATCCACATCGTCGGCAGTGTAGACGGATACGTCGTCGGGATAAGCCTCACGTAGCAGGTTGGCACGGTCGACGAACTCGCGTGTAACCACCAGACTGAATTGTGCAAATCTGTTCTCGAGTCCCCTCTTGATGGCGAACTCGGTGTGTGAGTCGTGCGGACAAGCCACAGCCACACGCTTCCTCTGTGGCAGTGAGGCGAGCAATGACATCAGTTCCTGAAAATTATGTATCGATTTCATAGTAGCAGATTTTCAGCAAATATGGCAATTGTTCTTGGATACACCAAGCCTTTATCTAAATTTCTGCATCGTAATTATGTATTATTTATACATTGTGACATAGTTGACTCTGTCTTGGTATGGTGACATGGATGAATTGTAAGCCACATTAACACACAACAAGGACCTGCGCACCATGAATCGTTATGGATGCGCAGGTCCTTGTACTCCTTATATATAATAAGGTATAGCTTATTCAGCTGCCTTCTCTTCTTCCTTCTCCTCTTCTTTCTCTTCCACGAAGTCCGTGATGCCTGCCTCTACGAGGATGTTGTACCACGAGAGCAACTTCTTGATGTCGTTCAAGTAGACACGGTCGCGGTCGTAGTCGGGCAACACCTGTGCGAAGTATTCCTTCAGTTCGTCGGCGCTGGCCTCCTTGATGTTGATGGACACGAGGCCACCGTTCTCTTTCTTCTTCACCGAGTCGAGCACGTTGAGCAAGGGCACACCGTCCTCGTCGGTATAGATGGAGATATCGTTGAGCGAGGTAACCTTGTCGTTACCGCGTGCGGGCATTCTTTTCTTTGTAGCGTCCAATGCCTCTACGATGAGCATGTTTCTGCCCTGAGATATCAGTTTGTATAATCCGGGTTTTCCTGAGATAGATAAAATTATATCAACCATAATTTTAGAATTTGTTTTGTGATAAATTAGTCGTTTATGAGTGCAAAGTTAGCATTCCGGAATAGAATAGCCAACGTATGTCCGTTAAAAGTTTCAATCTTGTTGCCTCTTCTGCAGAATCCATCGCACGAAATCCGTTGTTTGGGGTATGAGCAGGTGGCTGTTGTCGTTGTAGATTATGTAGTCCGCGCGGTCGCGTTTCTCCTCGTCGCTCATCTGCCGAGCCATGCGGTTGCGCACCGCCTCCTCGGTGGTATGGTCGCGAGCGATGGTGCGTTGGACGCGCAGCTCCTGTGGAGCATAGACCATCAGCAGGGCATCTACCAAATCGGTGAAGCCGGCTTCTATCAGTATGGCCGACTCCACACCCACGATAGGTAGGTCGGCGTGGCGAAGCATCCACAGCCGGCAGTCTTCCTTCACGTGCGGGTGGATGATGCGGTTCACCTGCGTCGCATGCTCGTCGTCGGCGAAGAGGTAATGTGCCAAGTAGGGTCGGTTGAGGCTTCCGTCGGGCAAGTAGGTCTCTTCGCCCACCAGTGCGCAGAGGGCTTTGCGAATCTCCTCGTTGCCGGCGATGAGCCGCTTGGCCTCCGTGTCGGTGTTGTAGACGGGAATGCCCATAGTCTGCAGCAAGTGGGAGACGACGGACTTTCCGCTGCCTATGCCTCCGGTTATTCCTATCTTAATTGCCATAGGTGGAGTTTTGTTCTATCAGGTAATCGATGCTCTCGGGTGAGATGCGAATGCGTTTCACGTCCTTCGGTTTCATTTTCAGATGGAGTGAATACTTGTCCGTGGTGCACTTGCGGAGCTCCTCGTAGGGTACCTCGATGCGGAACTGTTCGGCATTGATGCTCTTGAACAGGTGCAGGCCCACTTGGAAGGAGACTTTCACCTTCGAGGGGAATGCCTTCAGCGATTTGTCTTTGGGGAAGCCTACACCCACCACGGGCACTTCCACCGTCTTCTCGGTGTAGATGTCGAGGTAGAACTGTGTCTTCACCGATTCGGGGATGGTCTTCACCCCCTTGATGTGCTTCAGGGGAATCTCCACTTCGGTGGTGTCGCCCATGTCGAGCACCTCGGTATAGTCCGTGGGCATGGACCGCAGTGTGTCGAGCACGTTGTGGGGCGCATACACTGTGACGGAGTCGGGCTGCACGTGCACCTTGGCGATGTAGTACTGTTTCCCGGCGGTGAATTTGCCCGCTAGCTGCACAGGGACTTTCTTCGCCTCACCTTGTGTGTAGATGATGTCTATCGTGTCGGGCTTCACCGCCAGCACTCGGGTGGAGCTCAACAGCTGTGCGTTGATGTTCTTCTGGAAAGAGGAGACTGGAATCTGTATGTGTCCTGCCTTGGCATGTTCCGTGAAGTCGATGGTCAGCGGGTAGAAGGTCTGTCCGAAGAGGTAGTTCATCAGCACCGTCCCCTTGTCCTGCACGTCCACACGCAGCTCTTGGGGCGGTTCGAGGGTCAGCACCACGTTGTCGGGCACGTTCTTCAGCCGCAGCGGCATTGTCACTTCGGTCTCGTAGTCATCGTTGAGGGTCTGTATGAGCCAGAAGATGGTGGAGACCATGAGGAAAAACAAAAAAATCAAGAATTTCCTGTTCTTTTCACTGAACAGGAAGTTCCCGATTCTTTGTATGGCGATGGAACTATACTTCTTTAATTCCTCTTTCCCTATCATTGCATGTCTGCCTCTTATTTGGCACCTTGCTGCTGGTCTTGAGCATCAGCGAAGATGGAGTTGCGGTCGATGCGGATCTTCACTCCCGCAGCAATCTCCAGCACCACTACATTGCCGTCCAGCTCCTTCACTTTGCCATAGATGCCGCCTGCGGTAACTACGGACTGTCCTACCTCCAAGTTCTTGCGGAAGTTCATAATCTGCTTCTGCTTCTTGTTTTGCGGACGTATCATGAAGAAGTACATGATAGCGAAGATGGCTATCATCATCACTAGGAAAGACATGTTTTGGGCACCGCCCTGTAACAGAATTGCTAATGCGTTCATAAGTTCTACTATTTAATTAAATGATTCGATTTGTTTTATGTTGCACAAAGATATCAATTCTTTGTCAGCTTGTTGTCGTTTTTCAATTGATTAACAATATGGTCGAGCATACCGTTGATGAAGGCAGGGCTCTTGGCCGTACTGTAGAGTTTGGCTATCTCCACGTATTCGTTGATGGATACGCTGATGGGGATATTGGGGAAACTGAGAATCTCCGCCAAGGCAATCTGCATGATGATGACATCCATGAATGCCACGCGGCTCAGGTCCCAGTTCTTGGTGTTCTCGCTCAGCAGGTGGCGATAGTAGTCGGCATTGAGTATCGTGCGACGGAAGAGTCGGCGTGCATAGTCCTTGTCGTCCTCGTCCTTGAACTCGGGCAGCAGCTCCTGCTGTGCTCCGTTCTTCTCGTCGAAGCGTTTGATGGTCTTCAGCACGAAGGTGTCCACAATCTCCTTGTCGTCGTTCCAGTAGAGGCTCTTGTCCTCCAGCGCTTCGTCCAGCGTCTCGTTGTTGAAGATGAGGTTCTTGTAGAGCTTGCGCCACAGCTCGCGGTCGGCTTCGTAGGACGAAGTCTTGTCGACCATGTACTCCTTATAATATTCACTCTCTGTAATCTGGTCATAGATGGCTTTCACCGTCTCCTCATCGTCGTCCCAGGTTTTCTTCTGGTTTTCCACGAACTCCTTCAGCTGTTTGTTGGCCTCCAGCTGTGCGATGAAGTGGTTTTCCGCGAATTTGGTATTGGGTGAAAGTTCTTCTTTGGAAGGTTTCAGCTTGCTCTTCTTGGCGTCGAGTCGTCTTTGTGCGTAATGTGTTACCTCTACCATCAACAACAGTAAGTAGTTGTAAAGGTCGTATGCTTTGGAAAGACTGAAGAACAACTCCTTCTCGGCCGTTTCCAGGTTTTTGCCTCCGTTCTGATAATAGGCGTATATTATCTGTACTATTTTCAGACGAATAAGAACTCTGTTTATCATATTCTTTATTATTTCAAAGGATTTGCAAAAGTAGACAAAATCTCTACTTGTCACAAATAAATAACAAAATTTTAGAGGGAAAATGGAACTTTGAGTGAATTCTTGCGTCTACGGGAAAGATTCTTGTCTATTCTTTTGCTCATTCTGAAAATTATGGTCAATTTTGATGCAGAAATAATAAACTGTATATTTGCTATGGATGAACTTAAAAAGAGAAGTGTTGTGGAATCGGATAAGGAGATAGTTTTTTCTAAGTCTATCAAGGCGGGCAAACGCATCTACTACCTGGATGTAAAGAAAAACCGCAAGGATGAGATGTTCCTGGCCATCACCGAGAGCAAGAAGGTGGTGTCGGGCGATGGGGATGATTCGCAGGTGAGTTTCGAGAAACATAAGATCTTCCTCTACCAGGAGGACTTCGAGAAGTTTATGTCAGGACTTTTGGAAGCCATCAGCTTCATCAAGGCGGAGAGGCCGCAAAGTCTAGGGGGCGAAGCCGATGCCTCGGCTGTCGTCGCCGACGAGGACTCGGATGTCCCTACGGAGGGCGAGATTAAGATTGATATTGATTTTTAGTCCGTTGATTGTTGTGCGTTATAAAAATAAGCGTTACCTTTGCGCCGCTTTTTTGCACATCGTGTGATGGTGAATTAAGCATGAGACTTAAAACTTAATTTAGAGTAACACAAATTATCTAAAGAATGAAGACATTTGATTTGAAAGGTACTGCTAGAACAGACCTCGGAAAGAAGGGAACTCGCGAAATCCGCAAGGCAGGCAACGTTCCTTGTAACTTGTATGGCGTGAAGAAGGACGAGAACGGCAAACCCGTGGCTACTCCCTTCACTGTGACAAACGACAGCCTCCGCAACCTGGTTTACACACCGCACATCTACGCTGTGAAACTCGACATCGACGGACAGAACTGCATGGCTATCATGAAGGAGCTTCAGTTCCACCCCGTGAAGGACAACATCCTGCACGTTGACTTCCTGCAGATCACTGAGGACAAACCTATCGTAATGGAAGTGCCCGTTGCGCTCGACGGTTTGGCAGAAGGTGTACGCGCTGGTGGTAAGCTGCAGCTGCAGGTTCGTAAGCTGAAAGTGAAAGCTACTTACGACAAGATCCCCGAGAAGCTGGTTATCGACGTTACCAACCTGGGTCTGGGTAAGACCATCAAGGTAGGCGAGCTCGTTTTCGACGGACTGGAGCTGCTCAACGCTAAAGAAGCTGTTGTCTGCGGCGTGAAGTTGACACGTGCTGCAAGAGGTGCTGCGGCTACTAAATAAGTTGTACGGTAACTCTTATTCCTATCAATGAAATATTTGATTGTGGGCTTGGGTAACATTGGTGACGAATACCAGGGCACCCGCCATAATATAGGATTTAGAATATTGGATGCCTTCGCCAAGGCATCCAATATTGTTTTTAGCGACGGCCGTTACGGCTTCACCGCCACGCTGTCGCTCAAGGGACGGGAACTGATACTGCTCAAGCCCTCCACCTACATGAATCTCAGCGGCAACGCCGTGCGCTACTGGATGCAGCACGAGAAGGTGCCTTTGGAGAATGTGCTCGTGGTGGTGGACGATCTGTCGTTGCCCTTCGGAGCCCTGCGCCTGAAAGGAAAGGGAAGCGACGCCGGTCACAACGGACTGAAGCATATCGCTGCCACGATAGGCACGCAGAACTATGCACGTCTGCGCTTCGGCATCGGCAACGATTTTCCTAAGGGCGGACAGATAGACTTCGTGCTGGGAACCTTCTCCGAGGAGGACCTGAAGACGATGGACGAGCGGGTGGACCGTGCTATAGAGATTATCAAGAGCTTCTGCCTGGCAGGGCTGGAAATCACGATGAACCAATTCAACGGGAAATGAGCGAAGCGCGTATAGACAAATGGTTGTGGGCAGCTCGCCTGTTCAAGACCCGCACGCTGGCTGCCGAGGCCTGCAAGAAAGGGCGTGTCAGTGTGAACGGAGCGCAGATAAAACCCTCCAAGATGGTGAAGCCGGGCGAGGTGGTGCAGGTGCGCAAGCCTCCTGTGACTTACTCCTTCAAGGTGCTGCAGGCCATAGAGAAGCGGGTAGGAGCCAAGCTGGTGCCCGAGATTATGGAGAATGTCACCACGCCGGACCAATATGAACTGCTGGAGATGAGCAAGATAAGCGGATTCGTAGACCGTGCGCGTGGCACCGGACGCCCCACCAAGAAAGACCGTCGTAGCCTCGATGAGTTCACCTCCGAACCTTTCGCCTCCGACGATTTCGGTTTCAGTTTCGGTGACGATGATGACGAGGACGACTCGGATGTCGACGACGAGGAGTAAGCCTCCTCTCTGCGCCTTGTGTAAGTCCTTTCATCGCATAGTATTCCCCGCTCCGCAAACAAAATTGGGGCGGAATGTTGCAAGTTACGCTATTTATGACGAATTTTGTTGTCTCGTATAAATAACGTAACTCTGAATGCTATGTTGAGCAAATTCAAACTGAACCAAATCTTCTTTAAAGATACATCGTTCGTCGACTTGATGACGAAGCGCATCTTCAACGTCCTCCTGGTGGCCAATCCCTACGACGCCTTCATGCTGGAGGACGACGGGCGCGTCGACGAGAAGATCTTCAACGAATATATGAACCTGAGCCTTCGCTATCCGCCTCGGTTCACACAGGTCTCCACCAAGGAAGAGGCCTGGCAGAAACTCTCCGTCATGACCTACGACCTGGTCATCTGTATGCCGGGAACGGACAACAACGACGCGTTCGACATTGCCCGCAGCATCAAGGAGCGACACCCGCTCATACCGCTGGTGGTGCTGACCCCCTTCTCACACGGTATCACCAAACGCATGGAGAACGAGGACCTCAGCATCTTCGAGTACGTCTTCTGCTGGCTCGGCAACACCGACCTGCTGCTCTCCATCATCAAGCTGATAGAGGACAAGATGAACCTCGAGCACGACGTGAAGGAGGTGGGTGTGCAGATGATTCTGCTCGTGGAGGACTCCATCCGTTTCTACTCGTCCGTACTGCCTAACCTCTATAAGTTCGTCCTCAACCAGAGCAAGGAGTTCGCCACCGAGGCCCTCAATGCCCACCAAAGCACGCTCCGCATGAGGGGACGGCCAAAGATCGTGCTCACCCGCACCTACGAGGAGGCCATGATGCTCTACGAGAAATACAGCAACAACGTGCTGGGAGTCATCACCGACGCCAGTTTCCCCCGTGAGGGCCAGAAAGACCCCAATGCCGGTTTGCGCTTGTTGCAGACCATCCGCTCGCGCGACCCCTATGTGCCCCTCATCATGGAATCGTCGGAGTCGTCGAACAAGGAGAAGGCGGAGAAGTTCGGGGCCAGCTTCATCGACAAGAACTCCAAGAAGATGAACATCGACCTGCGCGAAGCCGTCTCGGCGGATTTCGGTTTCGGTGATTTCATATTCCGCGACCCCAATACGATGGAGGAGATTGCCCGTGTGCGCAACCTGAAGGAGCTGCAGAACATCATCTTCACCGTGCCGCGCGAGTCGATGCTCTACCACATCAGCCGCAACCACGTCTCCCGTTGGCTCTACTCACGTGCCATGTTCCCCGTGGCGGAGTTCCTGAAACAGATTACCTGGGAGTCCCTGCAGGACGTGGATGCCCACCGTCAGATCATCTTCGACGCCATCGTGAAGTACCGCAAAATGAAGAACCGTGGCGTGGTGGCCGAGTTCTTGCGCGACCGTTTCGACAGCTACTCCAACTTTGCCCGCATCGGCGAGGGTTCGTTGGGCGGTAAGGGCCGTGGCCTCGCCTTCATCGACAATCTCGTGAAGCGTCATGCTGAGTTCGAGCAGTTCGAGAACGCCAATGTGGCCATCCCCAAGACCGTGGTGCTCTGTACCGACTTGTTCGACGAGTTCATGGACACCAACAACCTCTATCAGATAGCTCTGAGCGATGTCCCCGACGATGTCATCCTCAAGCAGTTCCTGCGGGCCAAGTTGCCCGACCGCCTGGTGGACGACTTCTTCGCCTTCTTCGACGTGGTGAAGGCCCCTATCGCCATCCGCTCGTCGAGCCTGCTCGAGGACTCTCATTACCAGCCCTTTGCCGGCATCTACTCCACCTACATGATTCCCTATCTGGAGGACAAGTACGAGATGCTCCGCATGCTGAGCGATGCCATCAAGGGTGTCTACGCTTCTGTGTTCTACCGCGACAGCAAGGCCTACATGCAGGCCACCAGCAACGTGATAGACCAGGAGAAGATGGCCGTCATCCTGCAAGAGGTGGTCGGCACCCAGTATGGCGACCGCTACTACCCCTCCATATCGGGTGTGGCTCGCTCGCTCAACTACTACCCCATTGGCGACGAACAGGCCGAGGAGGGCGTGGTGAGCCTTGCCCTCGGACTCGGCAAATACATTGTCGACGGCGGACTCACCTTGCGGGTTTGTCCCTATCACCCCACGAAGGTGCTGCAGACCAGCGAGCTCGACCTTGCCTTGCGCGAGACTCAGACGCAGTTCTACGCCCTCGACACCAAGAACGTGGGCGAGAACTTCTCCATCGACGATGGTTTCAACATTGTGAAACTTCCGGTGAAAGAGGCTGAGAAGGATGGTGCGCTCAACTTCATCGCCTCCACCTACGACCCCTACGATATGGTCATCCGCGACGGTCTCTATCCGGGCGGCCGCAAGGTCATCACCTTCGCCAACATCCTGCAACACGATGTGTTCCCCTTGGCCGCTTTGCTCCGCTATGCGCAGAAGTACGGACAGGAGGAGATGCGTCGGGCTGTGGAGATAGAGTTTGCCGTGAAGCTCAACCCCGACAAGACGGGAACCTTCTACCTGCTGCAGATTCGTCCCATCGTGGACAGCAAGGAGATGCTCGACGAGGACCTCTCGCTCATCCGCGACGAGGACACCATCCTCCGCTCCAACAACTCGTTGGGCCATGGCATCATCTCCGACATACAGGACATCGTCTACGTGAAGACCGACAACTACACACCGTCGAACAACCAGCTCATCGCCTACGACATCGAGAAGTGGAACCGCCAGTTCCTCGACCAGGACAAGAACTACATCCTCATCGGTCCGGGCCGTTGGGGCAGCAGCGACACTTGGCTGGGCATCCCGGTGAAGTGGCCTCACATCTCCGCCGCCCGCGTCATCGTGGAGGCTGGGCTCACCAATTACCGTGTAGACCCCTCGCAGGGCACTCACTTCTTCCAGAATCTCACCTCCTTTGGCGTAGGCTACTTCACGGTGAACCCCTTCCGCGACGATGGTGTGTACGACATGGCCTATCTCGACTCCCTGCCTGCTGTGGAGGAGACGCAGTACCTGCGCCACGTCCGCTTCGAGACACCCTTGGTGGTGAAGATGGACGGCAAGCGTAACCTGGGTGTGGTGATGAAGCCCGATGGGACAGAAAAAGAGATAAAATAGTCAAATGTAACTCTTTCTGTTAGAAAGAATTTGTACCTTTGCAACAGATTGGATGGGTGTAGCCCGTCCAGCAAGGAATTATTGTCTAAAACCAATGGTTATGAAAAAGACGGAATGGGTGCGCCTTTGTTGCAAAGGATTGTCGGTGTTGGCGGTTAGCGGATTGGTTTCGTGTAACGCCGATAAGGACTACTATGACGCCGAGTGGGAGCGTCCGCACTGCGAGTTTACTTTTACGACGGATGCCACCGTCACATTGAACCTGACTTATCAAAACCTCCCTGTCTCCACATCGGTCTACTTCGAGGTGTACGATACCATGCCGGTGGAAGAGGTGAACGGCTGTTATGTGAAGAAGCCGGATGTGCTTCCCCTGTTTGGCGCCTACACTGGCACGGACGGAAAGTACACTACTCAGCTGACGGTACCTTCTTACTTGAAGGATGTCTACATCTACACCCCGGCCTTCTTCGCCAAGACCTTGATAAAGACCACGTGCGAGGGCGGCATCATCAATGCGACCGACCAGGAGAGCAACGGCACCAAGTTGCTGGCTCGGTTGGCCACCCGTGCCGGAAGCACCAGCACCGAGTACGAATGTACCGTTGTGGAGAGTGGCGAATGGCACCAACTGCTGGGTGAGTGGGACGAGTCCACGGGCATCGTCACCGGATTCACTGAACCAGGTGAATCGACTTCGAAATACGAAACTCAACTAGTAAGCTATAGCTCGTATCCTTTGAGCTCTTCATTCGGTTGGTGGTATTACTATACCGACCCTGAGACTAACGAGACAGTCTATGTCTCAACTTTTTATGATAAAAATGGTAATAGACAAAGCAGTAGCCGGCCCAAAAGTAACTCTTACTACTATCGTAAGGTAGCCGTCACCTCTTCATCGACTACAGAGACCTATCATCCAGGTTACGCTTACACCTACAGTGGCGAAGGTTACGACCTGAGCATCGACGAGTCTACCGCGGCAGAGCTCTATAAGGCACATACGGCAGTGATTAGTTCCAATAGTTCTTGCCCCGAGGAGTATCGAAGCAGTAAGGATATGCTCATCAACGACGATGCCGAGATGGCAGTGACCTTCCTCGGTACCAACACCTGCTGGAACTGTTCACTCGGTTATTACTACTACACCGATGGCGATGCTCCCTCCTCCTTGTCGGATGCCAATCCTATCGTGATATTCCCGAATACGCAGGATGGTACCTGGAGCAACAACCCCACGGCGGCTGCCCAGTGTAAAGGCGTGGAGCGCGGTACTTGCGTACAGTTGAAGTACTATCCCAATCTGGCCGCCGGCGACACCACCGGGGCCACCACCGTCTTCCCCAAGGGCACACGTATCGGTTTCGTGCTCTCTACCAACACGTGGAGCCACGCTACCACCAGCAACTTCTCCGGTGCCAAGAAGTCCCGCTCGGCAACCAACTCCGGATTGAGCTTGAAGCCGGACGGCACAAAGTACAACACTCCTCGTACCGCCCTCTATAAGTACAACGACTACGTGATGATCTCCTTCGAGGACTACGATACCGACGAGAACTTCAGCGACGTGGTGATTGCCCTCAAGGCCAATCCTATCGAGTCCATCTCCGAGATTACCGACGTGACGCAGAGCGAGATTGTCACCAAGACGCAGGTGGGCATCTGGGCATTCGAGGATATTTGGCCCTACGAAGGCGACTACGATATGAACGACGTGATTGTGGATGTCTGCCACGAGAAGGCCATGCCGGTGGAGACCACCATCACCACCAACGTCTATGGCGAGACCACGGATATTCAGGTGAAGAAGTCGAACAAGATGAGTCGCGAGTCGTTCTACCTGAAGGTGTTCCAAAACTATGCCGAGTATGACGACGGAGTGGCTTGCATCCTCAGTCTGACCAACGAGTCGGCCATCGACCACATCGCCTACACCGTGAAGAACCCCGGCAGCAGCTCTTTCGAGGAGTTCACCCCTGTGAAGGCTTGGCACAAAACGGACATCTACAAGCAACACGGCGACTTCGCCTACAACAACTACGGCGCGGGACAGTATGACGTAGTGCGGTTGGACGACAACGTCAAGACCCGCAAGGACAACTCTACCGGCCACTGTGCGGAGTACTGCATTACCATATATTATAAGGATGACAGTCAGCCCGACTTGGCTTCCGAGTCTTCGGTTTATCCCTACATCAACGTGATGCAGGGCACCAATAAGCCGTATGAGGTACACATCCCGTTGGAGGCTCCTACCAACGACATGGTGAAGACCCTCTGGTCTAAGCCCGGAACCGCCGACGCTTCGTTGCCTGCCACGGTGGAGAGCAACGGCAAGGGTTGCTTCTACGTCCGTGCCAACAACATCAACAACTACCTCTATGGTCCGTGGTATCCGTTTGCCATCAAGCTGTCCGGCGCCACCGTCACCGACCTGAAGGCCCTGTTGGATTCCAACAACGAGTGTACCCCCATCAGTACGCTCTATCCCCACTACGAGGATTGGGTGAAGTCCAACGGTACGGACTACACCGACTGGTATAAGACCACAAGTGCCCAATAAATACGGGCTTTCTGCTCATAATAGAAGCGCAATGTTCCAAGTCCTATCCGGCTTAGAGCATTGCGCTTTATTTATGCAAAATTCCTCGCTCGGAGGAGCCGTTTTATGCAAAATTCCACCGTCCCCAAAGAAAAGTTTTATGCAAGATTTTAGGCGCGTTAGGCAAAAACGTCCTTTCTCCCAAAATTTTCTTCTGCCGGAGCCTAGTTCCCCACATACCTTTGCCGCCGTCGAAGGACAGGAGCGGAAGCCGCCGGGCAGTCCGG
>CAYZVH010000003.1:28865-44022 GCA_964481755.1 uncultured Bacteroides sp. | reverse complement strand
TTAATTGTTTACTGCAAAGATAACCTGCGGCAGAAGTCGATTCCAAACAGAAATGAGGATGTTGTATGAAATGGGTGGTTTATTGTATGAAATGAAAACCATTCATCATTTTGTCGGCT
The DNA here is from genome assembly GCA_964481755.1 of uncultured Bacteroides sp. Classification (GTDB taxonomy): domain Bacteria; phylum Bacteroidota; class Bacteroidia; order Bacteroidales; family Bacteroidaceae; genus Phocaeicola_A. Next base: position 43,903 of record CAYZVH010000003.1, on the reverse strand, counting down.
CTTTACAGAATCTATGTGACAGGAATTACCTACTTTTGCCTCGGTGACCCGACGACTGCATCGGGCACACACATAATGGACTATTAACTCTAATAACAATACAAACCTTATTACCGAGAAACCATGAAATGGAATGCTTTTACGCTGCTTGCCTGTGCCGCCATCTGCACTGCGCAAGCCTTCGGCCAAGAACGGGAGACGGTGGACCTCTCCTCCCGCGACTGGAACATCACGCTGGACCGCAAGGCCCAATGGCAAAACGATGAACTCTATCTGCCTCCGGTGGACCTTTCGAAACTTCCGGTCAACCTGCCCACTGGCGGATGGCAATTGCTGGACTCTCCGGACAAGACCGGAGTGAACCTGCCCGCTACCGTGGAGGAGCACCTCTGGGGATGGAACGGACAGACCTTCGGTGTGACAGGCAACTACACTGGCGTTTCCTGGTTCGAGACGAAAGTGGAGGTGCCAGCAGAATGGGAAGGACGACGCATCGTTATGAACGTGGGAGCCGTGCGGTTCCGTGCGGAGATTTTCGTGAACCACCGCCTCGCTGGTTACGACCTGGTCAACAGTACGCCGTTCTCCATCGACATCACACCCTTCGTCGAACCGGGGAAGACGAACGACATCGCCTTCCGCATCACCGACCCCAACGGCAACTTCAACTGGAAGGACTCACAAGTCTACACGTGGGGAGACTACCGCACCAATCCGTCACACGGCTTCGGCGGCATCACGGGCAAGGTGAACCTGCAGGCTACCGACAAGCTCTACCTACAGAACGTGTTCATCAAGAACACCCCCAAGCTTCGCACGGTGGAGCTGCAAATTACCGCCGCCAATGAGACGGGAGCCACACAGACCGCCAAGGACCTCCGCATCGAGATACGCGACCACGCCACCGGCGATGTGGTCTATCAGAAGAGCATGAAATGGAACGACCTACGGCAAGGCGAGAACGTGCGCGGCCTCTCCATCTCCGTGCCCAAGGCCAAACTGTGGAGCGTAGACAGCCCGAACCTCTATGACCTACAACTCACCCTAGGCGACGACCAGCTGACGGAACGTTTCGGCTTCCGTTGGTTCGAGGTGAAGGACATCCAGGGCGACCGTCAGTTCTTCCTCAACGGCAAACGAATGGTGCTACGCACAGCCATCTCGTGGAGCTTCTGGCCCTACAACGGCATCACGCCGTCCGACTCGCTGGCCAAGAAACAGATACTCGCCGCCAAGTCTCTGGGGCTGAACATGCTCAACTTCCACCGCACCATCGGTCAACCCAACGTGCTCGACTATGCCGACGAGTTGGGACTGCTCTACTTCGAAGAGCCGGGCGGCAACCAGTACCCCATACAGCACTTCAACGACAACGACAAGCAGAGCCGCTTCTACTTCGGTTACCGCAACGAGAAGCTGGCCCGCATGGTGAAGCGCGACCGCAACCACCCGTCGCTGGTCATCTACAATATGCACAACGAGCGCGGCGCAGACCCGCAGGCTGAGGACTACCGACAGATGCGCATGGCCCATCAGTTGGACCCCACACGCATCCTCACCTACAACTCGTGCAACGGCAACAACCCGCTCAACGAGCATAACGCCCACTTCAAACTCCACCTGATGCCCAACGACACCACCTTCTACGACTATGGCTGGTACGACCGTCATCATGCGGGAGGCCCCGGTTGCTACCACGACAACCTCTACCTGGGCAAGGACAACTATCCGCGCTACTCCAACCACAAGGACGAAATCATCTACTGGGGCGAGGACGGTGCCATCGGCACCCCACCCCGTCTGCAACTCATCCGCGAGGAGTTGCTGAAGTCCGGCAAGCCCAACAACTGGGAGGCCGATGACTACCTGAAGTGGTACGACGTGTACGACCGCTTCCTCCGGGAGAACGGCTTCAGCGAGGCATTCCCCACCGTGGACCATCTGACGCGTGCCATGGGCAATGTAGCCTTCTACTACCAAGGACGCATGATAGAGAATGTGCGCATCAGCAACACCGTGGACGCTTACGCCATCAACGGATGGGAGAGCATGAAACTGGAGAACCACTCGGGCATGGTGGACAACTTCCGCAACACGAAGGGCGACCCCGAGGTGCTGGCTTACTATAACCAACCGCTCTACCTGGCCGTGAAGATGAACCGCAAGGTGATGCAGGTGGGCGACACGACCTACGTGGACACCTACATCGTGAACGAGAAGAACCTGAAAGGCAGCTACACCTTGCAATTGAAAGCCATTGACGAGCAGGGACAGACGGTGGCCACGCACAAAGAGCGTGTCAGCGTGAAAGGCGGCAACGACTATGGTCAGTGTCTGCAAACCCGCTGGGCTTTCGCACCAAAGAGCAAAGGATACACCCGCATCGAGGCTTCATTGTTGAAAGGCAGCGCCGAGGCTGCCAAAGGTGAAGACAAACTCTTCGCCGTACAACTGAGTACCGAGGGCATCAGCACCAACGGTATGGTGGCGGACACCACCGGCACACTGAACCGCTTCCTCAACGGAGCCGGCCTGCAACTGCCCGCCTACCATGGAGGTACACCGCAAGGCGACTATCTGTTGGTGGGTGCTTACGAGCCTACCCAGTTCGGCAGCGGCATCAGCGACATACTGGAGTGGGTCTACAAAGGCCACACGCTCATCGTGGTGGACAACCCCGAACGTTGGGCCGACCTGTTGGCCGACAAGGAAGTGCTCGACTATCGTGGAGCAAAAGTACTCGGCAAGTCGTGGTACGGCGGAAACTTCTTCAACCGCAAGCACCCGTTGTTCCAGGACCTGCCGTCGGACGTTGTGTTCAACTGGGAGTATCAGTGCTTCGCCACCTACAACCGTCGCCGCATCGGCCTGCGTTGCTTCAACGGTGAGACTATCGTAGGCTGTGTGTCTGACCACAAGAAGGAGGTCTACTCAGCCCTGCAAGTAATTCCCGCCGGCAGTGGTAAGGTCATCATCACCACGCTCGACATCCCCGCCTGCATCCACGACACCAAAGGATTCACCTCCCCCGTGGACCTGGACGGCATCAACGAATCGATGAACACCTTCAACACAAAGGGCAAGAACAGTTCCAACGCCGTCGGCCAGCAACTGTTGCTCAACATGCTGCACTGGGCGAACCAATAAACGACTAGCGTTCTAAGAATAGACGAAGGAGAAGACATGCCCCCTCAGTAACACTACCGAGGAGCATGTCTTCTCCTTCTTGCTTTATACCTTATTACATATAGGTACACAAGTTCCACGAGTCTAAAAAAATGAGCCAAGGCTCAATGGGCAACGAGCCATAGGTCAAGTGCCGATGATCCAAGGCTCAAGTACCATTGAGTCATGGCTCGTTTATTGGAGAGCTGTAGCTATCTGTCATCACCCTACCGGAAGTCTTCGGATATAGCGGATTCGCTAGCGATTATATCCGAAGCAGCCGTCAGGATAGGTATCCCATCCACCTACAGCCACGCCCCTGCCCCATAGAGCGGTCGGTTCTCCATCCACCCTTGGTCTTGATAGGGCTTCATGGATAGTCGCAGGCCTTTGAGGTCGGGATGTTTACTCATGAATGTACGGAATGACTTGGCATGCACATTCTCCTCTGCCTTCACTTCTATGGGAGTGATGAGCGTCCCGTGCTGCACAATCAAATCTATCTCCACTCTGGAATCGTTACTGCTGAAGTAGTACATTGGGTATTGTAGCGGAATGAGTTGTGTCACCACAAACAGCTCGGTGAATGCGCCTTTGTATTCTTTCATCAGAGTGTCAGCCACCAAGATGCTCTCTGCCGGAACATCCACCATGGCACCCATCAACCCGATGTCCAGGATGAAGAGTTTGAAGACAGACAACTCGGCGTAGAACTTCAAAGGCATCCCAGGCGCCGACACACGGTTGACTTGGTACACCAAGCCTGCGTCGATAAGCCACTGGATGGCAATCTCGAACTCCGAAGCCCTAGCACCTTTCTTCAAGGCACCAAAGACAAACTTCTTGTTCTCCTTGGCCAACTGCGAAGGTATGGAGCTCCACACCATGTTGATGCGAGGTACTTCCTGTGAAGGAGCATGTTTGGAGAAGTCCCGCTGGTAATCAAAGAGAATCTGCTTCTGCAAATTTCTCACCTCCTCCAGGTTCTTACTAGCGACAAACTCCATGACGACCGCCGGCATTCCGCCCACATAGTAATACTGACGCAAGTAGTCGGTCAGCTTCACCGACAACGAGTCTATCAGAGAGAAGTCCTTCGTCTGCAACACCTTCACCAACGGCTCTTCGCCAACAGCCATCAAGAACTCGTCGAAGGTCATCGGGTACATCTTTATCATGTCCACTTTGCCAACGGGGAAAGAGGTGTTGCTATGCAGAGAGATACCCAACAGTGAGCCCGCCACCGCCACATGATACTCGGGGGCGTCCTCACAGAAGTACTTCAGCGAGTTGAGCACAACGGGGCTCTCTTGGACCTCATCAAAGACTATCAAGGTATTCTCCGGCTCAATGTTTACGTGCAACAAGGCGGACAACGAGAGCAGTATCCGCTTTATGTTATAGTCTTGCGCGAATACCTTTTCTACCATTTCATTCTTGTCGCAGTTGACGTAGGCTACCTTCTGGTAGCATCTTCTACCGAACTCCTGCAGAATATAGGTCTTGCCCACCTGCCTTGCCCCGTTGAGTATGAGTGGCTTGCGGTTCCTCTTCTGCTTCCATGCAATGAGTTGATTGATGACGTTTCTCTCCATGATTACATTTTTTCGCACGAATATTTGCCACAAAGATACATTTTTTCGCACGAACATCACGCCTATGACTACATTTATTTGCACGAATGGCCTCATCAAAACATCCTGCCATCACCACAACAGGCAATACTAGATAGAGCAGACTCCCTAGCGACTATTTTCGTAACGGCCGTTTCCGAAACAGCCGTTACGAAAATGGGCATTAAACGACATACACGATTGTAGCATGAAGTTCTTTAATACAGCCGGAACATACGCTCCATCATTTGCCACTTCTCATCGCTCGTGGCATCCTCACCACACTGTTGAAACTGGCCTACGAGCCTTTCCCACTCAGTCTGCCGGGGCAAGGTAGACAGTTTTGCCATCGACGACTTCCAGTCAAAATCCTCGGGGGCGTCAACCACCATAACCAACTTGTTGTCGGCTATGTATATCTCCATTTCCAATATGCCAACGGCACGGATGCCGTCTCTTATCTCCTTCCAACTATATGCCTCGGAATGCAGCTTCCGGTATTCGCGGATAGCCTCTTCGTTCGACTTCAAATCCAGTCTCTGCACATATCGTTTGATTGGGCACGAAAACTTCTTTTGTTTATATCCATCCATAGTCACTCTATTTTCCGCAGTTACTCTGCCTATAAATTGCAACGAAGATAGCCATTAGCAGAAAGATGCCATCGCACAATGTTGCCGGAGGATAGGACAATTTTATGCTATCGGGCTTTCCAGCGTCAGTTACCTCATATTTCTCCGATAGGCCATCGGGGTGACGCCCGTCATCTTCTTGAAAAGCCGTATGAAATACGAATGGTCGCTATAGCCCAAGTCGTAGGCGATTTCCTTTATCGTCAGATCCTCGGTCACCAGCAGCAGCTCTGCCCTATCTATCTTCTTCCTATTTATATAATGTAGAGGAGGAATACCGATGGTTTTCACGAAGAGGCGGATGAAGTGCGACTTCGTCACACAGGCGATGGACGCCAGCGCGTCTATATTGATGGTCTCACATATATTATTATGTATATAGTTGAGCACCTCCACAAGGCGGTTGTCCCTCGTCCATATTCGGGGCGTAGACCTCATCACGAAGTGGGAGAAAAGCAGCAGGATGCTCCCTCTCAACTCCATCTTCTTGTCCAGGGACAGCTCGTTGTAGCGATGCACATAATCGATGAACTTGCCCATATAATCGTATAACTGAGGGTCACTGGCCGGCAATTTCGTCTCCGGATGGTGGCTACACATGTTCTCGAACAAGGCGTAGTCCAAAGGCTCCGCCTCCACGCTCACGGGGAAGTCGTAGAAGTCGAAGATGTCGGTCTCCTTCTTGAACCCTTCATAGAAGTGCAGATAGAAGTGGGAGAACTTCCCGGCGCACTCGCAGCTGTGCTGCGTATGGGCAGGTATCATGTACATCTGCCCCGGCCGCAGCTCCACGGTCCGGTCCGGCAAATAAAGTTTAGCGCTGCCCTCCGTCACAAGGTAAATGCGCGCGAAGGGAGACAGAACATTCTTCCAGTTCCAATCGCCGTCATGCTGAGCGTGCCCCACGTTCAGCATCTGAAAGTTCAAGGATTCTATAGGTATTGTCATATCCAATGAGATTTATTGTCGATGCGAAAATACTCATACTTCGTATACCCACATCATCGCATATCATTTTTGTGCTATTTTCAGCCTAAATAATCCAATGGCTAGTCACTGATAATACATACCTTTGCATCAAGGATAATTGATTGTTCAACTATTAAAGAATAAACATCATGAGACTACTACTTGCATTTGCTTTTTTATTCGCCTCGTCCGGCATCCTGCAGGCACAGGACTACCAGGTGCCTGTGTCCGAGAAGGACGAACCGATGATGAAGGGAAAATTCGAGCCTACATGGGAATCGCTGGAGAGCAACTACCAGGTACCCGAGTGGTTCAGAAACGCTAAGTTCGGCATTTGGGCCCACTGGGGTCCACAGTGCGTGGAAGGTTCCGGCGACTGGATGGCGCGTGAGATGTACCTGGAAGGCAGCAAGGCCTGGAAGTATCATCGCGAGCATTACGGTCATCAGTCGGAGTTCGGGTTCAAGGACATCCTGCCCCTCTTCAAGGCCGAGAACTGGGACCCGGACAAACTGGTGTCCTTTTATAAGAAGATAGGTGCACAATACTTCTTCGCCTTAGGCAATCATCACGACAACTTCGACCTTTGGGACAGCAAGTATCAGCGCTGGAACTCCGTGAACATCGGTCCCAAGCGCGACATCCTGGCCGAGTGGGCAGCGGCGGCGAAGAAGAACGGTTTGCCGTTTGGCATCAGTTTCCATGCCGACCATGCCTGGACGTGGTACGAGCCATCGCAGCGCTATGACCGCAGTGGCGACAAGGTGGGTGTGCAGTACGACGGAACGCTCACCAAGGAAGACGGTAAAGGAAAATGGTGGGAAGGCTACGACCCGCAAGAGTTATATGCCCAGAACCACCCGATGAGCCAAGGCAGCTGGGCCGATGGAATGATACACCGCCAATGGGCCTGGGGCAATGGCGTGACCATACCCACACAGGAATATTGCACCAACTTCTACAACCGCACGTTGGATGCCATCAACCGCTACAACCCTGACGTCATCTACTTCGATGTGACGGCGGCTCCCTTCTTCCCCATCAGCGATGCCGGACTGAAGATAGCCGCACACTTCTACAACCATAGCATGGCTACCCACAAGGGCAAGAACGAAGGCGTGATGCTCTGCAAGATTCTCGACGAGAACCAACGCAAAGCCCTGGTGTGGGACGTGGAAAAAGGGTCGCCCAACCAGATACAAGACATTCCCTGGCAGTCATGCTCGTGCATCGGCGGATGGCACTACAACACCGACATCTACAACAACAATGGGTACAAGTCGGCAGCGGCTGTAGTGAAGTTGCTCGTGGACATCGTCAGCAAGAACGGCAATCTGTTGCTGAGTGTGCCCTTGCGTGCCGACGGCACCTTCGACGAGAAGGAGGAAAAGATCCTCAATGAGTTTGGTGACTGGATGGCCATCAACAAGGAGGCCATATACGACACCCGTCCCTGGGAGATATTCGGCGAAGGTCCTATAGCCGAGTCGGACATCAAGATTAACGCCCAAGGCTTCAACGAGGGCGCTTACATGCGGGCTACCGCCAGCGAGAAGCGGTTCACACAGACCGACAAGGCTCTCTACGTGACTCTGTTGGCTTGGCCCGAAGGACAGGAAGCGACCATAAAGGCTCTGGCATTGAACAGCAAGCACTTCCCCAAAAAGATTAAGCGGGTAGAGCTGCTGGGTTATGGAAAGATTCCATTCAACCGCACCGCCGACGGCCTTACCGTGACGTTCCCCACCGAACGGCTGAACGATATAGCCCCAGTCATCAAGATTCTGAAATAACGATTTCTATAAGCCCGGCTTTGCCGGGCTTTTCTTTTAGATAGACATTACTTTTCCTTACGTTGCACAAATCCGGGTGTTGCGCAAACGGCAGGTTATTAACCCAAACATCTTACCCAACGGCCCCTAATCCTAAAATACTACCCTTATTTTGGGATTATAATCCCCAAAAACTACCTTTATTTTGGGATTAGGAACATTCTTTCACTATCTTTGCCGACGGAATGAATCACATAAGAGACATCAATTAAGCAGTAAATCGAACGGTATGATAAGAAGACTATTGCAGGACACTATAGAGAAACGGATGTTCACGGGAAAGGCCATCATCGTGACCGGGGCCAGACAAGTAGGCAAAAGCACACTCTTCAAAATGATACTTGAGAGCCACAGCGAGCCGACCTTACAGTTAAACTGCGACGAGCCGGAGGTGAAGGAGATGCTGACACAAGCCAACACCCAGGAACTGAATCTGCTCATCGGAGGTAACCGGATTGTGGTGATCGACGAAGCGCAAAGGGTGGAGAACGTCGGCATGACACTGAAACGCATCACGGACAATTTTCCAGACGTGCAACTGTTGGTTACCGGTTCGTCCTCGTTCGAGTTGCAAAACAACCTCAACGAGCCGTTGACCGGACGAAAGTTCGAATACCATCTCTATCCCCTGTCAACGGGAGAACTGTTAGCGTCGCAAGGGCTGCTCAGCGTGAAGCAGAGCCTCGAGAGCCGTCTCGTCTTCGGTTCATACCCGGACGTTTTGAGTCACAAGGAAGATTCGAAGGAGCTACTGAACAACCTCGCCAGCAGCTATCTCTACAAAGACTTGCTAAATCTGGAAGGTATCCGCCGTCCTGCCTTGCTAAACAAACTGCTGACAGCACTGGCCTTGCAGGTCACCAGCGAGGTGTCATACAACGAGCTGGCACAAACTGTGGGGACGGACAACAAGACAGTGGAGAAATACATCGACTTGATGGAGAAGTGCTACATCATCTTCAAGTTGAACGGATTCAGCCGCAATCTGCGCACGGAGCTTAAGCGGGCCAAGAAGATTTACTTCTACGACAACGGCATTCGCAATGCCATCCTGCAGAACTTCGCTCCCCTCGCCCTCCGGCAAGACGCTGGAGCCTTGTGGGAGAACTTCATCATCAGCGAACGCATCAAAGCCAATCACTACAACGGACGGTACGCCAACAGCTACTTCTGGCGCACTAACCAACAACAAGAGATCGACTACATCGAAGAGTGCGACGGACAGTTCTCGCTCTTCGAGATGAAGTGGAACGCCAAGCGGGCCAACACGAAGTTCCCCAGCACATTCCTCTCAACCTACGACGTGAAAGAGACCGCCATCGTGACACCGGACAATTGGATGGAGAGTGTCCGATAGCAATTGTTCCCGTAACGGCCGCATCGGGGAAACAGACGTTTCGCGACAGCTGTTACGGGAACAATTTTAGGAATCAACGGCGGGCGAGTTCGTCCTTCACCACCGCCATCATGCCTTCCACCTGGGCCAAGGCAAGCATGCGGCCGTGGAACGAATAGCCGGGGTTGTAGCCCATCGTCTCGTCGCCGAGCATCGTGCGGCCATGGTCCACACGCATCGGCAGGTTGGGGTTCTCGGCCTCGAAGATGCGGATGAGGTCTATCAAGTGTCCCCTACCCGTCAGGTGCGAGCTCTCTATGAAGTCGCCGCCGGGCAGTGCCTCGGTGCTGCGCAGGTGAACGAAGTGCGTGCGGCTTGCAAACTTACGGGCCAGGTCGCGCGTGTCGTTGTGCTCGCCGGCACTGAGCGAACCGGCACAGAAGGTGAGTCCGTTGTGCGGATTGTCCACGGCATGAAGGAACCACGCGATGTCCTCCTCGTTAGTCACGATGCGCGGCAGGCCGAGCATCTGGAAGGGAGGGTCGTCGGGATGCACGCACATGTTCACACCATACTGCTCGCACACCGGCATCACGGCTGCCAAGAAGTAGCGCATGTTCTCGCGCAACGCGTCGCGGTCAATTCCCTCGTAGAGGGCAAGCAGTTTGCGGAACAGTGTCACCGGGGCTTTCTCCCCCTCGCGGATGTTTCCGTTGACGAAGCCTTGTGTCTTCACGATGATGGTGTCTATCAGTTCCAACTCCTCGGCCTCGGTGATGTGGGCGGCCAGTTCGTCCACCTTGCGCAGCTCTTCCGCCGTGTAGTCCTGTTCTGCATTTGCCCGCTTCAGTATCTTCAAATCAAAATAGGCGAAGCGTATCTTATTGAAATAGAGCGATGAGGTTCCGTCCGGCCAAGGGTGAAAGAGGTCGGTGCGAATCCAGTCGATGACAGGCATGAAGTTGTAGCATACCGTCTTTATGCCTGCCTTGCCGAGATTGGCCAGGCTCTCGATATAGTTTGCTATCAGCCGTTCGCGGTCCGCACCGCCATACTTGATGGCTTCGCACACCGGCAGGCTTTCCACCACCGACCAGCGCAGACCGGCCGCCTCGATGTATGCCTTCATGTCGTTGATAGCCTCCAGGGTCCATACCTCACCGTTGGGCACATCGTGCAGTGCCGTGACGATGCCTTCCACGCCTATCTGGCGCAGCATGGCAAGCGTTATCTTATCTTTCTTGCCAAACCATCTCCATGTCTTTTCCATTCTTATATTCTGGTTTTAGGGTTTATCTTGTTCCGTTACCTCGAAACGTGCTTGCAAAATAACAGCATTTGCCGAATACGGGCAATAGAGATATGTTTCAAATGATGTAATAATTGTATCCGCAGGCCGCCACTCGGTGAACGAGTTGGCTGCAAGTGGGTAAAAGCATACACTTGCAGCCAACTTTATATATACTCATTTGGCTGCAAGTGGTATTTTTCATATATTTGCAGCCAAATGAAGACCTATTCACACGATGGAAAAGATTATCGGAAGAACAAAAGAACAGGCTGAGTTACTGAGAGCCTACGAAGCGGGCGAGGCGAAGTTTGTAGTTGTGTACGGACGTCGACGTGTAGGGAAGACCTATCTGGTGCGGGAGCTGTTCAAGGAACGTATGTCCTTTTACGCCACTGGCGTCAACAACGAGAGCAAGGCTGTCCAGCTGCAATACTTCTACTACGCCTTGTGCCAATATTCCACGAAACCATTGTCGCAACCAAAGAGTTGGCAGGAAGCCTTCGCGTCGCTCATCCGCATACTATCCAGCAAGACTGATGGCCAGAAAAAAGTAATCTTCTTAGATGAGCTTTCGTGGATGAACGGTGCCGACGGTTCATTCCTCACTGCCTTGGAATGGTTCTGGAACAGCTGGGCTTCCGCCCGACGCGACGTATTGCTAGTCTGCTGCAGTTCCGCCACATCGTGGATCATCAACAAACTGTTTCAGAATCACGGAGGACTGTATGGACGTGTGAGCCTCCGCATACATTTGCACCCCTTCACGCTCAACGAATGTGAAGCGTACTACCAGAGCGAACACCTCACGATGAACCGCTACGACCAGTTGATTAGCTACATGGTGTTTGGTGGCGTGCCCTATTACCTGAGCATGCTGGATGCGGGAAAGAGTTTGGCCCAGAACATCGACGCCTTGCTGTTCTCTGAAGACGGACAACTGCACCGGGAGTATGAAAACCTCTATCGGTCCATGTTCCGCAATGCCGACAATCACCTGCTCGTTGTAGGAGCGATGGCTGAGCGGAAAAGAGGTCTCATGCGCAATGAGTTGATAGAATACACGGGGCTGCCCAATGCCGGCAGCACGACACGGGTGTTGGAGGAGTTGGAACAGAGCGATTTCCTGCGTCGATACTTAGCTTTCGGCCAAAAGAAACGCGATGAGATGTACCAGTTGATTGACGCATATACGCTCTTCTATTTCCACTTCCTGAGAAATAACACACATAACGACCCGCAGTTTTGGGAGCACAATCTGGGTACCCCCCTGCTCAACACCTGGGCCGGTTACGCGTTTGAGCAAGTCTGTCTGTCCCATGTGGAGCAGATCAAACAAGCGTTGGGCATCAGCGGCATTGCTGTATCCGCTAGCGCCTGGGCCAGCAAATCCAAAGAACGCAAAGCGCAGATAGACTTGGTGCTCGACCGTGCAGACAACATCGTCAACCTGGTGGAAATAAAGTTCTCCACCCGTCCGTATGTCATCGACAAGGCGTACGCCGAGACATTGCAGTCGAGGCAATGGCTTTTCGAGGAAGAGACGAAAACCCGCAAGAGTTGCCTACAATTGATGCTGACGACGTACGGACTGCAGCGCAACCAATATGCCGGCATTGTGTGGAAGGCACTTACCATGGACGATTTATTTGCGTAAGATGTCCGATTCACAGGGATTTACGCCCGCTTTATCCGTATTCCACAAGTTGACGAGGCCTACACAAAAACGTTGCAGAGTACAAGTGTTATGATGCGAGAATCCCCGCTCGGAGGTCGTACGGCAATTGCCGTACACGTGTTTGACAATTGCCGTACACGTGGATGGCAATTGCCGTACACGTGGATGGCAATTGCCGTACACGTGGATGGCAATTGCCGAACACCTGTTTGACAGTTGCCAAAGCATGAGCGAGCCGGGATTTTTGCATAATCATATACGGAGTTTACCATACAATATATGCATGTAACACATAATAAGCAATGCGGTCAATCACCACCTTATTAAATATAGAGGTCTGCGGACACCGAAGCGCCGCAGACCTCTAACGTGTTAACAAATCTATGCGAGCCCCGGAGCTACGGGAAGAACTGACGGGACTGGTTCTTTATTTACCGGTATAGGTGTGCACGATGATGGCTCCGTTACCACCTTCGGAACCATAGGCGGAGGCTTCTTTCATCACCTCCACGTAGTCGACATCGTTGAGACTGAGGCCCTCGAAGGAGGGGACCTTCACCGAGTCGATGATGAAGAGCGGGGTGGAACCGCCCTTAATGGAGCGTGTGCCACGGATGTTGATGTCCTTGTCGGCACCACGTTGGTCGCTACCGGTGATGTTCAGCCCAGGGACACGTCCCTGCAAGGCCGAGAGCACATCGTGATAGCCACTGCGACGGAGGTCGTCGCCACTGATGAAGTTACCGGGCGTAGTGCGCTCTCTACGGGGTACAAACGAGAATCCCTGGTCGATGAGACCTTGGTCTTCGGTAGCCTGGATGTCCTGCTCGTCACCCAAACGGATGATGATGCTACGTTTGCCGTCCACAGGCACCGTGTAGAGTTTCTTTTTCAACTCTATCTTCAAGGTGTCGCCGGGATTGACGTTCACCAGTCCAAACTCTCCTTTCTTATTGGTCAGTGCATAGTCGTGCTTGGTCTTCACATAGACGTGCGCGCTCTTGATGGGCGAACCAGTGAGGTTCAGCAGGATGCCGTTGAAGGCCGTCTTGCTCTGTGCCTGTGCGCCTCCCAGTGAGAGACAAGCCATTGTTATGATCGCTAATAAGTATTTCATTCTATCATTTGTTTTTGCCCTTGACAGCATTAGCCGCCGCGGAGTTTGCTATAATCGGATTCCATCGACTTTCACAAGCGGATGGAATCCTTTATATATATTTAAACCCGAATAATTATCTTTGAGTGGGTTTCTTCTCATCGAGGTTTATCAGTCCAAACCTTCGAGTCCGGACTTACCGGTTGCACCGTAGCCGTTGTCACCGTACTCCTCAGCATTCAGGATGACGTTGAGGAACTCCTGTGAGATAGGACGGTTGTAGCAGTAGTCCTTGAAGAGGCGAGCAGAACGCTTGTTGTACTTATTCAGACGCTCGGCAATGTTGTTGTGACGTTTCAGCAAAGCCCAACGGGTGAACTCACCGCACATCTCACGAGCGTACTCGTCGAGCACATCGTCCTCAGTAGCGGTAGCCAGCTTCCAGTCAGCCTCCTTGGCACCCTCGCGAACGGCACGCTTACGCAACACGTTGAGGTATTCGGCAGCCTTGTCGCCCTTGCCCAGTTTCTGCCAAGCCTCGGCAGCAATCAGATAGATCTCAGCCATACGCAGGATGTACATATCGCCGCACTTTACCTGTCCCTTAGAGATAGTCGTGAAGCAACCATCGTAGTTCCAGTTGAACTTGATCAATGCAGGAGCAGCACTTGCGCTGACCTTACCATTGCCGATTGCGGGCGGGTTACCTGCGGAGCTACCGTTGGCGGTGCTACCATATACATAGGTATCGTCGTAGAGGTCGCTCATCACGATAACCGGATAGATACATTTTGCTTTGTCCTCAGCAGAGAGCGGTTTGTGTACGAATACGGTGTTGAAGCGGTCGTCCTCGGGATCGATAGGATAAGGAATGGCGTACACCTTGGTGGTGTTGGCATAGCCCTCTTTACCAAAGTCTGCAGTAGAAGCGGCAACTTTCAAAGTCTGGGTAGCATCATCGGAATATTCGCCTCTAGGCCAAATGTTTGCAGGCCACTGGTTGTATTGTTGAGCCGAATTAGCAAGGTAGCAGTCAGCATACGGTTGGATGACTTTGCCCACCTGAGTCAGAGAGTCGATGCCATATTTGCGGCACATCTCAATGGTGACTGTCTTTTGTGATTTGCTACGGCTAACGTACCAATATTCGAATGTCCACTCGCAGAACGCATACTGCCAGGTGTATTCCCAACGACGGTCCCACTCGGGGTTGAAGCAATAGAGCAGGTACTCTGACGGTTGCCAGTTCTGAGAATTCAAACGTCCATAGAAGTAGCTGTTACCATCGCCCGGGTTGTGGTTCTTGTTGAAGAAATCACTGAAAGAGCCACCAGCCGTGTAAGCGGCAAGTTTGTTAGCCTTCGTCATCGATTTGGAGATAGAGGTGTAGAGGTCGGGAGCAGCAGCAATCATCAGAGCCTCTTCGTTG
>CAYZVH010000003.1:16813-28765 GCA_964481755.1 uncultured Bacteroides sp. | reverse complement strand
TGGTCGTTGAGTGGAGAGTAGCAGGTAGACTGCAATCCGTACCACGATTGGAAGTTGTCCAAAGTGGCATCGCCGGCTGCCGGGTTATCCTCGTCGAGGTTACAGCCCGTGAGCAGCAAACCCGCAGCAGAAAGCGACATGAGTGTATATTTGATATATTCTTTCATAATGTTTCTAAGTTATGCGATTAGATAGATAAATTGAGTCCGAACACTAATTGTTTGGTCAACGGGTAGTCGAGGCTTCCGTTCATTTCGGGGTCGTAACCCTTCAGCATGCGGTTCTTGGCCTTCACGTACGGGTTGGTGATGGTTCCGTAGATGCGCAATCCCTGGATACCAATCTTGTGGCAGATGTTGGTAGGCATCGTGTAACCCAGTGTGATGTTCTTGATTTTGAAGAACGAACCGTCTTGATACTGCTTCGAAGAGTAACCGGTATCCTTGGTCCAGTCGCGTGAAGCGTCCAAAGCAGGGAAGTCGTTGCTCGGGTTGTCCTCGGTCCAGTAGTTGAATGCGCTGGGGAATGCACCACCGCTGGATTTGTACCACAACATAGGATCGTACTTGATCATCTGACCTTGGCGCCAGTACATGTAGACGCTCAAGTCGAAGTTCTTCCATACGAATGTGTTCTGGAAACCAAGTGACCAGTCGGGTGAGTTGTGACCCAGGATGACGCGGTCAACATCTGACGGAGAGTAAGGATTCTCAGCGTCGAAGGTACGTGTCACCACGTTGCCGTCTGCGTCCAGCTCCTTCGGATAGCTCTTCTCCCATACGCCGTCAGAGATCTTCTTCATATTGGGCACGTCAACCTTCAAGTCGCCCGGGCGCTTGCCAAACACAGCGGCATCAGCAGCTTCATCATTCTGCCATACACCGGCAATCTTGTAGCCGTAATAAGACTTCACTGGGTCGCCCACGTGCAGCGTGTAGTCACCATATTCGATATATTCCGAAGCGCCTTCACCCAAAGAGGTCACTTTCTCCTTGTTGGTAGAGAAGGTGAATGTGCTCTCCCAAGAGAAGTCTTTCGTGCGGATGTTGCGTGTAGTCAACGTAGCCTCCAGACCGACGTTCTTGGTCTTGGCGATGTTGGAGTCCATTGTGTAAGAAGTCGTCGCGTTGTATCCACCATTGGTTACAGGCAGTGACTGTGTCCAGATGACGTCGTCGGTGTTGGTGATGTAGTAGTCCAAAGTCAACTCGATGCGGTTGTTCAAGAAGGCGGCATCGATACCGATGTTGGTGTTCTTCGAACGCTCCCAACCGAGGTTGGCGTTGGAAAGTTTCTGCGGATAGTAGTAAGAGGTGATTTGCTCTGAGCCCAGGCCGATGATACCCTGCTGCAGGATAGACCATGAGCTGTAGGCGTTGATGCCGGCAGCGCCAGTCTCACCATAGCCGACACGGATCTTCAAGTTGTCCAACCAGTCTTGTGTAGACTCCATGAAGCGTTCGTCGGAGATGCGCCAACCTGCGGAGAATGAGGGGAAGGTATCCCAACGCACGTCCTTCGCCAGTTTGGAGTTACCGTCGTGACGAACGGAAGCGGAGAAGAGGTAGCGTCCCAAGTAAGAGTAGTTGATACGGCCAACGTAACCCATGCTCTTGCCCATGGAGTAGCTGGACGAAACGGTGGAGTTGTCGTTGCCTGCCACACCTAAGTTGGTCCAATAGTAGGTATTGGTGGTGAATCCTTCGTTGTAGGCTTTCGCGCTGTTGCTCTCGCTGTCCTCCCAAGTGGTAACGGCAGTCAAGGTGAAGTCGTGTTTGTCAGCAATCGTGAAGTTATAGGTGAGGACGTTTTCCCACGTATACTTGAACGAGTCGGAGTTCTGAATGCTTGCGTTCACATACTTTGCGTAAGCTTCGTTGTGTTCGTCGCCTACAGCAGCCTTACCGGCATTGTCATAGAACTGGTACGAGCCATAGCCCTGGAATGTGCTGGTCTTGTTGAAGTTCCAGTTGGCGCTCAGGCGAGACTCCAACGAAAGACCCTTAATCGGGGTGATACGCAAGTAGGGCTGCATGTAGATCTTGAACTTGGTCGGATGATTGCGGTAAACGCTCTTGTCGTTGTTGAGCAAGAGGTTCAGGCGGTCACCTCCCTCGATAGGATAGACTTTCAGCGATCCGTCCTCTTCGTAGAGTGTACCGAAGGGATCGGCCATCAACGCTTTCTCTACGTTGGCGTAAGCTTTCTCCTGGTCGGTGTAGGATGCCTGCATGTGCAAACCGGCAGACAGCCACTTGGTGATTTCCTGATTGGCGCGAATGGTCGATGAATAGACCTTGTAATCATCGTTGGTGTACTGACCCTGCTCATTGGAGTAGTTCAACGAGAAGTAAAGCTGTGTCTTCTCGGTACCACCGCTGACGGAGAGGGAGTAGTTCTGGGTGTGACCTGTATGGAGGATAGCATCGCTCCAGTCGATAATACCACCTTTCTCCAAAGCCTCCTTGGCAATGGAGCCTTCGATATCATCGATGACCGTGCCGGCTGCCACCTGGGCAAGTGTGCGGGTACGTACCCACTCGTAGCCGTCGTTCATCTCGATGAGGTCGGCCCAACCGTTGATACCCATGTAGGCGTCGAAGTTGATATTCACCTTACCGGCTTTACCTTTCTTGGTGGTGATGATGATGACACCATTGGAACCGGACGAACCGTAGACAGCTGTTGAGGAAGCATCCTTCAACACCTCGATGCTCTCGATGTCGTTGGGGTTCAACGTAGAGTAGTCACCCGGCATACCATCTATAATAAAAAGGGGATTGCCACTGGCGCTGAAGGAGCGGTTACCACGCAACTGGAGGTTTACGCCCTCACCGGCCTGACCGGAGGTACGGGTGATATCGAGACCGGCGACACGTCCCTGCAGGGATTCCATCGGGTTGGCTACCGGAGTCATCTTGATGACATCACTCTTCACGGAAGATACGGCACCCGTCAAGTCGCGCTTCTTCACGGTACCATAACCTACCACCACCACTTCGTCCAACAGTTTGTTGTCGGCCTTCAGGGTGATGTTGATATTCGAACGGCCGCCCACCTTCACGTTCTGTGTGGTGTAGCCGATGTAAGAAACCGTAAGCACAGCGTTGGAAGCGGCGCTGACGGTGAAGTTACCATCCAGGTCGGTCACAGCTCCGACGGTGGTACCTTTCACTTGAACGGAGACACCAATCAAGGGTTCTCCCGATTCATCCACAACTTTACCGGTGATTTTCTTCGTTTGATTCACTACTTGCGCATTCTGAACCTCAGTTTCCGAGGAGGCTGCTGTGGCCGACACTGCGGATGTTGCCAGGGTGATTGTCAATCCACCCACAACACACAATCGACCTTTCTGCGCTACACTTGACAAGAAGTGCATCCATCTTTTGTTTTTCTCCATGTTATAGGACTATATTTAAAGTTAAACAAATGTCTCGTCCCCCGTTGCCACGTCTCGGGTACTCGGACAACGAAAGATGGCGCTAAAGTAGAGAGTTGCCCGCTATCGGATATGGAAAAAACGATATTTAATATGGATAAATGTGTTTTTGCCCCTATTTTGCTTGTGAAGAAGAAAAATCTATCTACCTTTGGAGATACAAAACGCGATATGAAAAATTGCTAATAAACCCGAGTAAAGATGCATGTAACCTTAAATAGATTAACAATACCATGGCTGATGTTCCTGCTGACCCAAGTGGTGGCAGTGGCGCAGAACCACTATGTGGTGACACAATACAACACCCCCGACGGACTGCCGCAGAAGACCGTCAACGACATCCAACAGGACCACAAAGGGTATGTGTGGATAGCCACCGGCAACGGACTGGGCCGATTCGACGGCAACTCCTTCACCACCTTCCGCTCGCACACGACCGACCCCATCGACCTGACCAATAACCGCATCAACTTCCTGCGCGAGGACGCCAACGGATACTTCTGGTTGCTCAACTCGGACAACTACATCTACCGCTTCAATCCCGACAATGGCGACTTCCAGCGCATCTTCAACAAGAGCAACAGTCGGGCGCAGGCCCTCAACGTGCTCTCCAATGGCGACGTGTGGGCACACATGGCCAATGGCGACCTCTACCGCATCTACACCGACCAGCAGGGCGGAGTCCAGACACTTCACTTCCAACTGATTGCCAAGAACTTCAGCACCTACAAGAAGATATCCATCGACCGCCAAGGCGTCGTGTGGCTACTCACCACCAACGCCCTGTTCGAGTACAAGAGCCAGGAGAACCGACTGACCTGCCACCTGCTGAAGTTTGAGCACGGCCAATTCCAGGACATGCGTCGGTTCCCCAACTGCTTCGCCATAGGGGCGGACAACGGGATGTTCTACTTCTACTACCCGGCCAGCAACACCTACACACGGCACCAACTGCCCACCCACTCCGTCATCCGCAACATCAAAGCCTACTCACCAACCAAGATTCTGTTGGCGACGATGGACGACGGATTCCTCATCTACGACTTGAAGACCCGGGAGCACACCCACCACAACCGGCAGACGGCAGGGCTCATCATGAACACCACCAAGATGCTGTATGTGGACCCGAAGTGGAACATCTGGATCACCTACGCGGATAATATAAGTAAGGTGTCGCACCTCGACCCCGTGGAGAACCGCATCACCCACTACACCATGAAGGACAAGAACGGGGACCGGGTGACACAGTGCAACCCCATCCGATTCTTCGAGAACATCAACTCGTACCTGATGTTCCACAGCAAAGGGAATGTCATCAACTACTACGACCCCGTGAAGGACGACCTCTGTCCGCTCATTCTCTCGAAGAACCCCGAGACCATCAGCTTCAACGAGCCGGAGCTGGTCTATGTGGACCGACAGAAGAGTCTGTGGCTAGGCAAACGGCGACAGGGCATCATCAAAGTGTCGTTCAAGCGGAACCTCTTCGACCTGCAAAGTCCTAACAAGGAGGACATCTACGCACCGGAGAATGAGCTGGGTGCCGTCTACGAGGACCGCAGCCACAACTTGTGGGTAACTAACCAAAGCGGCAACGTCATGCTCTACGACAGCGGGGAGCGCTTCAAGGGATTCCTCACAACGCAAGGGACCCTGTCGGACAAACCGACCAAGCTGGCCGCCGTCAACACCATTCTGCAGGACAAGGCGGGCGACATCTGGCTGGGCACCGCGGAGAGAGGTCTGCTGCGCGTCACCCCTCAGCAGGACCGACATGGCGAGACGTACCAAATGCATTGGTACCGCCACGACGACAACGACACACTCAGCCTCAGCAGCGACGCCGTGCAGGCGCTGCACCAGGACAAGAACGGACGGATATGGGTAGGGACCATCGACGCGGGGCTCAACTGCATCGAACCGGATGAAGAAGGCGGGATGCGGTTTGTCCACGCAGGCAACCGTCTGACCCACTACCCCGCCGCAGTCAGCCACATCCGTTGTATAGAGACCGACGCGGACAACAACCTGTGGATAGGCACCACCTCGGGAGTGCTCTACGGACAACAGAAGGACGTGACGAAGGTAGACGACATCTGGTTCCAACACATACAGCGCGTGCCCGAATGCGCCACCTGCCTCAGCAGCAACGAGGTGGCGGACATCCATGTGACCAAGAGCGGGGAGACCTATCTGGCAACCTTCGGCGGTGGACTGTGCAAGCTCACCTCCTTCAATCACGGCACCCCGATGTTCACCACCTATACACAGAAGAGCGGACTCAACTCCGACGTGCTGAAGAACATTCGCGAGGACCGCAACGGCGACCTGTGGATAACCACCGACGACGGACTGTGCCGCTACGGGCTGCAGCAACGACAGTTCGAGGCATACGACATGCGATTCTTCCCCTCGGACATACAGTTCACCGACGGACAAGGCATCGTGAGGCACGACGGCCGCCTGGCCTTCCCCACCGACCGCGGACTGCTGACCTTCGCACCGGGAGACATCAAGAAGGAGACATACACACCCAAGCTAGTCTTCAGCAGCCTGTCCATCAAGGGCGAGCGACTGCAGGCGGACGAGAGTCCCATCCTGAAGGCGAACCTCAAGGACTCGCTCACCCTCACCCTGCAACATACCGAGAACACCTTCACCATAGGCTTCGCCGCACTGGACATGCGGTTCCCCGACAAACTGCTCTACGAATACAAACTCGACGGGTTCGACGACTGGAACCTCTGCCGACAAGGACAACATGCCACCTACACCAACATCCCCAAGGGCGAGTACACCTTCCGGGTGCGCTCCACCAACAGCGACGGACTGTGGGTGAACAACGAGCGCACCATCCACATCACCGTGAAACCCACATTCTGGGAGTCGGGCTGGGGAGTGTCGCTGTTGGTACTGTTGTTCGTGGCCATCCTCGTGGGGGTCACCTACGTCACTTGGGTATTCTACAAGCTACGCAACAAGGTGGTGTTCGAGCGACAACTGAGCGGGGCGAAGACGAAGTTCTTCACCGACATCGTGCACGAGCTGCGCACACCGTTTACGCTGGTCATCGCCCCCTTGGAGCACATCCTCTCCAACTACACGGGCAAGCTGCCGGCCCCCGTGTCGCAGGACCTGCAGTTGATACACAGCAACACACAACGCACAGTGAAGCTGATAAACCAGATACTCGATTTCCAAAAGATAGAGAGCCACAAGATGCGCCTACGGGTGCAGAAGGTCAACGTGGGACCATTCATCCAACGCATCGTGACGAACTTCAGCGGACTGGCCACCAGCCAAGGCACATCGGTAGAGGTGCATCTGCCTAGCGAGGAGGTCGACCTGTGGATAGACGCCGACAAGATGGAAAGCGTGCTCTTCAACCTCGTGTCCAACGCCTTCAAGTATTCGCCCAAGGGGAAACGCATCGACATCAGCCTGTCGCACGACGACCACGAAGTGACCATCGCCGTCACCGACCAGGGGTACGGCATCCCGTCGGACAAGCGGCTATCCATCTTCTCCCGCTTCGAGAACCTCGTCTACGGGGAATCGCCGAAGCAGGCCAGTAGCGGCATCGGACTGGCGGTGGTGAAAGAGGTGGTGGAGTTGCACCATGGTAAGATAGAGGTGGAGAGTGAGGTGAACGCAGGCACCACCTTCTTCATCCGCCTGCAGAAGGGTACGTCACACTTCGGCAAGGAGGCCGAGTTCATCCTCGACAACTCCAGCGCCAACGCTCCCCTGCCCGACGTGGCTACGTCAGCCGACAACGACAACGAACCCGCTGAACCCACGGGAGGCGACAATGCCGAGCAGGAGTGCATCCTGTTGGTGGAGGACAACGACGAGCTGCGCCGGTTCCTGCGCACCATCCTCTCCGACCGGTTCCGCGTGTACACCGCCCACAACGGCCGGGAGGGTTACGAGAAAGCCGTAGCCGTAGCGCCCGACATGATAGTGAGCGATGTGGTGATGCCCGAGATGGACGGCATAGCCCTGGTGAAACAGGTGCGCGCCAACAAGGACACCAGCCATATACCTATTATATTATTAACAAGCAAGACGGCTGTGGAGCATAAGATAGAGGGACTGCAGCTCGGCATCGAGGACTATATCACCAAGCCCTTCAGCGCCGACTTCCTGCGGGCACGCATACTCAACATCCTCGACCTGAGGCGACGCATGCAGGAGACGTTCCGTTCGCAACTGATGGAGGAGAAGAAGGAGACGGGCAACGAGGATGTAGCGCTGGCGCAGCAGGAGCTCGACCGCCTGCAGGAGAGCGACAAGGAGTTGATAGACCATGCCGTGGCATTTATCCGGGCCAACGTGGCCAATGCCGAACTATCCGTGGAACAGATAGCCGCCGAACTGCACACCAGCCGCTCGTGCCTCTTCAAGAAGATAAAGGCACTGACCGGCATCGCGCCCGTGGCCCTCATCCGCGACATCCGGCTGAAGCACGCCATTGAGCTGATGGCGGACGACAGCATTTCGCTCACCCAAGTGGCCTACGACTCAGGGTTCAGCGATCCGCTCTACTTCAGCAAATGCTTCAAGCAAGTGTATGGCGTGCCGCCTAGCGAGTACCGCAAGGCGTAGTGCGCCACTCCTCGGTAAGGAGATTAGAACTGGAAGTAGATGAACGGCTGTATGTCGCTGCTCTTCACCTGGATGACGAGGTAGATGACGGCAACAACCACCAACACCTGCTCCACAAAGAAGAGCCGACTGATGGTACGCTGGCAGGTCTGCTTCAGGTATCCAGGCATGAAGTGGAGCAGATAACCGATGAGCATCAGCGTGAACACAGGCTGATAACCCTCGATGAGTTGTCCGAAGAGTTGCGGCTGGAAGTTGGTCACAATCTGCGATATCATGGTCCACGACGCCTCGAAGGTCTGGTTGCGGAAGAATATCCATCCGAAGCACACCAAGTGGAAGGTGAAGATGGTGCCTACCACTCGCTTCCACCCTTGGCTGACATAGTCCCTAGGCCGCCCCAGATAGCCCATATAGGCTTTGTGAATGGCCAAAGTCACACCATGGAAAGCGCCCCAGAAGACGAAATTCCACGAGGCTCCGTGCCACAAGCCGCCCAGCAGCATCGTCACCACAAGGTTCACGTAGGTGCGTATGCGCCCCTTGCGGTTGCCGCCCAGGGAGATGTAGAGGTAATCGCGCAGCCACGAGGAGAGTGAGATGTGCCAACGGCGCCAGAACTCCGTAATGGAGCAGGACTTATAGGGAGAATCGAAGTTGAGCGGGAAGCGGAATCCCAAGAGGAGGGCTATACCGATGGCCATATCGCTGTATCCCGAGAAGTCGCAGTAGATCTGCAACGCATAGCCATAGACACCGAACAGATTCTCCACACCGGAGTAGAGCCCGGGATTGTCGAAGATGCGCTCCACGAAGTTGACGCTGATATAGTCCGAGATGACGGCCTTCTTGAAGAGTCCACCGGCAATGTAGTAAATGGCCTGCCCGAACATCTCGCTGGTGACGCAGAGCGGCTGGCGTATCTGTGGAATGAAGTCGCGCGCCCGGACGATAGGTCCTGCCACCAACTGCGGGAAGAAGGATACGAAGAAGGCATAGTCCAGCAGGTTGTGCAGGGGCGACAGATTTCCACGATAGACGTCGATGGTGTAACTGAGCGACTGGAACGTGAAGAACGAGATGCCCACGGGCAGGAAGATGTCCAGCGGCTGGAACGAACCGTTCCACAGCGGACACAATATTTCATAAAGGAAATTGGTATATTTGAAATATGCGAGCAGCCCTAGGTTGATGGCGATGCTGAGACAGAGCAACAGCTTGCGTTTACGATGTTCCGTGGTACGCTCCATGCGCTCCGCGATGAGGAAGTCGGAGACAGTGACGATGCCCAGCAGGAAGAAGTAGGTGCCGCTACTCTTGTAGTAGAAATAGTACGAGAAGAGCACGACGAAGAGCAACCTCAGCGTGGTGCGCTCGCGCAACAGCGTGTAGACGAGCGTGAAGCCCAGGAACAGGAACAGGAACAGACCGCTGCTGAATATCAGCGGCTGGTCAGCCTGATAGCTGAAGATCTGCTCGGCTACCTTATGCCAGTCAATTTGCATCCACATAATCGTTGTAAGCGTTTAGTATGGCGGCAGCGAGCAACGATCCCTGAAGGATGTAGCCATCGTGCGTGAAATGTACGTGGTCGTTTTGCATATAGTCACCGCTCACCCAGTTGACGCAGGCCGACTGTTTGCCGCCGGCAATGTCGTAGAGGTCCCACACGGGCAACCCACGCTGTTTGGCGAAGTCCAGTATGTTGGCCACCACGGTGGCGGTAAGGTTGTTGACCACCTTGCGGCGACGTTGCACACGGATGTACGAGCCTGGAGGGGTGGTGAGCATCACCACAGCGCCAGGGCATTGTTTATAAAGCAGTGTGAGCAACGCGTCCAGTTGGGTGAGGTGTTCCTCCGCGCTATAGCGTTTGCTGTGACTTTCGTTGGTACCAAAGGAGAGGATGATGAGGTCTGGCTTCAGCCGGGCCACCTCGTCCAGATGTTCTGCCTCGGTAAACTGCACCGTGGTGGCACCGTTGATGCCAAGGGCGTGGTAGATGAGTCCCGGTCGACCGGTCTCCCTGGCCAGCGCGGAAGTCTGGTAGGTGATGGAGTCGGGATAGACGGCTCCACTGCCGAAGGCATGCTCCAGGCTGTGACGGGCTGCGACGGTGAAGACGTGTCCCCTCACGTGTGAGTCGCCTATGTGGACGATGCGCATCTGTTGGTGCTGCAGACAGAGTTTCTCGAAGAGGGGAAACAGTTGCTCCTCCCGCTCGATGCGGTTGGGCTTCCGATTCTTGAATGTAGTGGGCAAAGAGTCCGTCACGAGGATGTGGTCGAGCTGTTTCGGTCCCTCGTTCATCCTCGTCTCCCGCTGCTGCTTCCAGGCCGTTTCGGGCTTAAGGCTCCCGGGGAAGGGGTCCTGCGCCATCGCTGTCAGCGCTAGCAGGCAGCAGAGCAAGCAGCCGACGACACGCTTATTTCTGTCCATTACCATTATGGCTGTCATATTGTTCTTTTCCATATACAAGGGTTTCGTAGAGCAACGTTGCCAGGTGCTTTCCGCCCTTGAAGTTGATGTGTGTATAGTCGCGGTTGGCCAGCGAAGGGTTGGCTTTCACCATGCGTTGGATGCTGCCCTCGCCTCCCATGGCCTCGAAGAGGTTCCAGTAGGCGATGCCGGTCTTCGCGGCGATGTTCTGCTGGCAAGGTATCAGGTTGAGGATGCCCGGCATGGTCTCGAAGTTTCCCGTCTTGGTTTTGTGGGCACGGTCGCTCACACCCACCAACAGGAATCCTGCATCGGGGAAGCAATCCTTCAGGGTATTGATGATGGAGACCATCGACTTCTCGTAGTTTTCGAACTTCACAGACTGCGGACCGGCCACGTTGAGTCCATACTGGAGCACGATGAGGTCGTAGGGCCGCACTTGGCTAAAGGCCCGCAGGGTGGCCTCGGGGATAGTCTGCAGTGAGGTGCCGCTTGCGCTTCGCAGACTGAAGTTGTCCACGCACACTCCCTTACTGCCCTCCAGGGCGATGCCGTAGAAGGTGGTGGCAGGGTCAACAGGGGATGTCACCGTCCACTTGATGTCCGAGGTGGTTCCGTCGGCCTCCAGACATTGCACACCGTTGTCGGGTTGCACCTTGTAGTTCTCCGTCTCCTCTCCGTTGCGCACACAAGTGAGCTCAATGGGTTTAGCGGCATGCAGGTAGATGAAGCTGCGCTCCCACTTATCGAGGTTAGGTGCGTAACGGGTCACGCCATTGGCCTGAACGAAAGCGCCTTTCGTAGGCAGGTAGTAGCGGTTGGCCATACCCTGGCGTTCCTTGTCGAATCCCTTCTTGTCGGTCACCGTGTGAGCCTCCCAACCTTTGGACGACTCTTCCACCGTAGGCCGATAGCCTTTGCCCAGTCCCACGATGTGGAGGTATCCCACACCACAGCCGCCAAACTTCTCTTGCAGCATGGCGCGCAGGTCGGACGTGAGGATGTCCGCTTCGATGTAGGAGTCGCCGAAATAGGCGATGCGCACCGGGCGGCCCAGTTTGTCAATCTGCGACAGTTTTTGATAGAAGCCCCGCATACCTCGTTTGGTGGAGTCACCGAAATCCTGTATGCAAGTCAATCCGGTGCGGCAAGTGTCTACCGTAGCCACATCGGGCACGGGTGTCGACTGTGCCGAGTCTATTGCCACGGAGTCGGTTTCTTCTTCCAACACATCACTCAACAGTGACACTTCACGCAGGGGGCTGCCGTCGATTGACAGCGAGGGGAGGTACTGCAGTATCGATAACAGAACGACGACGCAGCACACGAACAAAAACGTACGGAAACCAAAATGCTTCATTACCTCAATTTATTTCGCCTAGAAAGCGGCTGCAAAGGTAGATTAAATTAAGGAATAGTCAACCACTATTGACTCATTTTCTTTTTATGACAAGTGAAATCAA
>CAYZVH010000003.1:13773-16713 GCA_964481755.1 uncultured Bacteroides sp. | reverse complement strand
GGAGAGAGTTTATTTCTTCTTGTCCTTGTTGACGCTACCGCCTAAGGTGCGTACATCCTCCACGGCATTGCGGTCGGGCCACTCACTACGTTTCAGGAAGTGGATGGTGGAGTTGACGGAGCCGTCCTTCGGAGCGACAATCTCAATCTCCTGGTTGCGCAACAGGCGAATCATCTCAGCACCGGCATAGAGCACCACGCCATAGCCGTGGGTAGCGTAGACGGTGTGACCGCGATGATAGTAGTAGCTGTTGTCGTGGGCAAAGGTGGTGCCTTCGGCTGTCCAGTCCACCGCACCGTTCTCGCGCACGGCACTGCGGGTGGCGTTCCAACCGGTGATGGCTACCGGACCGTATACGTGGCTGATCCAACCCTCGTTGATGCCTTTGGCGATGGCATAGGTGAACATTGCCGTGCAAGAGGTCTCCTCGAAGGTGTCGTTCTTGTCGAGCAGGTTGTGCCAGAATCCGTTGCCGCCCTGCAGGTTGGCCAACTTCTGCACCATGGTACGGTAGTAGTGCAGAATCTCGTCGCGACCTTTATAGTCCTTCGGCAAGCGGTCGAGCACCTCGGCCATAGACATGAGCACCCAGCCGTTGGCGCGTCCCCAATAGAAATGGGGATCATAGTCGGCAGAGTTCACGTTCCACCCGTGGTCGAAGATGCCCATCTGCGGGTCGAACAGGCGCTGTCCCATCTGCAGAATCTGACGCACAGCATCGTCGGCATAGGACTTTTTACCTGTCATCACATACATATTTATAAGGAAAGGCACACTCATGTACATATCGTCGGCCCACACGGACTCGTATTGGGGACGGTGGCGCGACAACGTTCCGTCGGAGAGACGGCACTGGTCGTGCGACACGTGTTTGTCCACACGCTCAATCAAGGGCAGGTATGCCTTGTTCTTCGTTTTCAGATAAGTCTTCACCATGGCGGCACCGATGGCTCCGCAGTGGTCCAAGGCGGACATGTTGGTTATCTCGCGCCAACCTTTCAACTTATGCTTGGCAAAGTAGGGTTGCCACTTGGAGACGAAATCGTAGAAGGCCACGTTGTTGGCGAAGTAGCTCTTGTCGTCGAGGATGTTATCGATGTAGTCGAAGGCGGCAAGCACCACACCATGGGTATAGCTCCACTCGCTGGCAAAGCCTTTCTTCACCACGGCGTTGGGACACTCCGTGTTGGTGTCGGTAATCTCTTCGCCGGTCTTCTCGTTGATGATGGCCCGTTCGGTAGTTCTCTCATAATAGCCCTTCACCGCCTGCAGCACCTCGATGATGCTGGCTTCGGTGGGAACCTGATAAGGAATGGCATACGTGGGGACACGCTTCTGCGAGTCGTTCCGGTAGTCCACTGTCTGCGCCGTGGCCGTCTGCGGCACGAGCGAACAAGAGAATGCGGCAAATGCGAACACGCCGCAGGTGGTCAGTAAAGTGTGTGACATATTTATATGGTATTTAGTATTAAGTTTCCAAGCCGATGCGATATGGGGTCGCACCAATTACGGGCAAAAGTAAGCATAATCGGCCAAACGGCCAAGCTTTGCCTCCACTACGTTACAAGGCGGAGGAGGCAAAGCGCTCGTAGCGACGGCAGAACCAGAACAGCATTATCAGTCCGATTACCGAGATAGGCACAGCATAGAGGGCCGGATAGCGATAGCCGAGTCCAGCCTCGATAGGCAGTCCGCCGATGTAGGCACCCAAAGCATTGCCCAGGTTGAAGGCCACCTGTATGAGCGCGGCACCCAACAGTTCGCCACCTTTGGAGAATTGCAGGATGGAGACTTGCAGCGGGCCCGAGACGGTGAACAGTCCCGTGGTGCAGACACACATCAGCAAGGCGGAGAGCCAGTTGATCTGTGCCGTGAAGAAGATGGCCACCAAGGCGAAGAACACGATGAAGTGCGTACCGAAAGCCACACGTCCCGGCGAGAAGCGGTCGGCCAGCTTACCTCCGGTGAGGTTGCCCACCACCATGCCGAAGCCGGCGAGTATCATCAGCAGCGAGATGCTCTCCTCGGCAAAGCCGGAGACATCGGTCAACAGAGGGTTGATGTAGCTGTACCAGCAGAAGATGGCACCGTTGCCAAAGGTGGTGCCGCCCAGGATGAGCCATGGGGCAGGCTTCTTCAGGAAACGGAACTGACCCTTCAACCCCGTGTCGGAGAGTCCCTCCACATGGGGCACCCATTTCCATATATAATAGATGACGAGCAGACTGCCGAAGGCTACCAGCAGGAACGTGGCACGCCACGAGAGCAAGGCGCTGAGCGAGGTACCCAACGGCACACCGAAGAGGTTGGCGACAGTCATGC
Organism: uncultured Bacteroides sp.; assembly: GCA_964481755.1. Classification (GTDB taxonomy): domain Bacteria; phylum Bacteroidota; class Bacteroidia; order Bacteroidales; family Bacteroidaceae; genus Phocaeicola_A. The sequence continues at coordinate 14,391 of CAYZVH010000003.1, read as the reverse complement.
CGGCTATCATGATGGAGACAGCCTCGGAACCTCTACCCTTCTCGGCCACCCGCTCGGCCACGATGGAGGCCACACCGAAGTAACCGCCGTGGGGCAGACCGGAAATGAAACGCGCCACCATCATCACCCAATAGTTGGGAGCGAGGGCGGCTAGGAGGTTACCCACCAACATCACCGCCGACAGACCCAGCAACAAATGTTTCAGCGGATACCTGCGCGCGAACACCAGCAAGGGCGCTCCCACACATACGCCTAACGCGTAGGCGGAGATGAGGTGACCTGCCTCGGGGATACTGATGTCCAAACCTTCGGCGATGTAAGGAAGAATCGCCATCATCACATACTCGGCAATACCCAATGCGAGGGTACCGAACGCCAGAGCAATCAAACTCTTTTTCATCTTTCAAAAACAGAATGTGTATACCTATTATATATATAGTAGCGCAGACCTTTCCTAGCACGAGAATGGCCTCCGGCTAAGTCGGGCGCAAAGGTAATGCAAGTGAGAGCAAAAATTATCAAGCTTGCTTGAAATAATTTTGCCGAGCGTAGCTTACTTTATCCAAAGGTAATGCAAGTGAGAGCAAAAATTATCAAGCTTGCTTGAAATAATTTTGC
>CAYZVH010000003.1:0-13673 GCA_964481755.1 uncultured Bacteroides sp. | reverse complement strand
GCAAAAATTATCAAGCTTGCTTGAAATAATTTTGCCGAGCGTAGCTTACTTTATCTAAGGATATAGAAAGTCACTGAGTCATAGGTAATAGAGGAGAGCGAGGAATAAAAAAGATATTCTATTTACATTTTTTAGCACAAAACATTTCTCCATACCAAAAGGAATAGGTTACTTTGCAGCGTACAAAAGATGTACCTAGTTTGATTTGACTCTTTAACAAGTATGCTAATAGGAACGTTCATCGGTATAAGGATGAACAAGGTGTGCGCAGGAGAAATAGCGACATCTAGATTTAGGTTTAACACAAGGCCGCTATAGGCTTCATTAGATAATCCAGACAGCATACTTTATAAGAAGTGAATCACACTAGTGAATGTGAATCACACATTATATACACACATATATTGCTTTCCTTTTTATTACATTTGCCCTTGGCTCACTGTGAAGCGCGCCAAGGGTTTTTTATTTGTCCCCAGGCAGAGAATTCTATTTACCTAGTCAGGAAAATATATTTTCCTAGTTAGAGAAATATATGCCCCTCCTTACATCTTCAAGTGCCGAAAATGTGTATCTTTGCACAAAAGAGGTACCAGAAATGTGTACAGCATCACATTTTCGGCACTTGAGTACTTATATAAAGGAATTGAGATGTTTAACAGAACAGTCATAGAAGACCTAAGACGTTGGCAAATGAAAGAGGACAGAAAACCTCTGTTCATGTTGGGAGCACGACAAGTAGGGAAGACCTCCGTACTGAAGAGATTCGGTAAGGAGCACTTCAAGCATTGCGTCTATTTTAGTCTAGATGAAGAGGAGGGGGTACGCGATATCTTCCGCGCGACAAAGAATCCGCAACAGATTATCGAGCAACTCAGTTACCTCACACAAGAGCCTATCGTACCACAGGACACCTTGTTGATACTTGACGAGATACAGGAATGTCCAGAGGCCATCACTGCCATGAAGTACTTCTGCGAGAAAACGCCCGAATATGCTGTGGCTTGTGCTGGTTCTTTGTTGGGACTGGCCTTTGGTCACGAAGGATTCTCCTTTCCCGTGGGCAAAGTAGACCATATCAATCTCTACCCTATCTCTTTCAGCGAATTTCTGGAGCAGAAAGATGCTGGATTATTCCGCTTCTATATGTCTATCAACACCCTGGAACCGCTTCCACAAATCTTCTTCGACAGGTTGATGCAAGCATTCAATGCCTTCCGCATTTCGGGAGGCATGCCAGAGGCTGCGATGAAAATGGCTAGTATGGACCTGCAAGGTACGGAAGCGACACTAAGAGGCATCCTTAAGGACTACGCGCTTGACTTCGTGAAACACGCCACCCCCTTGTTGGCTAACCGGATATCGCACGTGTGGAACTCCCTTCCATCACAGCTCGCTAAGGAAAACAGGAAGTTCGTTTACCAACTCATCCGTCCTGGTGCCAGAGCTCGGGAGTATGAGGATGCATTGGTTTGGCTACAGAATGCAGGGTTGATACACAAAGTCAGTCTCTGCAAGACTCCACAGATACCCTTGAAATCGTACGAAGATCTGAGCGTATTCAAAATTTATTGCCTCGACATCGGTCTACTGAGGGTACTCTCCGAAGTGAGTCCGGAAGTGATACTTACCGAGGACCCAAAATTCAAGGAATTCAAAGGGGCATTGGCTGAGAATTATGTGCTTCAGAGTCTGACCACGCAGGGCATCAACTGCAGTCGCTATTGGTCATCGGGCAACGAGGCAGAGGTGGAGTTCATCCTGCAAGATGGTACGGAGGTTATCCCCGTAGAGGTGAAGTCCGGGACGAACGTCACCGGCCGTAGTCTGACAGAATACGACAAACGGTACAACCCCACGCTACGCATCCGATTCTCGTTCCTCAATCTGAAGCGAGACGGTAATCTCATCAACATCCCTCTCTTTCTGGCAGACCGACTGAAAGAGCTAGTGCTTGATAGAGTATAACGTAACCGCAGTCACCTGCCTGCCACTCTATAGGGGCTATAAAGTGGCAGAAGGTGGAAGAGAGGATATACCTATTATAATAAGGTATCGTCAGAACATGCGGCTCACTCGTTCGATGCCGGCTACCAGGACGTCAATCTCTTCCTTGGTGTTGTAGAGGGCGAAGGAGGCACGAACCGTACCTTCGATGCCTAGGCGCTGCATCAAGGGCTGGGCACAATGGTGGCCGGTGCGGACGGCAATGCCGAGGCGGTCGAGCAAAGTACCCATGTCGAAGTGATGAATGTTGCCCACCAGGAAAGAGACTACACTACCCTTCTCGGCTGCCTCACCAAAGATGCGCATACCCTCTATCGTGCGAAGTCGGTCCATAGCGTACTGCGTCAGCTGATGCTCATAAGCGGCAATCTGGTCCATACCCAACGCGGAGACATAGTCGAGGGCCTTGGCGAGGGAGGTGGTGCCGATGTAATCGGGCGTGCCAGCCTCGAACTTGTAAGGGAGCTCGTTGAACGTGGTCTTCTCGAAGGAGACGGACTGTATCATCTCGCCACCGCCCTGATAAGGCGGCAGCTTGTCGAGCCAGGCCTCCTTGCCGTAGAGCACGCCCACGCCTGTGGGGCCGTAGACCTTGTGGCCACTGAAGGCGAAGAAGTCGGCATCCAAGTCCTGTACGTCAACAGGCATGTGGGGAACGGACTGCGCTCCATCCACCAGGACGGGCACTCCATGGGCATGGGCCGTGGCAATCATCCGCTTCACGGGATTGACCGTTCCCAACACATTGCTCACGTGGGCCACGCAGACAATCTTCGTGCGGTCGGAGAAGAGTTTCTCATACTCATCAATCAGCAACTCACCACGGTCGTTCATCGGTATCACCTTCAGGGCGATGCCTTTGCGGGCAGCCAGCAGTTGCCAAGGGACGATGTTGCTGTGGTGCTCCATCACGGACACGATGACCTCATCGCCCTCCTGCATGAAGGCGTCGCCGAAGCTGGCGGCCAGTAGGTTGATGCTCTCCGTGGTGCCCCGGGTGAAGACGATCTCGCTGGTAGAACGGGCATTGATGAACCGACGCACCGTCTCGCGCGAGGCTTCGTGCAGCTCGGTGGCTTGCTGTGAGAGGAAATGCACACCCCGGTGCACATTGGCGTTCACGGAATAGTACTCGTTGGTGATGGCCTCCACCACGCAACGGGGCTTCTGGGTGGTAGCCCCGTTGTCGAAATAGACGAGAGGTTTGCCATAGACCTCACGCTGCAATATGGGAAAGTCTTCCCTTACCTTATTGATATCGTACATAACAATTCCTTCTATTTACACATGGTGCATCCTTGACATTTATTGAGCTCGCCCCGGAATCGCTTCTCCACCAAGTGACGCAGACGTTCCTTCAGTGCTTCCAGACGGATGCTGTCGAGCACGTCGTCCACGAAGGCGAACATCAGCAGCATGCGGGCCTCACGCTCGGGGATGCCGCGCTGGCGCATGTAGAACAGGGCGTCGTCGTCGAGCTGACCCACCGTGGCACCATGGCTACACTTCACGTCGTCGGCATAGATTTCCAGTTGGGGCTGGGTGTACATGCGGGCCTCACGCGTGGCGCAGAGGTTGCAGTTGGTCTGCTGCGAGGAGGTGCGTTGCGCCCCCTCACGCACGAGCACCTTGCCGGCAAAGGCTCCCACGGCACTGTCGTCCACCACATATTTAAACAACTCGTTGCTGGTGCAGTCCGGCACCCTGTGGTCGATGAATGTGTGGTTGTCCACGTGTTGGTGTTTGTCCTCGATGGACATACCCATCAGGTTAATCTCTGCCCCACGTCCGGCGAGCGACACTTCCACGGTGTTGCGGGTGATGCCGTTGTGGAGTGTCATGCCATTGAGGAGCACGTTGCTGTCGGCCTCCTGTCGCACGAAGAGGTTGTTGCAACGGACCGTATCGTTGTGGGTCTCCTCCAGTTCATAGAGGTCGAAGTGTGAACCGGCGCCGGCAAACACTTCGGTAACCTGCGTTCCCAGAAACTTGTGGGCATCCATGGCATGGTCGCACACCAAAAGGCTGGCCTCAGCCCGTTCGCCAAGAATCACCAGCAGACGGCGGTTGGCCATGAGGTCGACATCGGCATGCCAGATGTTGACCAGTTGGATGGGCTTGCTCAGCACCACCCCATCGGGCACGTAGAGGATGAATCCATCCTGGGCGAGCATGGTGTTGAGGGCCACCACTCCATTCTTGGAGGTGTCGGCCAGTTTGCCATAGTACTGCTCCACCAAGGCCGGGTGTTGTTCGGCTATCTCCTTGAGGCTGCCCAGCAGGACGCCCTCGGGCAGATGGCCATTCGGCAACGCCTCGGAGCAGAATAGGTCGTTCACCAGGAAGTAGAGCTGTGTGCTCATGTTGGGCACGTCGCACTTGAACACCTCGTAGGGGTTGACGGGTATCCGCAGGCGGTTCAGGTTCAGCCCGTAGTCGGGGGCGAAGAGTTCCGCCATGTCGGTATATTTGTACTGTTCCTGCTTGCGTGTGGGGAAGCCCAGCCGACAGAAGTCGTCGAAGGCACGTCGACGGGGTGCGTTCAGCACGGCCGCACTGTGTCCATTGAGGGTCGCCTCGCACTGGCGGAACAGGTCGATATATTGTTGTTCTGACTTCATCTTACTCTCCCAACTCTTTCTTTATCCAATCATATCCTTTCTCTTCGAGCTCCAGTGCCAGCTCAGGACCGGCGGTCTTCACGATGCGTCCCTTGTAGAGCACATGCACGATGTCCGGCTTGATGTAGTCGAGCAGGCGTTGGTAGTGGGTGATCACCATCACGCTGGTCTCGGGGGTCTTCAGTTTGTTCACGCCCTCGGCCACGATGCGCAGGGCGTCGATGTCGAGGCCTGAGTCTGTCTCGTCGAGTATGCTGAGCTTCGGCTCGAGCATAGCCATCTGGAAGATCTCGTTGCGTTTCTTCTCGCCACCGCTGAAGCCTTCGTTCACCGAGCGGTTGGCCAACTTGTTGTCCAGCTCCACCACGGCGCGCTTCTCGCGCATCAGTTTCAGAAACTCGCTAGCGTTCAAGGCAGGCAGTCCTTTGTACTTACGCTGTTCGTTCACGGCGGTACGCATGAAGTTGACCATGCTCACGCCGGGGATCTCCACCGGATACTGGAAAGAGAGGAACAGTCCCTCGTGGCTGCGGTCCTCGGGACTCATCTTCAGCAGGTCCTTGCCGTCGAAGGTGACGGAGCCCTGGGTCACCTGGTAGGCCGGATGGCCCACCAACACGTTGCTGAGCGTACTCTTACCGGAGCCGTTGGGACCCATGATGGCATGCACCTCGCCGGTCTTCACCGTCAGGTTGATGCCTTTCAATATCTCTTTGCCATCGATGGTGGCATGCAAATCTTTTATCTCTAACATTGCTTTGAATTTTCAGTGATACGTTAAATAGATTATCCTACGCTGCCCTCGAGCGACACGGAGAGGAGCTTCTGCGCCTCCACGGCAAACTCCATAGGCAGTTTGTTGAGCACCTCCTTGGCATAGCCGTTCACTATCAGTCCGATGGCGGCCTCAGTGGGGATGCCGCGCTGGTTGCAGTAGAACAGCTGGTCCTCGGATATCTTGGAGGTGGTGGCTTCGTGCTCCACCACGGCGGTCTCGTTGTGCACATCCATGTAGGGGAAGGTGTGCGCGCCGCACTGGCTGCCCAGCAACAGGGAGTCGCACTGGCTGTAGTTGCGCGCGTTGTCCGCCCGCTCGCACACCTTCACCAGACCCCGGTAGGAGTTCTGGCTCTTGCCGGCTGAGATACCTTTGCTGATGATGGTACTGCGGGTGTTGCGTCCCAGATGTATCATCTTCGTGCCGGTGTCGGCCTGTTGGTAGTTGTTGGTGACGGCCACGGAGTAGAACTCCGCCTGCGAGTTGTCGCCGCTGAGGATACAGCTGGGGTACTTCCAGGTGATGGCCGATCCCGTCTCCACCTGTATCCACGAGAGTTTGCTGTCCACACCCTTGCAGTGGCCGCGTTTGGTGACGAAGTTATAGACTCCGCCCTTACCCTCGGCATCGCCGGGGTACCAGTTCTGCACGGTGCTGTACTTCACCTCGGCACGGTCGTGCACCACTATCTCCACGATGGCGGCGTGCAGTTGGTTCTCGTCGCGCATCGGGGCGGTGCAGCCCTCCAGGTAGGAGACGTAGCTGTCGTCGTCCGCCACGATGAGGGTGCGCTCGAACTGTCCGGTGTTGGCGGCGTTGATGCGGAAGTAGGTGGAGAGTTCCATGGGGCAACGTACGCCCTTGGGGATGTAGACGAACGATCCGTCACTGAAGACGGCCGAGTTCAGAGCGGCAAAGAAGTTGTCGCGGTAGGGTACCACGGAGCCCAGATAGGTCTTCACCAAATCGGGATATTCGCGCACGGCCTCGCTGATGGAGCAGAAGATGATACCCTTCTCCATGAGCGTCTTCTTGAAGGTGGTCTTCACCGAGATGGAGTCCATCACGGCATCCACGGCCACGCCGCTCAGTGCCATCTGTTCCTCCAAGGGGATGCCCAGCTTGTCGAAGGTCTTTATCAGCTCGGGGTCCACCTCGTCCATGTTCTTCGGCCCTTCCTTCTTTGTGGGGGCGGCGTAGTACGAGATGGCTTGGTAGTCTATCTGGGGAATGGTGAGGTGAGCCCATGTGGGCATCTCCAGGGTCTGCCAGTAGCGGAAGGCTTTCAGGCGGAACTCCAGCAACCACTCGGGCTCGTTCTTCTTGGCCGATATCAGACGTACCACCTCTTCGTTGAGTCCCCGTTCGATGACGTCGGTATGCACGTCGGTCGTAAATCCGTATTTATATTTCTCCTGAGCTATCTGCTTCACCAACTGGTTCGGTTCGTCCGTCCCCTGGGCGTTGCGCGACAGTTCATCTTTATCGTTGTTCAGCATAGCTTACTTTATAATTTGTTTAGTCATGTCCTTGATAGCCGGGAAGAAGACATCGGAGATTTCCTGGATAGGTCCGTAGAAGAACGACTGTTCCTTCACCTCCTTACCGATGAGGGCATCCTGGGTATCAACGAATTGCAGTATGTGTATCAGCAGGCCTATCCACAAGATGCACAGGAACATACCCAGCAGGGCACCGCCGAAGCGGTTGATGATGCCCAGGTGCACAATGTCGAGTGCCTTGGTCAGCATGGTGGCCGCCACATAGAGCAGCAGGGGCACCACGGCCCAGATGATGAGGAAGGCCAATATCTGCGCCACCGACTCCGACGTGCCGAGGTGAGGAGCCAGATACTCCCCTACCATCACGTAGAGCGCGCGGGCCACAAAGAGGCCTACCACCAGTCCCAGCACCGAGGAGAGCTGTTTGAAGAAGCCCTTGCGGTAGCCCAGTATCATCCCGGCAGCCAGGATGACCAGTATCACTATGTCTATTACTGTCATGTCTTTCGTTATAGGCTAAACATCAGTGTGCCAATCACGCAAACATTCCTATTCGGCAATTGACACACTGTGGTTATCATTCTGTCTATGATGCCTTAGCGGCACGTCTCATCACTAAAGGCTGGCTTTCACCTCCACCTCCTGGAATGTCTCGATGACATCGTCCACCTTCAGGTCGTTGTAGTTCTGCAGGCTGATACCGCACTCGAAGTTCACGGCCACCTCTTTCACATCGTCCTTGAAGCGTTTCAATGCATTGATCTCGCCGGTGAAGATGACGATACCGTCGCGGATGACGCGCGCCTTGTCGGAGCGTTTCACCTTTCCTTCCTTCACCAGTGCGCCGGCAACGGTTCCCACCTTGGTGATGTGGAACACCTCGCGCACCTCCAGTGTGGCGGTCACTTCCTCCTTCACCTCCGGGGCGAGCATGCCTTCCATAGCGGCCTTCACATCCTCTATGGCATCGTAGATGATGGAGTAGAGGCGGATGTCGACGCCCTCCTGCTCGGCTGCCTTGCGGGCCTGTGCCGAGGGACGCACCTGGAAACCGATGATGATGGCGTTGGAGGCAGCGGCCAGACTGACGTCGGACTCCGATATCTGACCCACAGCCTTGTGGATGACGTTCACCTGGATGTTGGCGGTGGAGAGTTTTATCAACGAGTCGCTCAAGGCCTCGATAGATCCGTCCACATCGCCCTTCACGATGACGTTCAGTTCGTGGAAGTCGCCCAGAGCCAGACGGCGGCCCACCTCGTCGAGGGTAAGCATCTTCTGCGTACGCAAGCCTTGCTCACGTTGCAGTTGCTGACGTTTGTTGGCAATCTCGCGGGCCTCTTGCTCGGTCTCTATCACGTGGAAGGTGTCGCCTGCCTGGGGTGCGCCGTTCAGTCCCAGCACCAGTGCGGGCTCTGCCGGACCGGCTTCCTTGATGCGTTGGTTGCGTTCGTTGAACATGGCCTTCACCCTACCGTAGTTGGTTCCGGCCAGCACGATGTCGCCCACCTTCAGCGTACCGTTGGCGATGAGCACGGTGGCGATGTAGCCACGGCCCTTGTCCAGGGTCGACTCGATGATGGAACCTGTGGCACGGCGGTTCGGGTTGGCCTTCAGGTCGAGCAACTCGGCCTCCAGCAGCACCTTCTCCATCAGCTCGGGCACTCCGATACCTTTCTTGGCCGAGATGTCCTGCGACTGGTATTTGCCGCCCCACTCCTCCACGAGGAAGTTCATAGCCGCCAGCTCCTCCTTAATCTTGTCGGGGTTGGCTGCGGGCTTATCTATTTTGTTAATAGCGAACACGATAGGCACACCTGCCGCCATGGCGTGGTTGATGGCCTCCTTGGTCTGGGGCATCACGTCGTCGTCGGCAGCCACGATGATGATGGCCACGTCGGTCACCTTGGCACCACGGGCACGCATGGCCGTGAAGGCTTCGTGTCCCGGCGTATCGAGGAAGGTGATGTGTCGGCCGTCCTCCAGGGTGACGTTGTAGGCACCGATGTGCTGTGTGATACCTCCGGCCTCGCCGGCAATCACGTTGGCCTTGCGGATGTAGTCGAGCAGCGAGGTCTTACCGTGGTCCACGTGACCCATCACGGTCACGATAGGGGCGCGCGGCTGCAGGTCTTCCTCGTTGTCCTCCTCCTCGGTGATGGCCTGTGCCACCTCGGCGCTCACGTATTCGGTCTTGAAGCCGAACTCGTCGGCCACCAGGTTGATGGTCTCGGCGTCGAGTCGTTGGTTGATGGATACCATGATGCCGATGCTCATGCAGGTACCGATGACCTTGGTCACAGGCACGTCCATCATGTTGGCCAACTCGTTGGCGGTGACGAACTCGGTCAGCTTCAGTATCTTGCTCTCTGCCTGTTCCTGGTCCTCCAGCTCTTGCTGACGGTTGAGCACGTTCTCGCGTTTCTCCTTGCGGTACTTCGATGCCTTGGTCTTGCCCTTGTTGGTGAGGCGGGCCAAGGTTTCCTTCACCTGCTTGGCTACGTCTTCGTCGCTCACTTCGGCCTTCACGAACGGTTGCTTCTTGTTGAAGCGGTCCTTGCCACCATGCTTGCCGCCACCGTTGTTGTTGCCGTTGTTGTTATTGTTGTTGCCGCCCTGGAACTGTTGGTTTCGGTTGCCACCGCCGTTGTTGTTACCCTGGCGACGGTTGCCGCCGTTGTTACCCTGGCCGTTGCCTCCACCGTTATTGTCCACGGTGTTGATGTCCACCCGTTCCTTGTTGATGCGGCTCCGTTTCTTCTTGTTACGCTTATTGTCGTCGTCTGCGCCGTCGGCCGGCTTCGGCGATTTGTCGTCGGTCTTCCGTATCTCCTTGATGATGGCGTCTTTCATCTGACGCTTCTGTTCCATACGGAATTTCTCCTTCTCCTCGCGTTCCTTGCGCTTCTCCTCCTTCGACTTCTTCTTCGGGCGTGTCGACTGGTTCAGTGCGGCCAGGTCTATCTGTCCCACCACATTGATCTTGGACACGAACGCGGGCTTGTTCAGGTGGAACACTCCGTCGTCCTGCTTCTTCGCAGTCTCCGTCGGTGCCGTCTGGGCGGGAGCTTGGGCTTCCGGTGCCTTGGTCTGCTGTGCAGCGACAGGCTCATTCGATTGCTTCTCCGTTGACTCCTCTGGTTTCATATCTGGTTTCTTTGTTTCCTCCGAAGCTGTCGCTACCTTCTCCGCTACCACGGGCTGCTCCTTGGGGGCAGGCTCTGGTTCGGGAGCGGGCTCGGGCTTGGCGGCAGGCTGCTGTTCAACCGTCGGGGCCACGTGAGGTGTCTCTTCCTTCTTCTCCCTCTCCACCGGTTGTGCAGGCTCGGCCACCTTCTCCGCCGGCTCGTCTTTTATCACCGTAGCGGTTTTCTTCTTGTTCAAGCTGTCCAGGTCTATCTTGCCTATGGGTTTGAACTTAGGCCGACCATCTTCGGGGGCAAACGTCTTCTTCGCGTCTTCTTTCTTCGTATTTGTCTCGGCTACGCCTTCGTCCACAGAGACGGTTCCCTTCACACGATCCTTGATCTGGCGTTCGCGCAAGTTATCCGAAGCTATCTTCAGATTCTTGTCCTTGCTGAACTCCTTCACAAGCAAGTCATATTGCTCTTCCGAAATCTTCGTGTTCGGATTGGCTTCTACGGTGAATCCCTTCTTCTGCAAAAACTCGACGACAGTCGTTATTCCTACATTTAAATCTCTAGTTACTTTGTTTAATCTAATCGTCATACTTTACTCCTCAAATTCTGCCTTTAATATTCTCAATACTTCATCTACTGTGTCTTCTTCCAGATCCGCCTTTTCGATGAGCATTTCACGAGGAGCATTGAGCACGCCTTTCGCGGTATCTATGCCGATACCCTTGATGGCGTTGATGACCCACTCATCTATCTCGTCGCTGAACTCGTCGAGGTAGATGTCCTCCTCCTCGGCAGCGTTATCCAGTTCACGGAACACATCGATCGTATACTCGGTAAGCATGCTGGCCAGTTTGATGTTCATACCGCCCTTACCGATTGCCAGAGACACCTCCTCAGGTTTCAGATAAACCTCCGCTTTGCGGTTCTCTTCATCCAGTCGGATGGAAGAGACTTTAGCAGGACTCAACGCGCGCTGGATGAACAGCGCGACATTGGAAGTGAAGTTGATCACGTCGATGTTCTCGTTGCGCAGCTCGCGCACGATGCCATGGATACGTGAACCCTTTACACCTACACACGCTCCCACCGGATCGATACGGTCGTCATACGACTCCACGGCAATCTTCGCGCGCTCGCCCGGGATGCGGGCTATCCGCTTGATTGTTATCAGTCCGTCGTTAATCTCGGGAACTTCCATTTCGAACAGTCTTTGCAGGAAGGCCGGCGACGTACGGCTCAGGATGATCTTCGGGTTGTTGTTCTGATTGTCCACCCGTGCCACCACGGCGCGCACCGTCTCGCCTTTGCGGTAGAAGTCGCTCGGTATCTGCTCGGTCTTGGGCAGCAGCAGTTCATTACCCTCGTCGTCGAGCAGCAGTATCTCCTTCTTCCATATCTGGTAGACCTCGGCGCTTACCACCTCGCCTACGCGTTCTATATATTTATTGTAAAGACTGTCTTTCTCCAGTTCCAGTATCTTCGACGCCAGTGTCTGGCGCAGGTTCAGGATGGCGCGTCGGCCGAAGTCGGCGAAGTGCACTTCGTCGGTAACCTCCTCGCCCACCTCATACGAGGCGTCTATCTTCTGTGCTTCGGACAGGGCTATCTGCACGTTGGGGTTGGTCAAGTTTTCATCTTCCACCACTTCCCGGTTTCTCCATATCTCGCAGTCTCCTTTGTCGGGATTGACAATCACGTCGTAGTTCTCGTCCGTTCCGAACATTTTAGCTATCACGCTACGGAAACTCTCCTCCAGGACATTGACCAGTGTTGCGCGGTCGATGTTCTTCAACTCCTTAAATTCCGAAAATGTGTCAACCAAGCTGACCGTTTCCTCTTTCTTCGCCATAATTCTATTTAAAACTAATAAGGTATTTAGTATATTTTACATCGTTATATCCCAGCTCCACGTCGGTCTGCACCAGTTGCGGCCGTTTGGCGCCTTCTTTCTTCTCTTTCTTGCTGACAGTCAACACGAACTTGTCCTCACCAGCGTCCTTCAGCACTCCGGTAAGCTTGCGGCCGTCGTTGGTCATCGTCTCCACTTCCTTACCGATGTGGTTCTTGTATTGCTGGAGCACCTTGAAGGGCTGGCCTATTCCGGCGGAGCCTACCTCCAGTTCAAAGTCTTCCTCCTCGCGGTTCATCTTCGACTCGATGAACCGGCTCAGTTCCACGCAGTCCTCAATCCACACGCCTTCGGCATGGTCTATCTCCACCACGATTTTGTCGTCGGAGCTGACGGACACGTCCACCAAAAAATAGTCTTTGTCTTGCAGCCATTCGGCCACAATGTTCTCAACAAGATTCTTGTCTATCATTCAAATACTGTTTATAGAATAAAAAAGGGGCTCTTACAAGCCCCTTCACATTTTCATCCATTTCGATTGCAAAGGTAGGAATATTTCCTTACCCTACAAAGTTTACTCGAAAAAATATTATTTTTGCCGCGATATTCATCTTCATCAAAGGAAATTAGCCGTATGAACAATACACATCGCAATCCGAACCGCTCGTTTATGGTGATCACGGGCGTGTTGGCTTTCGCCGTCATCTTCGTGGTCATCCTCTTCACCATCCTGTCGCTGCAGCTGAGCAACCGCAAGCAGCGCCGCGTAGTCTGCTCCGAGGTGTACCAGGTGGAGCTGGCCGATGGTCTGCGGGGCGACTCGCTCTCGGTCTACCTCAACGATAGTCTGCTGTGGAGCGGCACCGTGCCCTCCGACAGCTTCCGCCTCGCCCCCGTCAATCGCTACGAGGAAGAGAACGCCCTGCTGGTGGTGGACGGACGCACGGACGAGGTCTCCACTTTCAACCTCAGCCGGGAAGGCGGCCACATCGTCGTCACGAAGAAGGATGGTGCCGTGTCCGTCCAAGTGAACCGCTAGCCGGCTATTCCTTCGGACTCAGTATCTTGCGATAGGCCGTCGTGTCGCGCAGGATGGCGCGGGCGTCTTCCAGTCCCTGGTCGAAGCGCAGGGAGTAGATGACCGTGCCGCGTTGGTGGTAGTAGTTCTTCACAATCTCTCCGGCCACCAGCTCGCGTATGTCTTTCGAGAAGTGGTCGAGGTCGCGGTCCAGGTTGTGCGACAGTTTCTTCTCCAGTGCCTCGAACTCTCCCTTGGCGTCGTCCATATATCCTTCTATCTCGGCAATGCTGCGCAAGGCCTTCAGGGCTTTCTCGCTCTCTTTGTCGTAGGTGAAGTCGGACTTCTTCACCTGCTGCTTGAAGATTTCGTACTCGGCGTCGGACAGGGTGAAGTGTGCGGCGTCGGCTATGGTGTCGTGGCGCAGACAGAAGTCGACCACGTAGTCGAACACCACGTCGTGGGCGTCGAGGTAGTAGAGCATCGTGGGGGCTTTCTCGCCTTCCACCTTCTTGTCCGGTGTCACGCCTCCGCCATCGCGCACCTCGCGGCCGGCTGCGGTATGAAACACCGTGGTCAGGCTGTCGGGCACACGCTCCGCACGTCCGGCGGCGTCCCTATGTTGGTAGTTGATGGCCTGCACGCAGCGACCGCTGGGGATATAGTATTTCGAGGTGGTTACTTTCAGGTTGCCGTTGTAGGGCAGGTCGCGGATGACCTGCACCAGTCCCTTGCCGAAGGTGCGGGTACCTACGATGACG
>CAYZVH010000002.1:57996-61951 GCA_964481755.1 uncultured Bacteroides sp. | reverse complement strand
ATGGCAACTGCCGAATACGTGTTTGACAATTGCCATACACCATTTTGATCAAGTTTTTTCAATGAATTCGTCCTTGGTCTTCGAGGTTTACAAACGTATTTCATCACAACTCATAAGGGACAATTCACCGAGTCTAAGACTACTCGCAGGCCAATGCGACCAAACGGGTTGGGCATCGGAGCAAGGGACGTTTGCCTATGCAACGCAGTGAGCGTTAAATCTTTGAGAAATATTGCAAAAAGGAGAACGGGGGAACGGAGATGTTTTGTAACTTCGTGACGTGATTCTAAAAAGCATTGGAACTATGAACAACAACGCACACACTCCGAAAAAGGTTGTCACCTTTGGTGAAATCATGTTGCGGCTTACGGCACCGCGCGTACAACGTTTCCCGCAAGCCAACTGTTTCTTGGCCAACTATGGAGGTAGCGAAGCCAATGTGGCTGTCTCGCTGGCTACCTTCGGCATTCCTACAGAGTTTGTCACCCGTCTGCCCGACAATGCCATCGCGCGGGCTTGCGTGGACTCGCTCCGCTCCTACGGACTGGGCACGGAAGGCATCATCTATGGCGGCAAGCGGCTTGGCATCTATTACCTCGAAAGCGGAGCGGCTTTCCGAGGGTCCGATGTGGTGTACGACCGCGACGACTCGGCCTTCACTACCCTACAACCAGGCATGATTGATTGGCGAAGCATCTTTGCCGACGCGGGTTGGTTCCATTGGTCGGGCATCGCCGCTGCCTTGACCCAAGGTACAGCGGACGTCTGCATGGAGGCCTTGCAGACCGCACGGGAGATGGGACTCACCATCTCGTGTGACCTCAACTTCCGGAAGAAACTGTGGAACTATGGACGCAGCGCCAAGGAAGTGATGCGACCGCTGGTTGCCTTCAGCGACGTGGTATTCGGTGCCGCACCAGAGTATAAGGAGATATTGGGAGTCGACTCACCCGACTTCAAGGCCGTGGACACGGACTACCGACTCGACCTCGCCGGCTACGAGGAGTTCGGCAAACAAGTCTGCGCACAAGTGCCCCACTGCAAGAAGGTGTTCCTGGAGCTGCGCAACACTGTCTCCGCCAACCACAACCTGTTGGCCGCAGTGCTCCATTCCGACGGTGAGCTGAAGCACACCCGAATCTACGACATTGTGGACGAGGTGGACCGCCTCGGCACCGGCGACGCTTTCGTGGCCGGCATGATATATGGTCTGCTCCGCTATCCCGACGACGACCAGCAAGCACTTGAGTTCGCCCTCGCCGCCTCCACACTGAAGAACACCATCTATGGCGACTTCAACCTCTCCACCGTGGAAGAGGTGGAGAGTCTGATGGCCGGCAACACCTCGGGACGCATTGCACGGTAAAGTTCCCCATAATAACGTTTGCGGCAGAATAAAGCATAGTATAATCTGCCGCAAATGGTCAAAAAACAGAGTTTGCGGCAAAATAAACTATAGCTTATTCTGCCGCAAATCTATTTTTAACTCCTCTGGCCGCACACATTTGGTGGTTTATGGAGCCTAAGACGAAGAGCCACGACTCGCCAAGGGAGCTTCTTCTTATGGCACCATCAGCCTAGGCGCTCGATAATCTCCAAACACATGCGGGTGTTGTGGTAGGGACACTTCCAGAAGCCAGCATGGTCGTCGTGCAGATTGGGCTTGCCGTCGGGACTCACGCTCCAATACCACTCACCCAGACGAACATCCACTAGGTGGTCGACGATGTAGTCGTAGCATCGGCGGGCGCGGACAAAATGCTCGCCACTGCGACAGCCGGTGGTGTGTTGAGCACGGTCTATCTCACCGATGACGCACTCGCACTGCACCCACCAATCGCGTTCAGTGGTGGTGTGTCCGTCGTCCTTCCACCGCTCGGAGGTCATACTGCCATCGGGATTCAACCCCTCCTCAGCAGCCAAGGCGATTTGGTCGATGACGGGAGCAAGCTTCGCTGTCAAAGCCTCATCGGCCAGCACAGAGCAGGTTTCGTTGAGCAGCCACGAGGCTTCGATGTCGTGTCCGAAGCTCTCCAAGTTGCGACGGCCCTGCCACGCGGTGTCGAAGAAGAGGTCGAGATGGTGGGTCTGCGGATTGAGCAACTTCGTGCTGAACACATCCGTCAGCGCCACTATCTGCGAGCGCAACCCGCTGTCGGGCCACACGCGATAGAGGTTGGTGTAGGGCTCTATCACATGCAGATGGGTGTTCATGGTCTTGTCGCAGTTCTCGTCCTTGTCGCTCAGCCGCATATCGGCAATGGGTTGCCAGTCGCGCGTCAGAGCCTCGTGATAGCCTCCATACTGGGCATCGAAGGCATGAGCCTCGAGGTCGCGATAGAGACGGACGGCAGCGTCGAGCGAGAGCTTGTCGCCCGTGGCACGGACATATTCGGAGAGTCCATAGATAGCAAATCCGATGGCATAGGTTTGCTTCTTGGTGTCGAGCGGTTCACCGTCGGCGGTGACAGACCAATAGACCCCACCATACGTCGGGTCGATGAAATGTTCCAGAATGTAGTCGCGTGCACGGGTGGCCTGTTCCAGATAGGCGGGGTCGTCCAACACTCGGTAGGCCGCGGCGAAAGACCATAGGATACGCGCGTTGAGGATAGCACCGCGTGGTGCCTCGGCATCGAGCTCACCAAGTCCGTCCATACGGCCGAAGAATCCACCCCGGCGATTGTCCGCCATACGTTCCATCCAGAAAGGCAATATGTTGCCGGTCAGCAACACCCGAGCGTCGGCTACAAATGTTTTGTCTTGCATAGGTTGCTATTCTAAGTTACGTCTGTTCTTCTCAATCAGTTGCAGGATGTTGCGAACGGATGTCTCCGAGCGGTATCCGTCCTCCGGCGTGTGGCGGCAGTAGTCCACCAGGCGGTCGATGGTGCTGGTGGCTACGTGCATGCGGGTATCCGCCGTGGCATAATAGATGAAGACCTTGCCATCCGGAGTGGCAATCCATCCGTTGGAGAAGGCCACGTTCATCACGTCGCCTATGTACTCGTCGCCTTGGGGCACAAGCAGATAGCCGCCGGGGCGTGCCGTCACACGGGTGGGGTCGTCGAGCGCGGTCATATACATATATAATACGTAGCGCAGGCCGCTGGCTGTGGCACGCACACCATGGGCCAAGTGGAGCCAACCCTCAGGGGTCTTGATGGGAGCAGGTCCCTCGCCGTTCTTCACCTCGGTGATGGTGTGATAGTGGCGTTCGTTGATGATCAGCTCATCGCGTACCTCGGCATGCTCTATGTCATCCACCAAGGCCCAACCGATGCCTCCGCCCGAACCGGTGTCGATGAATCCGTCCTGCGGGCGGGTATAGAAGGCATATTTGCCGTCGACAAACTCCGGATGGAGCACCACGTTGCGTTGCTGCGAGCGCGACTTCAGGTCAGGCAACCGTTGCCAGGTCTTCAGGTCATGGGTGCGGGCAATGCCTGCGGTAGCCGTGGCGGCGGAGAGGTCGCCCGGGCAAGAGTCGTCGTGACGTTCGGCGCAGAACACGCCGTAGATCCATCCGTCCTCATGCTGGGTGAGGCGCATGTCGTAGACATTGGTAGCCGGCACCAGATCCTCGGGCATCACGATGGGCTCGGGCCAAAAGCGGAAATTGTCCACGCCATTGGGGCTCTCGGCCACAGCGAAGAAGGATTTGCGGTCGGCTCCCTCTACCCTCACCACCAACAGGAATCGGCCATCGAGATAGATGGCGCCCGAGTTGAGGGTGGCGTTCATCATAATCCGCTCCATCAAGTAGGGATTATCCGTGGCACTGAGGTCGTAGCGCCACTCCAACGGGGTGTGTTGGGCCGTGAGGATGGGATTGACGTAGCGGGTGTAGATACCGTTAGAGGTCTCCGCCGGCATATTCTTTAGGGTAAGAAGAGACTCGTGTTGAGCACGCAGGTTCTCTACTCGTTTTTGGAAATCAGTCATAGTTGAAAGT
>CAYZVH010000002.1:0-57896 GCA_964481755.1 uncultured Bacteroides sp. | reverse complement strand
TGTTCGCTGCAATAGGCAGCGAGCATGCTGAGGTCCGCACGGGTGGCTTTCAGGAACTCCTCGGTGGTGCCGCTCTGGTAGGCGTCTATACCCAGCAGGTCGGTGCGGTCGTCGCCGGGATAGCGTTCGAGGAATTGCTCGCGGGTCATGCCTCCGTCGAGGTTAGGCGAATAGCTCCACACGAGGTTGTCGAAGCCTTCCACCAAGAGATAGTCCTGCAGCATGCACCACAGCGCATGGTACTCTTGGGCGGAACACAGGTCCCTACCCCACCAGAACCACGAGCCGTTGTTCTCGTGCCAAGGGCGGAAGATGATGGGAGTCTTGCTTTGCCCGTCCGGCGAAAGGGAGGCCAAAAAGGCACTGACCCTACGCATCCATACGAGGAACGTGGCATGGCACTTGCCACCGGGAAGCACCGAGCGCACCACTTCAGCGGAGGAGGTGTCCCACGCGTCGCCGCCAGTGAGCGGGTTGCGCGGGTGCCAGCTGATGGTCACGATGCCACCGCGGGCCACTTGCGCCAGTATCTCCTGTCGCATCAGCGTGAAGGGGACACTGTCGAGGTTTACTTCACTGTCCATCTCTATGCCGCCAAGTTCAAATCCCATGACGGCAGGCAACTGTCCGCAGGTCTCCTGCGTATCGCTCCGGCCGGGTTGCCATTTCCAAGTCAAGCCGTAGAAAGTGTCGTCCTGATGACCGAACATGGTGCCTTTTTGCCGCAGCGTCCACAGTCTGTCGATGAGAGCCTCACGTTGGGTGGTTTGCCCGGTCACGGTGGTGACCGCCACCAAGGCGAGTGTTGTCAGTATTGATTTCAGCGTCATCATTGTTCTATGTTATAGTTTAGTCAGTGTGTATATGCGGCTGGCGAAGTCACCCTCGAGGGGCACCTCTATACCTACCTGCATCAGCAGTTGTCCACTCAGCTGTTTGCCATCGAGCACAGAAGGTTGTGCTCCGGTCTTCACATTGCGTTCGTGCAGTGTGTAGGTGGCGTTGGCATCCAGGCCGTCGAGCTGTATGCGGGGCAGTGTCTGGTTCACGAAGTTCTCCAACTTATAGACGAACAGCACGGCCTCCGCCCGGTTGTCGTCGACATACATGAGCGAAGCCACGCCCTTGTCGTCGTAGGGCGAAACCAGTCGATAGAGATTGCCTAATTGCACCGTCGGGCGCATGGCTTTGTAGTCGTTGATGGCCGTGGTGCACTGCACACGTTCCTCGTCGGTCATGCTGCGGGGCTGCAGTTCCATGCCCAACCGGCCGCTCATAGCCACGTCGCAACGGAACTTGATAGGCATCACCCGTCCCGTCATGTGGTAGGGCGAGCCTGCAATATGCTGAGCCATGGCGTTGGAGGGGAAGAAGTAGCTGGTGCCCCATTGGATGTAGATGCGTTGGAGGGCATCGTTGTTGTCGCTGGTCCAGAACTCGTCGAAGTAAGGCAGCAGTCCATAGTTGGCACGTCCGCCGCCACTGGCGCAGTCCTGTATCACCACGTCGGGATGCTTCTCGCGGATGCGTTGCATCACGTCAATCAGTCCGCGGTGATAGTCCACATAGAGGTTGGCCTGTTTGCCTGTCGGCAGATAAGGCGACCCGTAGTTTTGGATGCTAGCGTTGGCGTCCCACTTGATGTAGGCTATCTCGGGATACTGTGTCAGCAGGTCATCTACGAGTTTGCACACGAACTCCTGCACCTTGGGGTTAGTCATGTCGAGCACCAGCTGCGTGCCGCCGCGTCCCAGTTTCAGCTCACGTCCACGAGTCTGTAGCACCCAGTCGGGATGTTTTTCGTAGAGTTCACTGGTAGTGTTGGTAGCCTCGGGCTCGAGCCAGATGCCGAACTTCACGCCACGTTCCCGGGCAGCGTCGCACAGAGCTTGGAGTCCTCCGGGGAGTTTGCGCCGGTCCACCACCCAGTCGCCCAGCGACGAGTTGTCGGAGTTGCGCTGATACTTGTCGCCATACCATCCGTCGTCCATCACAAAGAGTTCACCGCCCATGGATTTGATGTCGTCCATCATGTCGATGATGCGTTGCTCGGTGATGTCGAAATAGATGCCTTCCCAGGAGTTGAGCAGGATGTCGCGCACGGTCTCGCCATGGTAGAGCATACCGTTGTGGCGTGCCCAGTAGTGGAGGTTGCGGCTCACACCGCCCATTCCCTGTGTGGAGTAGGTAAGCGCGAGTCGAGGGGTGGTGAACGTAGCACCAGGTTCGAGCACATACTCGGACGACTGCGGGTCGATGCCGGCATAGAGGTGATGAGTCTTGTTGTCGGCGGTGTTCACACGGATCTCATAGTTTCCGCTCCAGCAGAGCACTGCTCCGATGGAGCGTCCACTGCGTTCATTGGGCTGTCCGTCGAGCGAGAGCATCAGCTCGGGAGCGTCGCAGTGGGCGTTGCGGGCTCCGTCGGTGTTGCGTATAACTTTCATTCCGGGAGTGAGAGGTTCTACCGTAGGTATGGACTCGGCGGCCCAGTTGCCATGCAGGTGGGTCATCCACACGTCGCCGCGGCGCAGGGTAAGGTGTCCGCTATCGTAGCGTTTCAAAGTGATGGCCCGCTTCTCGCGATGCGAGATCTCGGTCCAGGTCTCTATCACATCCACATTGGTGTAGGCTTTGTAGCAAACCTTCACGGTGAAGGGCTTCAGTTGGTCTGTCAAGGTGATGACGGTTACCTGGGCATTCTCCTCCTGGCGGGTCTCGATGTCCTTGACTTGCAGTTCCAGGTTGAGGTCGCCGTCGGCATGCGCCACCTGCAGGGCGGGCGGGTTGATCATGTCCACCGTACCAAAGGCGGGCAAAGCTGAGAAGTTGAGGTCCGCACCAGCCTCGGTAACTTGCCATGGATCGGCTATCCGAGGTCCATAGTAGGTCATCACAAGGTCTTTCCCCTCTTCAGCCTTCAGCAGCATGAGGGTGTTGGGAGTGCTTATCTCCACTTTCCGCTGCCAAGCCCCGGCTTGCAGTGAACCGAGCAACAGCAATGCTACGAGTGTTATTTGTCTCATATACAAGATCGTTTATAGGTTTATCATAGTAACGCAAGTACCCCACAACAAGACTTTCGAGGTCTTGTTGCGGGGTTTGGCGTCGCTGTCATTTCTTCACGATGCGGAAGTTGCCTATGCGGAAATCGGCTACATACGCAGCTTTCGGCTGGAACACGATACGCAGCGTCTGCCAGGAGTCCTTGGCACTGATGCCTTTCGTGGCCATGGGTGCCAGCGGCAGCGCAACGGTCTGCCACTCGCCAAAGGTGTTCAGTCCGTAACCGTCGCCAGGGTTCCATGTGTAGGAGTCGCCCCAGTTGAAGCAGAACTGCAGAGGCGAGTTCTCAGTCAGCTGATAGTCTTTGGGTGTGAGCACTTCAAACTTCAGCACATAGTCGTCGAGGTTGGAGAGGTCTCCGGCATCGACCATGTTGCAGCTCAAGTCGATGGTGTTCCATGCCCATTCGCCGAAGTTTCCGGTTAAGTGCATATGTTTGTGTCCAAGACTCGACGATGCCCCAGTGGCCTCATCGCCTTCCACCTCCACCTTTATGCTACCATCGATGTTCTTCTGCACGCCATCGAAATCGCCATAGAGCAAGTTTTTGGTCGGTCGGAAGGGCAAGTCCTGGGTATGCTTACTACCATCGCTGGTGCTCCATGCCAAGGAGATGACGCTGTTGTCGGGCGTACCTGCCGGCACGAAAATCTTCATCGACGACTTGCTTATCGACCCGAAGCTGGCTTCGGTACCGTTGATGGTCACCTTGGAAGCATTGCCGAAGTCGTAGACATCGAAGTTGGCACCATTGACAAGTACGGAGTCGCCGGCATTGACGAACTCGTTGGCCAGACAATCCACTGTCAGTGTGGGGAACAGTACCGTGAAGCCGTACGAGGTAGAGCCTTGATCGGTAGTGTACTCAATCTTGTTGACCGTCTCGAAAGAGATGGTCTCGGGGATGCGCACATTGGCTCCGGTGGAGAAACTGTAGATGTCATCAGCCTCCACAGGCACCGTATTGAACGTGATGGACTTCACATTGTTGAGGTTCTTGCCCACCAGACGTACCATGACACCGGTCTCAGCCTCGGTGATGGGAGTCGTCAGTGCGGTGTCTGTCACATTATAGACAGCCGATATTACGGGTGCGCCCATGTTGGCTATCTGGTCCGAGGGCGTGTATCCGTCGTTGTAGTCGACGATGTCGTCGCAGCTTGCGAACAGCGGGGCCACGAGGGTAAAGGCTACGGTAGCCATCCACGCCATTCTATGTTGATATGTCTGTTTCATAATTCTATATTATATAATATGTATAGAGTGATGACTTTTTAGTTCCATCCAGGATTATTCTCAGTGATATACTTGTTGGTGTTGATCTCGGTAGCTGGCAACGGATAGAGCAGCGTGCGGCTTTCGCGTACCTTACTGATGCCGGAGTCGTCGGAGCCCTCGATGGAGTTCATGGCATCGAGATAGATGCCCCAGCGAATCAAGTCCCAACGGCGGTCTGCCTCGCAAGCGAACTCCTTGGCACGCTCCTCGATGATGGCGCTACGGCGCTTGGCCTGTGTGTCGAGAGCATTGTTGCCATCGAGTGTGGCACCGCTGGCATTGGAGCGCTCGCGCACCTTGTTGAGGTAGGTGATGGCGTCGGCCGGCACACCCAACTCATTCTGAGCCTCTGCAAAGATAAGCAACACATCGGCATAACGCAAGAAAGGCCAGTTGGCATCGGCATCCTTGATGGCGTCGTTGGTCACGTCGGAGTATTTGGTGGTGAAGGCCAGGCACTGCGAGTCCATGGAGTAGTAGTAGCTCACGCCATCGGCATAGATGCCTTGCGGGTCGCCCACCTTGTTGCCATTCAGGTCGTAGCCTGTAGCCATGATGGTGTACTCCTCGTCGTACGGATAGTAGAAACCAGAGTTCGATTTCTCCTGAGTGTAGGCACGCCAACGGTGTTTCACGCCCTTCACGATGCGCAGGTCGTCGTGCTCGAACAGGTCGTACCAGTGGCGTGTGCAGCCTATCCAGCCGCCCTCTTGGATGAAGTCGGATCCGGTGGCGGTCAGGTAACCGGTGTACTGGGTATGAATGGCGTTCTTGTAGGTTGCGTCGCCACTGACACTGCCCACCGAGAACATGAACTCGCTGGCTGTGGCAGAGGTCTTCTTCCACAGGTTGTCATAGTCGAGCAGCTCGTACGAACCATACTCGCCATTGATGACCTTGCCTGCCCACTCCGCAGCCTTGGTATACAGTGCCTTGGAGTCGAGATTCTCGTATCCGCTAACGGCCGTCTTCTGCAGGTCGATGCTACGCAGGGGAGCATAGCTCTGTGTGTCGCCGCTCCAGTTGTAGGTCTTGCCCGAGCGGATGGTTATCGGTGTGCCGACAGGCATAGCTGCCGAGGCTTCGGTGGCATAGACCTTCGCCAACAGACCGGCTGCACTGCCGGCGCAGGCGTGGCCCGTGACGTAGGCGGCATCGGTGTTCTTGTACATCTTGGAAGCGGCGCTCTCCAGTGTGGAGATGATGTAGTCGTAGACCTTCTCCACCGACTGGCGCGGCTGGCTGATGTTGGCGAACTTGTTGTCCTCGGCCTGAATGGGCACTTCGCCATAGGCCCTCACGAGCAGGAAGTAAGCCAGGGCCTTCTGGAACTGCACCTCGCCGATGTAGTTGTTCTTGGCGGCTTCGGTCAGAGAGGTCATCTCGTCGATACGAGTCTCCGCCAGGTTGGCCCGCTTGATGAGGCCATAGCATCCGTTCCACAGAGCGTCGGTCACATCGTTCTCGCCCTGGAAGTTGCCAGTTCCGAACTTGTTGAACATCCAGTCGGGACCGCTTATGTAGTCGGCGTCGAGCTCCAGCACACGCGGGAAATAGCCCCAGCAGAACATGTCATAAATCCATTTACTGTAGACACCTGTCACCCATGAACTGGCAGCTTCGTCGCTGTCGCCCACTTTCTCTTCGGTAATCTGGCCGGCAGGGTCTTCCTCTATCCAGCTGTCGCAGGCTGTAAGGCAGAACACCATCGTCGCAACAGCCATTAGGGTCATTATCTTCGATTTCATAATCTATATCTTTAAATAGTTTAGGATGATGTGGTTTAGAACACTATGTTAAGTCCGAGTGCAAAGCTTCTTGAACTTGGGTAGGAGTAGCTGTCCACACCCGGGCAAGCCGCATTGGTTCCGCCAGCATTCACATCCGGGTCGAACCAGCTGTAGTCGGTAATGCAGAACAGGTTGTTGGCCGTGAGTGAGATGTTTATCTTGTCGATGAACTTGAACGGATGCTTGAAGTCGTACGCCAGTGAGATGTACTTCATCTTCAGGTAGCTGCCGTTCTCCACGTAGCGGTCGCTCATCAGCCACGTACGGGTGTATCCGGCTGTGGCTTTCGGCCATTTGGCCGTGGCGGCTGTCTCGGGTGTCCAGCGTGAGTCGTAGGCTGACTGGGTGATGTTACCGATGTTGGACATCTGTATGTCCACCAGGTTGTAGTTGAAGATGTCGTTGCCTTGGCTGCCCTGCAACATGAAACTCAGCGAGAAGTTCTTCCACGACATGTTGCTGGTGAAGCCGTAGGTGAAGTCGGGGTTGGTGTTACCGATGATGGTGCGGTCTTTCTCCGTAATCTGTCCGTCGCCATTGAGGTCGCGGTACTTAATCTCACCCACATGCTTCAACGCCTCTTTGTCGGACAGACCGGCGTAGGACTTGAACGAACGCACCTCGGCGATGTTGTCGAAGAATCCGTCCTCGACGTAGCCGTAGAGGGTACCGATGGGGCAACCGTTGCGTTGCAGATACATCTGGTCGGCCTTGCTCCACAGGGCTGTGGCGTATTGGTCACCATCGAGTCCACCGATGCGGTTGCGGTTCATGGCCAGGTTGGCAGAGATGTCCCACTTGAACGGGGTAGTCGTCAGAATGGCGTAGTTGAGCGTGAACTCCAGACCCTCGTTGGTCACGTTGCCACTGTTGACCATCATCTGTGTGTAACCGGACGAACCGGGGATGGTAATCTGCTGCAGCAGGTCGGTGGTCTTCTTATAGTAGTAGTCGACAGTCAGTTGCAAGCGGTTCTGCAGGAATCCAAAGTCGATACCGGCATTGAACTGCTTCGTTGTCTCCCATTTCAGGTCGGGGTTGGTAGGTCCGCGCCAGTCGATGCCCGACACGCCGTTGGACAGTGTGCCGTTGTACGGATAGTTGGAGGCACCCAACAGGGTCAGTGTACGGTAGGCTCCGATGGCTTGGTTACCGGTCTCACCGTAAGACACACGGAACTTGAGATTGTCGAACACATTGAGGTTCTTGATGAACGTCTCGTCGCTGGCACGCCATGCGAAGGCTCCGGAGTAGAAGGTGGCCCACTTGTTGTTCTTCGAGAAGGCCGAGCTTCCGTCGGTACGTGCGCTGACGGTGAACATATACTTGTCGAGCAACGTGTAGTTGATACGTCCCAGGAAGGACTCCAGCGTCTGCTTGGTCTCGCTGCTGCTCACCACGGAGCGGTCGAGTGCCAGACTCATGTCGGAGTCTTTGGTCAGGTCGGTCGGGAAGTTGGTAGCCGTCATCGACTCGCTCTCGCCCACGCCTTTCTCGAAGGTCACACCTGCAACAGCGTTTATGGTGTGCACGCCCCAAGTCTTGTCGAAGGTGAGGATGCTCTCCGAGGTCAGGCTCTTCCAGATGTTGCTGGCCTTACCTGCCTTGCCGTTGTAGGGCGACTTACCCTCCTGGGTATGGCGGTCGTAGTAGGTGCCGCGGTGTCCGTCGTTGTATCCAAGACCAAGGTTCTGGCGGAACTTCAACCAAGAGGTAATCTTAGCCTCGAGGTACGAGCTGGAGAACCATGAAATCTGCTTCAGCTGGTCCTTGGCACCGTTCACGTAGTTGTAAGGGTTGGCAGCCAGCCAGTTGAGTTCGTCGAGCTGTTCGGTTGAGGTGTGCACACCATAGGTCGACGGAAAGATGAGAGCGGAACGGATGATACCCGTATTCTCGGAGTTGGTACGCTGGAAATCGGTCACCGTGTTGGTGAAGAAAGAGCTGGTTCCAATCTCGAGATACTTGTTGATATGCCTTCCAATGTTCATAGAAACGCCGTAGCGTTGGAATCCTGTGTTCTTGATGATACCGGTTTGATCGGTATAGTTACCTGAAAAACTGTACCATCCGTTCTCGCTTCCACCACTAACACCTATACTATAGTCTTGTTGCCATCCTGTCTGATAGATTTCGTCTTGCCACACGGCTCCGGCCACCTCATCGGTGTTGCCATACTCATCGGTACGCACACCGGGGTTGAGGAAGTCGTCGGGCGAAGGGTTGTACGAACCCTTGGAGTAGACGTAACCACTGCCTACGTAGGGATACTCCCAGGTACCGGTGTAGGGGTTCTTCGTGGTTCCGTTCTCGTAGTAACGGCTGTTCTCGGCCGCCTCGTTCTGATAGAGCGCATAGGTACGGGCATCGAGCATGTCCACGCGGCGTCCGATGTTCGACATGGTCCACTTGGCGCTGAACTCTACCTTTGCCTTACCCTCGCCTTGACGGCCTTTCTTGGTGGTGATGATGACCACGCCATTAGCGCCACGGGACCCGTAGATGGCTGTGGCAGAGGCGTCCTTCAGCACTTCTATCTTCTCGATGTCATTCGGGTTAATCATCGACAGCGGCGAAGTGGTTTGGTTGTTGCCGTCGTTGGCACCACTCTTGGGCACTCCATTGGGGTCGGTACCATAGGGCACACCGTCGACAATGAAAAGCGGCTGCGACGATGTGGTGAACGAGTTGGCACCACGCACGGTGATGTTCACACCCGCACCGGGAGAGCCGTCGTTCTGTGAGATGTTCACACCGGCAATCTTTCCCTGCAGTCCGTGAGCCACATCGGTGGTTCCACCCTTCAGCAGCTCCTCAGTCTTAATCTGAGTCATCGAACCGGTAAGGTCGCGTTTCTTCATGGTACCGTAGCCTACGACCACCACTTCCTCCAGTGACTTGTAGTCTTCCTGCAGTGTCAGTTCGACGAAGGTCTTGCCTTTCACGTTGATGACCTGCGTTTTGTAGCCAATCATCGACACCTGAATGAGAGTTTTCCCCTGTGGAAGGGTGAAAGAGAAATTGCCGTCCATGTCGGTGATAGTTCCCGACGATGTGCCCGGCACAAGCACACTCGCGCCAATCAATGGCTCGTTGTTTGCGGCTCCGTCGAGTACCTTTCCTTTAAGTACCGTCTGGGCGTTGAGGCTCGTGCATGCCAGCACTAGCGCAACAACTTGTAAAATCAGTCTTAGTCGCATAATTTAATTAAAGATTTAGAGGTTTATGTTATCTTGTTCTTTTTGTGTTGTCCTGTTCACTCTACCTTCAGCAGTTCCACCTTGGTCAGTGTGAACCCACGACCGGTGATGACGAACCCGCGTGTCTTCACCCTATCGAGCGACACGTCGTCGAAGGTGTAGACGAGGTCGCTGCCATCGAGGGTCAGCCACTGCGGCTCGACAGCCCCACCCAGGTCGGTCCACTTGCCGCGGTTCTCGCGCAACGACATTTGCGGCACGGCACCATCCTCGGCCTTCATCAGTCGGTAGCTTATCACCAGCACGTCGTTGACGGTGCTGTGCTGGAAGGCCTCGGCGGTGAACCGCGCATTGCCGCTCCAGTCCAGCGGGAAGGTTTGTTCGCCATGGAAGAGTTCACCCGGGGGGAGCACATATTCGTGCGGTGCGCGCTGTGCTCCCGTAGTGTCCGCCTCGGCGGTGCCGGTATACTTCACTATGCCCACAGCGTCTAGCTGATAGTCCTTGCCGCCTATGCGCAGGGCCGTATTGTCACCGCCACCGGCAAAGGCAATCTTGATGAGCGGCGCATCGTCGGGGATGTAGAAGTCGAACGTGTCGCCACTCACGGGAGCGCCATCCACCGTAGGGTCTATCGGGTTCCAGGTGAGGTCCATGATTTTCACCGCGGCGTCCGTCGCCGCCTTGCTCAGGTGCAGACGCAGGGCATCCCCTTTGGCCAATGCCGTAAGCGCTTTGCCCTTTATCTCGGCGCATCCGCTCCAGTCCTTCCCCATCCGCACCGCCGGACCTTTCCATATCCAGGTCTCTTGATAGTCGGCCGCTGAGGTCAGCGAGGCATAGAGGATGCGGTAGTCGTGTCCGCCCACCGACACGCCGTGTTGCCGCAAGACGGACACCATGGGTTCTGTGATCAGGAGGCGGAACGAACCGCTGACACCGAAATATTTGTAGTTCTCCGCTATGGGTTGCCAGTTATCAGGATTCTGGAAAGAGCCCTGTGCCGTGCGGCTGAAGTTGTCTGTGTAGACGGTAAGCACATCACCTGCCTGCACCCGGTCGAATTGCTCGGGCGCAATCACTATCTTGTCCTTCCATCCCGGTCCAATGGTCTTCGGGCCTATGAGCACGACTCGCTCGCCAGCCGCCGTCTGGAGGGCGGCGAGAGACTGTGTCGCCACCAAGGCGATGAGCTTTATAATAGACTTTGTTCTCATTTCATTATTTATTTCGAAGGTTTGGGAAATCTGTTTACTTAGCCAGCAAGGCTTTCATCTGGTCGCGGTCTACCACCACGCCCGTGGCGAAGGCATCTGTCCACCAGGCTTTGTCGGCATAGCGGTGCGTGTCCGCCTTGCCGGCGTTGTAGTCATAGTCGTACCAAGGCATGAACCAACTCCAGCGGGAGCCTTCGCTCCAGATGTCGCTCCATGCGGACATCCTCACATCGTCGCCGTTGCCACATTCGGCCAGGGCGACCAACTTGGTGGGATATTTCTCCGCCAGCAGTTTGTATTCTTTCATCAAGGGATACTGCAGGGCGTAGTAACTGTCGCGTGCCACCACGTCCACCACATCGTCGCCGGGATACCAATCGTCGTCGCCTATCTGCGAGCACCATACCCATATCAGGTTATTCAGTTTGTGGACGGTCACCAGGCGGTTGTACATCCATCGCCAGAGTTTCTTGTAGGCTTCGGGACCCTTTGCTCCCCACCAGAACCAAGGCTTGCCGCCTTCGAACTCGTAGGTGTTGCCGGAGGCTTCGTGCAGCGGACGCCATATCACGGGGATGCCTTTCTTTTGCAGACTCTTCAGGTAGCCCGCCACTTGGTCGAGGTCTTTGGTGAGTTGCTTACACCCCACTGACTGGGCATCGTCAATGCAGGTAGGGTCGAATGTGGTCTCACCGGGTTGTGTGCCTGCGGTGCAGGTGTAGTCGGTGCCGTTGTTGGCCGGCACCTGCCAATGCCACATGGCGCCCACGAGTCCACCTTTGTGCCACCAATCGGTGACGACGGATAGGTCGGAGTAGTCCACCCAACCTTTGGAGTTCACATCCTTGGAGCTACGCAGGTTGATGAAATCGAACACGTTGAGGGCGGGCCATCGGCCGGTCCATGCCTTCACGTTCTCCGCCTCGCGGATGTTCCAGTCGACATTGGCTACGGTCGCGCTCACCGTCTTGGTACCCCGGAGCTCGCCCAGCACAGCGTACACCTTTTGAGCCTCAGCGGTGGCGGAGGCATTCGACAGGCGATAAACTTGAGTGGAAGGAGAGCCCGCATCGTCGGGACTGCAGCTGTCTGCCCCCGAGCAGTAGACGCATCCCAGAGGGAGGAGCGATGCAAACATTAACTTTATACTGAATTTCATATCTATATTATAATAAGGTTAAGTGAGTGAAGCGTGGGTCTTAGTGACTCGACTCTTATCACGGTGGCAAAGGTATGGCATTCCTACCGGAGTGACTGACTCTTTCTTTACAGATACTGACACTATTTTAACTTCCTGCGCCTAAACCATGGGAAGTACTTCATTTTGAGCAACAAGCCCGCTCACAGTCAGTCATTTAGTGTCGGTCTTTGCTAAAATAGTGTCATAGGGTTATGGTTCTTTTCTCTACCTTTGCAGCAGATTCAAAACAAAACATTTATGTATTACCTTATTATCTAATAAGCAATCATGATTAAGAACACAATCTACGAGCGTATCGGTTACGGTTTTGGCGACATGGCATCGTCAATGTTCTGGAAGATATTTTCTTACTATCTTCCTTTCTTCTACAGCAACATCTTCGGCCTTTCCATTACGGATGCCGGTGTCATTCTGCTTGTCACGCGCATCTGGGATGCTGTGAGTGATCCGTTGATGGGTGTCATCGCCGACCGCACCAATACGCGGTGGGGCAAATACCGTCCCTATCTGTTGTGGGTAGCTCCCTTCTTCTCCATCTGCGGCATACTGCTCTTCGCCACCCCCGACTTCGACTATGCGGGCAAACTGATATGGGCATATATTACTTATATATTGATGATGACCGTCTACACGGGTATCAACGTACCCTACGGAGCCATGCTCGGTGTGCTGACCGACGACAGCAAGGAGAAGACGGTGTTCTCCTCGTTCCGCATGTTCTTCGCCTACGGCGGTTCGTTCCTGGCCATGTTGCTGTGGGAGCCTCTTACAGAGACTTTCGGCGGATACTCCTCGTCCGAGGGTTGGTTCTGGGCCATGGTCACCATCGCAGCCTGCTGCCTGGTGTTGTTCCTCTGCTGCTTCAGTCTGACGCGCGAACACCTCCACACGGTGAGCACGGTGTCGGTGGGTAGCGACTTCAAGGCGCTGTTGCGCAACCGCCCCTGGTGGTTGCTCATCGTAGCAGCACTCTGCTTCAACCTCTTCTGCACAGTGCGCGGGGCTGTGGTGGCCTATTATTTCAAAGATATTGTGGGCCCGGATGCCTCACTGACCCTGATGACCATCACGATAGCTTTCTACGCCGGCTTGTTCCTGGCCGTGGGCGAAGTGTCCAACATGTTTGGCGTGGCCATCACCGTTCCCTTGGCAAACCGCTTCGGCAAGAAGTCAACCTTCATATTGGTCAACGCACAGCTGGCAGTGCTGAGCGTTCTGTTCTTCTTCATTCCCTGTACACCGGCGGGCTACTGGATGATGCTCATCATGCAGATTCTCATCAGTGTGCTGACGGGCGTGATGTCGCCGCTGGTGTGGAGCATGTATGCCGACGTGAGCGACTATGCTGAGCAGGAGTTCCACACCGCCTCCACGGGACTGATATTCTCCAGTTCATCCATGGCACAGAAGTTTGGCAGCGCCATCGGCGGGTTCGCCACCTTGGCCTTGCTAGGTGCGTTCGGCTACGTCACCGACCCTGACCTCATCGCCGCGGGAGCCATACAACCGGAGTCGGCGCTCCTCTGCCTGCGTTGTCTGATGAGTTTCATCCCGGCCGGGGTATCGTTGATAGCCATTGCCGTGGTCTACTTCTACCCGCTCACCACACGCCGCATGGCCGTCATCAGCGACGAGCTCAGCAAGACACGTACGGAGACTTGCTAAACAGAAATTATTTCCGCTTCAAATAGGTGTATGGAACGAAATAATCAATACATTTGCGGAATGATGGACGATAGAGTGCTAAGAGAGATACCGCCACTGATGGAGAACGACTTCATGTATGTGGCAGACCGGCGCAAGCGCGAGTTCACTTACCCGATACACAAACACGATGTGTTCGAGCTGAACTATGTGGAGAACGCGGCTGGGGTGAACCGCATAGTGGGCGACAGTTCCGAGGCAATCGCCGACTACGACCTGGTGCTCATCACATCGCCCGACCTGGAGCACGTATGGACACAAGGCACCTGCCAGAGCACCGAGGTGCGCGAGATTACGGTGCAGTTCTACTTCGACTTCATGTCCGCCGAAAGTCTGTTCAACCGCAACTCCCTCATCTCCATAAAGAACATGTTCGAGAAGGCGCGCAAGGGAGTGGCCTTCCCGCTGAACGCCATCATGCAGGTGTATCCCCGACTCGACCGGCTATCGTCGCAAAAGGAGAGTTTCTATGCCATGATAGAGTTGCTCACCATCCTCTATGAACTCTCCAAGAGCGACGGCATGCGCGAGCTGGCCTCGTCGTCGTTCGCCAAGGTGGACGTGGAGAGCGACAACCGACGCGTGCTGAAGGTGAAGGACTTCATCAACAAGCACTTTACCGAGGAGATTCGTCTGTCCGACCTGGCAGACCTCGTGGGCATGTCGCCCAGCGCCTTCAGCCGCTTCTTCAAGCTCAGCACCAGCAAGACCCTCAGTGAATATGTGGTGGACATACGTTTGGGCGCAGCCGCCCGACAACTGGTGGACACCGCCGACAGCGTGAGCGAGATTTGCTACTGTTGCGGATTCAACACGCTGAGCAACTTCAACCGTCTCTTCCGCAAACACAAAGGCTGCAGCCCCACGGAGTTTCGCGACAAATACCACAAGACGAAGGTCATCATGTAACGCGGGCACGATGCCCGGATTGACTCACCAGTGTTTTTAGTAGCAAAACAAAGGCGGCAGTTTCGTAGATGTAACGGAAATGTGTACCTTTGCGTTCGGAATTTAGTATCCGACAAATCATAAGAAACTTAATAGCTATGGCAAGATTCAAACGCATTCTGCTCAAGCTGAGCGGAGAGAGCCTGATGGGCGAGAAGAAATATGGTATCGACGAACAACGGTTGGCACAGTATGCCGAACAAATCAAAGAGATACACGACATGGGCGTGCAGATAGGCATCGTCATCGGTGGCGGCAACATTTTCAGAGGCCTCACCGGTGCGGGCAAAGGTTTCGACCGTGTGAAGGGCGACCAGATGGGTATGTTGGCTACGGTCATCAACAGTCTGGGACTGAGCTCCGCACTGGCAGCGGCAGGCGTGAAAGCCCGTGTGCTGACAGCCGTCCGCATGGAACCCATCGGCGAGTTCTACTCGAAGTGGAAAGCCATCGACTGCATGGAGCAAGGCGAAGTGGTCATCATGTCGTGCGGCACAGGCAGCCCCTACTTCACTACCGACACGGGCTCGTCGCTACGAGGCATCGAGATAGAGGCAGACGTGATGTTGAAAGGCACACGCGTGGACGGCATCTACACCGCCGACCCCGAGAAAGACCCCACAGCCACCAAGTTCGACGACATCACCTACGACGAGGTGCTGAAGCGCAACCTCCGCGTGATGGACCTCACCGCCACCTGCATGTGCAAGGAGAACAACCTGCCCATCATCGTGTTCGACATGGACACGGTGGGTAACTTGAAGAAGGTGATGAGCGGCGAGAACATCGGTACACTGGTTCACAACTAATCCCCTCCGATGGAATCATTCGAACAACTGATAGGCCAAAAGCTCTCCATCGCGCCACGCCAAGTGGCCAACACCATCGCCCTGCTCAACGGCGGAGCGACGGTGCCCTTCATCAGCCGCTACCGCAAGGAGGCTACCGGCGGACTGGACGAGGTGCAGATAGGCAACGTGAAGGAGCAGTACGACAAGCTATGCGAACTCAGCAAACGGAAGGAGACCATCCTCTCCACCATTGCCGAGCAGGAGAAGCTCACGCCCGAACTGAAGCAGCGCATCACCGACTGCTGGGACGCCACCGAGCTGGAGGACATCTACCTGCCCTTCAAGCCCAAGCGGAGAACCCGCGCAGAGATAGCCCGACAGAAGGGGCTGGAGCCGCTGGCAACCATACTGACCCTGCAGCGCGAAAACAACCTGAGCGCCTGCGTGAAACGGTTCATCAACAAGGAGGTGCCCAACGAAGAGGAGGCACTGAAGGGAGCGCGCGACATCGTGGCAGAGCAGGTGAACGAGAACGAACGGGCCCGCAACCTCATACGCAACCGCTTCACTCGCGAGGCCGTCATCACGTCGCAACTGGTGAAGGGGAAAGAGGAAGAGGGACAGAAGTACAAGGACTACTTCGACTTCTCCGAGCCGCTGAGCCGCTGCTCGTCGCACCGCCTGTTGGCCATGCGCCGCGGTGAGAACGAAGGCATACTGCGCGTCTCCATCTCCCCTAACGACGAGGAGTGCGTGGAACGGCTGGACCACGCCTTCGTGAAAGGCAACAACGCCTGCAGCCAACAGGTGGCAGAGGCCGTGAAGGATGCCTACAAACGGCTGTTGAAACCCTCCATAGAGACGGAGTTCGCCTCACTGAGCAAGCAGAAGGCGGACGAGGAAGCCATACGGGTGTTCACCGCCAACCTGCGACAACTGTTGCTCGCTCCGCCCCTCGGGCAGAAGCGGGTGTTGGGCATCGACCCCGGTTACCGCACCGGCTGCAAGGTGGTCTGCCTGGACGCGCAAGGGAAATTGCTCCACAACGAAGCCATCTATCCGCACCCGCCCAAGAACGAGAAGAGCATCGCGGCCAAGAAGTTGGTGCATCTGGTGGAGCAGTATGCCATCGAAGCCATCGCCATCGGCAACGGCACAGCCAGTCGTGAGACGGAGGAGTTTGTCACCTCGCTACGCTATGACCGTGCCCTGCAGGTGTTTGTGGTGAGCGAGGACGGAGCCTCCATCTATTCGGCATCGAAGATAGCCCGCGACGAGTTTCCCGACTACGACGTGACAGTGCGTGGGGCCGTCTCCATCGGTCGCCGACTGATGGACCCGCTGGCAGAACTGGTGAAGATAGACCCGAAGTCCATCGGCGTAGGCCAGTATCAGCACGATGTGGACCAGACCAAGCTGAAGCAGTCGCTGGACCAGACCGTGGAGAGTTGCGTCAATGCTGTAGGCGTGAACCTGAACACCGCCAGCCGGCACCTGCTCACCTACATATCGGGACTGGGCCCGCAGCTGGCACAGAACATCGTGGACTACCGCAACGAGAACGGAGCCTTCAGCTCGCGCAAGGAGCTGATGAAAGTGCCGCGCATGGGTGCCAAAGCCTTCGAACAGTGCGCGGGATTCCTGCGTATCCCCAACGGCACTGACCCGCTCGACAATACGGCCGTGCACCCCGAGAGCTACCCCATAGTGGAGCAGATGGCCAAGGACCTGAGCTGCACCGTGGACCAACTGATTCAGCAGAAGGAGCTGCGCAGCCAAATTAAACTAGAGAAATATGTCACCCCCACCACCGGTATGCCTACCCTCAGCGACATCATGAAGGAACTGGAGAAGCCGGGACGCGACCCGCGACAGACCATCAAGGTGTTTGAGTTCGACAAGAGCATACACTCCATCGACGACCTACGGCCGGGGATGGAACTGCCGGGTATCGTCACCAACATCACCAACTTCGGATGTTTCGTGGACCTGGGCATCAAGGAGAAGGGACTGGTGCACATCTCGCAACTGGCGGAGAAGTTCGTGCAAGACCCCACCCAGGTGGTGAGCATCCACCAGCACATCCGCGTGCGCGTGCTCGACGTGGACATGCAGCGCAAACGCATTGGACTGAAGAAGCTGGAAGAGTGAAACCACGAACAAATACAATAAACTAAAAGAGCAAACGCAAATGAAGAAGATTGCCAAACAACTGACCGATTTGATAGGGAACACTCCCCTATTGGAGCTGACGCGCTACAACGCCAAGCGTGCCCTGCAGGCGACAATCGTCGCCAAAGTAGAGTCGTTCAACCCGGCTCACAGCGCCAAAGACCGCATCGCCCTGGCCATGATAGAGGATGCCGAACGACGAGGCCTGCTAAGACCAGGGGCTACCATCATCGAGCCGACCAGTGGGAACACCGGCATCGGACTGGCATTGGTGGCTACGGTGAAGGGTTATCACCTGATCCTCACCATGCCCGACACCATGAGCGTGGAGCGGCGCAACCTGCTGAAGACCTACGGAGCGAAGCTGGAGCTGACACCCGGGTCTAAAGGTATGGCCGGAGCCATTGCCCGTGCGGAGGAGTTGAAGAAGGAGATTGACGGAGCCATCATCCTGCAGCAGTTCGAGAACCCCGCCAACCCGGAGATACACCGACTGACGACAGGTGAGGAGATTTGGCGCGACACGGACGGCCAGGTGGACATCTTCTGCGCCGGAGTGGGCACAGGCGGCACCGTGTCCGGCGTAGGTATGGCACTGAAAGCCCATCGCCAGGATATCCAAATCTACGGCATCGAGCCAGACACGTCGGCAGTCCTCTCGGGCGGCAAACCCGGACCGCACAAGTTGCAAGGCATCGGCGCGGGCTTTGTACCCAAGACCTTCCATCGGGAGGTGGTGGACGGCATCATCCCCGTCAGCGGCGACGATGCCATGCGTGCCTCGCGGGCCTTGGCCGCCGAAGAAGGTTTGTTGGTAGGCATCTCCTCGGGAGCCGCCCTACATGCGGCCACCCAGTTGGCCATAAAACCGGAGAACAAGGGGAAGACCATCGTGGTGCTGCTGCCCGACACGGGCGAGCGCTACCTCTCCACCGAGCTCTTCGACAACGAGCGGCATCCGCTCTAAACAGAATAAAGCACTAAAGCGAAAAAGATACGTAACATGAACATAGCGACATTGATTTCGGGAGGTGTGGACAGTTCGGTTGTGGTCCATCTGCTCTGCGAGCAAGGCTACAAGCCCGACCTCTTCTATATTAAAATAGGTATGGACGACGACCACGAGCTCACCTGCACGGCAGAGGAAGACATCGAGATTTCCACCGCCATAGCCAAGAAGTACGGACTAAAGCTGAGCATCATCGACCTGCAGCAGGAGTATTGGGACAACGTGGTGGCTTACACCATCGACCGGGTGAAGCGCGGCCTCACCCCCAACCCGGACGTGATGTGCAACAAGCTCATCAAGTTCGGCTGCTTCGAGGAGCGGGCTGGCAAGGACTACGACAAGACGGCCACCGGGCACTACGCCACCACCCACGTAATTGACGGCAAGGTGTGGCTGGGCACAGCCAACGACCCGGTGAAGGACCAGACCGACTTCCTGGCACAGATAGACCGATTCCAAGTGTCGAAACTGATGTTCCCCATCGGCACCCTGATGAAGAACGAGGTGCGCGACATCGCCCTGAAGGCTGCCCTGCCCAGCGCCAAGCGGAAGGACAGCCAGGGCATCTGTTTCCTCGGCAAGATAAACTACAACGACTTCATCCGTCGGTTCCTCGGCGAGAAGGAGGGTAAGGTAGTGGAACTGGAGACTGGCAAGCTCATCGGCAAGCACAAGGGCTACTGGTTCCACACCATCGGTCAGCGCAAAGGCCTCGGCTTCGGCGGTGGCCCTTGGTTCGTGGTGAAGAAGGACATCGAGGAGAACGTGCTCTACGTGTCCCATGCCTACGACACGGAGAAGCAGTATGGCACGGAGTTCAACCTCCGCGACTTCCACTTCATCACCGACAACCCGTGGCACGAGGAGGGCGACATTCCCGTCACCTTCAAGATTCGCCACACCGAGCTACGCATCCCAGGAACCTTGCAACGGCAGGGTGACCTCTACCACGTGACCAGTTCCCGTTCCATCCAGGGCATTGCCCCGGGACAGTTCGGTGTCATCTACGATGCGGAGGAGAAGCTTTGCATCGGTAGTGGTGAGATTGCTCTGTAGAGAGATTACCAGAACTTGTTGTATTCGGGACTATATTCGAAACCGGACGCCTTCAGTTTGGCGACGAGGGCATCCTTGTCCACGTCCATTGCCTTACACAGGGCATCGAGTGAGGGGTATTTGTCACGCAGATTCATGTTGATGACGCTGAACAGCATCATCGGGTCTTGAGGTAAATCCATAATAGTACAATCTTTTGTCCACAGACTCCGTTACTACTGAACCGACCTACCTTAGCCCTGCGGCTACGTCTGCCTACGCAAAGCGCCTCAGCCAACGGAATCTTCTAATCCTATCAATCTGCGCGCAAAGGTAAAACTATTTCCAAAGGTACGGTACAACGGAGCGGCTTTTCTTTCTTTTCTCCAAAGAGAAACCTTCGCTGCCAGCACGTAAGTCTGTGCGTGCAACCAGAAGACCGACGAACCCAACAGACCGCCCATGCACATGCCGCAAAGGATGTCGCCTGGATAGTGCACGCCCAAGTAGATACGCGAATAGCCCACCAACATCGCCCAAGGCAACAGTACGAACGCGGCCAGACGGGTGCGGAAATATAATATAAGGAAGGTAGCGAGCGCGAATGTGTTGGCGGCGTGGCAAGAGGGGAAACCGTAGCGACCGCCTCGGTAGCCGTTCACGATGTGGATGAACTGCGAGATGGGGTTCTCGGGATTGGAGGGACGCAGGCGACCGACCGCGTGGCGCAAGGCGGATCCGCAAATCTGGTCGCTCAGGGTGATGGCAAGGGCTATAAACAACAAGCAGACGATTCCCTTCAGCCATTTGTCGCGACGGAAGAGGAAGAAGGCCAGCACCACATAGAATGGTACCCACACCCACTTATCGCTCACAATCCACATAATCCCGTCGAACACAGGACAATGGAACTGATTGAGGAACAACATCACCTTATTATCTAGTTCCACCAACTGTGGAATAATATCCAATAGAATGCCCATACAATCTGCTTTATTTGTTTGACGGGCTAAAAGTATGCCTAGATTCTGAAGAGATTTTGAATTTGGTCTCGGATTTCCTTAAATATTGCAAATATGAGAAATAATTAGACTATTTCAGAATTCCTACAAATTTTATTGCTAACTTCGCTCCACGTTTTTAAGGAGAAAGACTAAGATGAGACAAAGTAGAGAAAAATACCTGCTGTACGCAGGTGTATGCATAGCTTTGATTCCAGTGCTGTTGCTTCGCGACTTCACGCCGTCGAACGAACTGCGTTACTTAAGCATCGCCGACGAGGCGCTGCGCAACCACACGTTGTTTGCATTTACCAACCACGGGGTGCCCTATGCGGACAAGCCGCCTCTCTACCTATGGCTCGTGATGCTGAGCAAATGTCTCTTCGGGCAGTACCACATGTGGTTCCTGTCCCTCTTCTCGCTGATTCCTGCATTGGGCATCGTGCGGGTGATGGACCATTGGACCCGTCAGGACATGGACTCTGAGTGTCGGTCGATAGCCCGACTGATGTTGCTCACCTCGGGACTGTTCACAGGCATTGCCATCATCCTGCGCATGGACATGTTGATGTGCCTGTTCATCGTGCTGGCACTGCGTTCGTTTTGGCGAATGTACTCGGGCTCGCATCGGCACGAGGGTTACCTCTTCCCCATCTACGTTTTCCTGGCAATCTTCACCAAAGGTCCGCTCGGACTGCTGATACCGCTCTGTTGCTCCACCGTCTTCCTGCTGTTGACCCACCACGGCAAGCAGTTCTTCCACTACTGGGGATGGCGCACTTGGGGCATCTTGGCAGCGCTCTGCGCCCTATGGTTCGGAGCTACGTATCTCGAAGGGGGCAGCAGTTATCTGAACAACCTTATTTTCCATCAGACCATCGACCGGGCCATCCATTCGTTCCACCACGAGGGACCGGTGTACTATTACCTCGTGACCATCTGGTACAGTTTGGCACCATGGTCGCTGCTGGCCATCGGCATCATCTTGGCCGTGCTGCGTCCGAAGATGGTTTACAGCGACTTGCAACGCTTCTTCCTGACCGTCATCGTCACCACCTTCGTACTGATTTCATTCATCAGTGCCAAGTTGCAGGT
Source organism: uncultured Bacteroides sp. (assembly GCA_964481755.1). GTDB lineage: Bacteria > Bacteroidota > Bacteroidia > Bacteroidales > Bacteroidaceae > Phocaeicola_A. The sequence goes on along the minus strand of CAYZVH010000002.1, from coordinate 36,389 downwards.
GTACATGCTACCGTTGCTGCCGTTCCTCATCTACGGATCGATGATGTTTCTGCCCCGCTTCCGCCAGAACAACTGGCTGCGTGCGGCGGTGGCACTGCCTGCCGTAGCGTTGGCTCTGCTCCTGCCGGCACTGATTGTGTTGGCCTCCACCACCAACCTGAAGCATTTGGACAACGGATGGTTCATTGCCGGAGCCACCCTACTCTCCATAAGCGGTGTATATGCGCTTTGGCAAATCTACAACAAGCGCGAGCCGCAGTACATCACCACAGCCATACGTTCCATGGGCCTGGGAGTGCTGTGCTGCCTGTTCGTTGGCGGTTGGGGAATCCCCTACCTCAACAAGGACATCAGCTACCGCGCCGTGTGCGAGAGGGCGTTGAAGATATCCGAAGAGAAAGGCATCTCGGACTTCCACGTATGGGGCATCAAGCGGGCTGAGAACATGGATGTATACTTGCATCGCTCGGTAGAGATTCTGCCGAAAGACCAAGTTCCGGCCTCCCCTCAAGAGGTTCCCGCCATACTGTTGATGAAGAAGAAGGACCTGAAGTACCTGCCCGAAGACACAGATGTGGAAATCGTAGGTTCATACGCCGTGGTTGTCTGCACCGAGAGCAACCAGGCAGGCATTCTGACGGAGCTCCACAACAAATAGAGGAGACGACCACACATAGTAAAATACCAAGCGGCATTACCTTCCCGACGACACAAACAGTGGAGAGGTAATGCCGCTAAATTATTTAAGTTCCGCAAGTTCTAATGCGATTGGTTTTATATGGGTGCTTGCTCACCTTTTCATGCAGGATAAGTCGGCTTTACATGAGTATATACTCTCAAGCCGTTGAGTATATACTCTCAGGGCTTAGAGTATATACTTGCGGGATTTGAATAAATTAGGCATATTCAACGGAGAGGTAGCAAGCACAACCCTAGGAGGCTTTACGGAAGTGAACGGAGAAGCAGTGTTTGCCGTCGGCAAAGATGTAACCCACCGTCCAACCATGGAAATCGCAGATGGCTTTCACGATGGCGAGCCCCAGTCCATTGCCTTTCTTCTCCACATCGCCCGACCGGAAGCGACGAAACAACATGGAGGCGTCGAGCGCCCCCTCCGTGTCGGTGGCAGCGTTGCTCACCATCAGCCCATCGTCCTGCAACAGGATTTCTATCTTCCCGCCGGCCGAAGAGTGACGGATGGCATTCACTATCAAGTTCTTCAGCAGGCTTTCCAGCAGCGGTTGATTGGCGCGGACGGTCTTCCGGCGCTTGCGCTTGTCGTCCAACTGTATGGTAGTGCCGTTGAGCAACACATCGTACATGGGGAGCGACTCGTCCAGCAGGGACTTCACGTCCACCGATTCCATCGTCTTGTACTGGGCATTATCTATCTTGGCCAACATCAGCAAGTTGCGGCTCAGGTGGCTCATGCGCATAGTCAGTTGGTAAAGGTCGGAGACGAGCTTCATCTGTTGCTCGTTCATCTTCTCCTGCATCAGCAGGTCGAGCTTACTGCGGATGATGGCCAGCGGGGTCTGCAGCTCGTGCGAAGCGTTCTCGGTAAACTCCTTCTGGATACGGAAGGTCTCGCGGTCGCGCTCCATCAGCTGCGTCAGCGAATGATTCAATCGGTTGAACTCGATGATGTCCGTCTCCATGAACTGAGGCAACTCCCCCTGGGCCAGATTGAAGCGTTCGGTCTTCTTCAGCGTATCGTCGAAGGGGAGCCACAGTTTGCGGGTGATGAAACGGATGGTGATGAACATGGCGATGGTCACCGCCAGCGAGATAAGCAGGAACTGCAACGTGACGCCCGCAATGATGTCCCGCTCCAGGTCCAAGGGCGGGATGCCCTGTCCGCGGTTCACCGATTCGATGATGTCTATCAGGTCCTCAGCATAAAACTGCTTGGTGAGCAAGTAGAAGAGAGGAGTAATCATGAAGAGGACGATGATGGCGCAGTAGAGGTAGCGCCGCAACGTACGCGACAAGAGCATACGCATCCTCTTGGGACGAGCTGTGCTTTTCATGACTCTATCATCCATTTGTAGCCTGTGCCATAGAACGTCTTGATACAATCACGCTGTCCGGCTTCGGCCAGTTTGGCTTTCAGGTTTTTGATGTGGGCGTAGACGAAGTTGAAGTCGCCCATCATATCGGCCATGTCGCCGCTCAGGTGCTCGGCCAACGCGCTCTTGGAGATGACGCGGTTGCGGTTCTCGATGAAGAAGAGCAACAGTTCATACTCACTCTTCGTCAGGTCGATGCCACGGCCACCCACGGAGACCGTCTTGCTGAAGAGGTCGATAGTGATCTCGCCACTGCGGAGCACGTTGCTCGACTGGAAATTCTTGCGCCGGAGGAGTGCGAAGATGCGGATTCCCAGTTCCGGCAAGTGGAAGGGTTTGGGCAGGTAATCGTCCGCCCCAATCTGCAGGCCTGTCACCTTATCCTCAAGCGAGTCCTTCGCCGACACGATGATGACACCCGTCTGTGGCGAACGTTGCTTTATCTGCCGCAGAATGTCCAATCCGCTGCCGCCGGGCAACATCAGGTCTAGCAAGATGCAGTCATACTCATAAATCTCCACTTTAGACGTGGCCTCGGCAAAAGAGAAGGCCTGCTCGCAAAGGTAATCCTCGTGACTCAAGAAACTCACGATGCTGTCCGACAGCTGGCGTTCGTCTTCTATAATCAATAGCTTCATAGCTGCTTGTCTAATAATAAACTGGTGACAAAGTTAGCAAGGTAATTCAAATAACAACGCATCCGACGGGTGAAAATGGTGTTACAAAAGGATGTTTAGCACTTTCCCCACAAGTTTTTCCTCTTTTTTGGCTTGCGTATTGGTCCATTTCATTATTTTTGCACATAGATGAGCGTATGCTCTAATTTTGGAAGAAGATAGAACATGTTCTTTAGAGATATAGTCGGACAAAAAGATATCATCAAACGGTTCATCCTGGAGGTGAGCGAGGGACGTGTGCCTCACGCCCGGTTGCTTTGCGGGCCCGAGGGTACGGGCAAGTTGCCGCTTGCCATTGCCTATGCGCGCTACCTCTGTTGCACCAACCGGACGGCTGAGGACGCCTGCGGCACCTGCCCGTCGTGCCTCCAGTTCAACAAGTTGGCTCACCCCGACCTTCACTTCGCTTTCCCAGTGATAAAGAAGGGGAAAGAGCCCCCCACGAGCGACGATTACATCAACGAATGGCGCAACTTGGTGACCAAGTCGCCCTACTTCAACCTCAACCATTGGCTGAATGAGATGGGGGCGGAGAACCAGCAAGCCTACATCTACGAGAAGGAGAGTGGAGCAATCCTGCAGAAGCTCTCGCTGAAGTCTTTCGAGGGTGGCTACAAAGTGTTGATAATCTGGTTGGCGGAGAAGATGAACGAGTCATGTTCCAACAAGTTGCTGAAGATACTGGAGGAGCCTCCCCAGCAAACGGTTATGCTGTTGGTGTCGGAGAATCCGGACTTGCTGCTGACGACCATACAGAGCCGCACGCAGCGCATCAACGTTCCGCTCATCGAGGAGAAGGAGATAGAGGCGACCCTGGAGCAGAAGTACGGACTGGAGCAAAACGACGCCCGGATTATTGCACACGCATCGGGGGGCAACTTCATCAAGGCGCTGGAAGCCTTTCATCTGAACGACGAGAACAAGGCCTTCTTCGACTGGTTTGTCTGCCTCATGCGGTTGGCCTACCAGCGGAAGGTGAAGGAGATGAAGGCGTGGAGCGAACAGCTGGCGGGCATCGGACGCGAGAAGCAGAAGAACTTCCTCTCCTACTGCCAGCGGATGATTCGCGAGAGTTTCATCTACAACTTTCATCAGGACGCGCTCACCTATATGAACCGCGACGAGATGAACTTCGCACAGCGCTTCTCACCCTTCGTGAACGAGCGCAACGCCATTGGCATTATGGACGAATTAAATGAAGCACAACGAGATATCGAACACAACGTGAACGCAAAGATGGTATTCTTTGACTTCTCGCTCAAGATGATTGTGCTCATCAAACAATAATATATAACAGACACAGAGATGACAGATTTCATACAGAAAAACGGTAGCGGAAACCTTAGCGCAAAAGGCTGCGGACGGCAGGACAACAAGCTGAACACCTACGACTGGCTTGCCGACGTGCCGGGCAACGGCGAACTGTGCGACATGGTGGAAGTGCAGTTCAAGAACACGCGAAAGGGATATTACCGCAACAGCAACAACTTGAAGTTGGAGAAGGGCGACGTGGTGGCCGTGGAAGCCAGCCCGGGACACGACATCGGTACGGTGACACTGACCGGACGACTCGTACCCCTGCAGATGAAGAAGGCGAACCTGAAACACGACGCGGAGATAAAACGCATCTACCGGAAGGCCAAGCCGGTGGACCTGGAGAAGTACGAGGAGGCGAAAGCCAAGGAGCACGACACGATGATCCGCTCGCGCCAGATTGCCGCCAACCTGAAGCTGAACATGAAGATAGGCGACGTGGAGTACCAAGGGGACGGCAACAAGGCCATCTTCTACTACATCGCGGACGAGCGCGTGGACTTCCGTCAACTGATAAAAGTGCTTGCAGACGCGTTCAAGGTACGCATCGAGATGAAACAAATCGGTGCGCGACAGGAGGCGGGACGCATTGGCGGTATCGGCCCCTGCGGACGCGAGCTCTGCTGCGCCACATGGATGACGAGCTTCATCTCCGTCTCCACCAACGCGGCTCGCATACAGGACATTTCGCTGAACCCGCAGAAACTGGCCGGACAGTGCGCCAAGTTGAAGTGTTGTCTCAACTATGAGGTGGACGCCTACGTGGAGTGCCAGAAGAAAATGCCGTCTAAGGAGATTACCCTGGAGACTGCCGACGGAACGTTCTACTTCTTCAAGGCGGACATTCTGAAGGGAGAAATCACCTACTCTACCGACAAGAACTTCGCTGCCAACCTGGTTACCATCTCCGGCAAGCGGGCTTTCGAGGTGCTCAACATGAACCGTAAGGGACAGAAGCCCACAAGCCTCAACGAGGAGACCACCCACAACGAGCCGAAGCGTCCGATAGACCTGCTGGAGCAGGAGAGCGTGACCCGATTCGACCGGAGCAAGAACGCTAAGAAGAAGAAAAAGAAAAACGGCAATAAGCCCAACCAGCCGGACAACAAGCCGCAGCAGGCCAAGGAACAACAACCGCTACATGGCAAACCGCAGCAAGGAGGAAAACCGCAACAGGGAGGCAAGTCCCAACAAGGCGGAAAGCCTCAACAGAACGGCAAACCTCAGCAGGGCGGTAAACCGCAACAGGGAGACAGAGCCCAGCAAGGTGGTAAACCACAGCAAGGCGGCAAACCTCAGCAGGGTGATGGTGCACAACAAAACGGTAAGCCTCAGCAAGGAGACAACGCCCAGCAGGGAGGCAAACCTCAGCAAGGCGAACCCAGGCAAAGTGGTGAGTCGAAGCAACAACGGGGCCAACGCCGTGGTGAGGGTCGTCGTCAACAGCCCAACAACAACGGAAACCGACAAGGCAACAATGGCAACCAGCAGGGCAATAACGGCAACCGAGGAGAAGGCAATAAGGGAAACCAACAGCCTAACAGCGGGAATCGAGAGTCCAACAACGGCAACCAACAGGACGGCAACGATAATCACGAAGCGAAGCAGACTCGTCAGCAATCCAACGAGAGACGTGACAACAACCGAAACGACAAAGACAATGCTCAGAAGAATCAAGATCCGGCTAATAGCTGACATGGCTCTCTTGGCAGTCGGAACACTCTCCTCGTGCCAACCAAATTGTCTGTATCACTCTTTTCAAACCTTCAACGAAGAGGGTTGGAACAAGAGTGATACACTCGTCTTCGATGTGTCCAAAGAGCAAATCGTGGAGGGCAACTACAACCTACAGGTGGAGCTGCGCAACACGCAGGAACTGAAGTTCAAGGAACTTTGGCTGGTGGTTTACGCCAACAACGACGACTCGCTCCGCTTCAAGAGCGACACGCTACAATGCAAACTGGTGAACGAGAAAGGCCGCTTCGTCGGTTCTGGACTGAACCGCTACTACCAGACGACCCACAACGTGGGCACTCTCCACCTGAGCAAACAACACAACGTGCGCATCAAACTGGCACACTACATGAAGAAGGGACGCCTCCAAGGCATACACGACGTAGGCATCCGACTGACGAGGAGAGACTGAGGAGGAACTAAAGCCTCCTTATTCCCGCCAACGATTAAAAAGAATTCTTGTTCTCGATATCCATCCGCAGGAATACAAACAGTAGGATGGTGAAGCCCCACAGGGAGGAACCTCCGTAGCTGAAGAACGGTAGGGGAATGCCAATCACCGGCGTCAAGCCCAACACCATACCTATATTTATAAATAGGTGGAAGAAGAAGATGCACGCCACCGAATAGCCATAGACTCGCCCGAACACGGTACTCTGCCGCTCGGCAATGGTGATGAGCCGGATGATGAGAATCATGTAGAGTATCAACACGGCGGAAGAGCCCACAAAGCCCTCCTCCTCGCCGACGGTGCAGAAGATGAAGTCGGTGTCCTGCTCGGGCACATATTTCAGCTTCGTCTGCGTTCCGTTGCGGAATCCCTTACCCAAGAAACCTCCGGAGCCGATGGCTATCTTCGACTGGTTCACATTGTAACCGGCACCTGCCAAGTCCTGCTCCATGCCCAGCACCACCTTGATACGCGTCTGCTGGTGGGGCTGCAACACCTTGTTGAACACGATGTCGCTGGAGAAGAAGAAGAGCGCGGAAGCCACTGTGAAGATGGAAATCAGCGCAAAGGTTCCCTTGCGTTTCTTCACGCTCAGCACCAACAGGTAGATTACCCACCCGACGCAAATGCCCAACTGAGCCCACAACAAATCGAAGGGAATGATGTATTCTGCCACCAAGTAAGCCACCAACGTCGCCAGCAAGGTGACGAGCAGGGAGATGCGTACCTGCGCCCGTTCCTTACAATAGACCCACATGAGGCCTGCCGTGAAGATGGGAATCATCAGCATCACGGAGAAAGCACCCACGGAAGTGGGGATGACGTCGGTCAGCGGGACCTCGGAGAAACGGATGCCTACAATGAAATAGGTAACCAGGCAAACCCCGAAGAAGAGGAACGAGCCGGACATTCCCTCCCGATAGAGCATCAGGAAGAAGGCCAAGTAGACCAATGCCGAGCCGGTCTCCTTTTGCAGGATAATCAGTCCCATAGGCAGCAGTATCAGCGCCACCACGGTCATCAGCGAACGAGGGTTGGCGATGGTGAAGCCGTAGACCGACATTACCTTGGCCACCATCAGGGCGGTGGTGAACTTGGCAAACTCCGCCGGCTGCAGGCTGACGGGACCGAACTTAATCCACGAATAGGAACCTTTCGTGTCCTCCGCCAGGAAGGGCGTAACAAGTAGTAGCAACAGCATCGCCACATAGAGGACGACGGAGAACACCTCGTAGACACGCTCCTCAATCATAAGGAGTATCATGCCCAAACCGAAGGAGCACAATATCCAAACCATCTGCTTGCCGGAGCGGGTGTCGAACGAGAAGATGTCCATATCATCGTACGTGAAACTGGCTCCGCAGATGCTAAACCAACCAAAGATCACGAGCGCCACATAGATGGCGATGGTAATCCAATCGACCGACTTGAATATACTAACGTTCCGTGTTATCATACGTGATTCTCCTTTCCTGATACATCTGGGCCTTCTCCTCGCTCTGCGGGGAGAGTTCACCCGTAAGGTATTGTTCCATCATCAGCGCGCCAATGGGCACACCATAGACGGCACCGAATCCACCATTCTCCACATAGACGGCAATGGCTATCTTGGGGTCGTCCTTGGGAGCGAAGCCCATGAAGACGGAGTGGTCGTGACCACGGTTCTGTGCCGTACCTGTCTTGCCACACACCTCTATGCCGGGGAGGTTGGCTCCGCGGCAGGTACCACCCAACACGGCCTGGCGCATTCCCTCCACCACCACGTCGTAGTACCGCTTGTCCACCATGGTGTAGTGGGGCGTGCGGTAGAGGCTGTCAATCTGGTCGTCCTCAATCTCCTTCACCACGTGAGGGGTGTAGTAGTAACCACGGTTGGCGATGGTGGCTCCCAGGTTGGCTATCTGCAAGGGGGTGAGGGTCACCTCACCTTGACCGATGGCGATACTTATGATAGTGAGTCCGTTCCACGAACCCCGATAGTTCTTGTCGTAATAGTCGGCGTTGGGAATCATTCCGCGCTTCTCGCCGGGGATGTCCACGCCCAGTTGATAACCGAATCCCATGGAGACCATATAGTCTTTCCACGTGGTCATGGCCTTCTGCACGGTGCCGTACTTGCTGCGGGCGCCCATCATGTGATAGAGTCCCCAACAGAAGTAGCCGTTGCACGAGGTGGCGATAGCAGGCACCAACGGCAGCGGGGAGCCGTGGGAGTGGCAACCCACACGCAGGCCCCGGAACACAAATCCGCCCGTGCAGGGATAGCTCGTCTCGGGGGTGATGATGCCTTCTTGCAGGAAGGTCAACGCCTGCGAGGTCTTGAAGGTGGACCCCGGAGGATAGGTTCCCGACACGGCACGGTTGAGCAGAGGCTTCCAAGCATTCAGAGCCAACTGCTTGTGGCTGGCGCCACGCTTACGACCAATCATCAGATGGGGGTCGTACGTCGGTGAGGAGACCATGCAGAGAATCTCGCCGGTAGAGGGTTCTATGGCCACGATGCTGCCGATTTTACCCTCGAGGAGGCGTTCGCCCAGTGCCTGCAACTTCTCGTCAAGGCCCAGTTTGAGGTTCTTGCCGGGGATGGGTACGCGGTCGAATGCTCCGTTCATATAGTGGCCTTGCACACGGCCACGTGCGTCGCGGAGCAGGATTTCGGCTCCCTTCTCGCCACGCAATTGTTTCTCATACGAGCGCTCCACACCTTGTTTGCCGATGTAGTCGCCCATGCGGTAATAGCCGTCTTCCTTGATGTCGTTCTTGGAGACCTCGCCGATGTCGCCCAGCACATGGGCTCCCACGTTGAAGGCATACTGACGGATGGTGCGCTTGCGGGTGTAGAAGCCTTTGAAGCGGAACGACTTCTCCTGGAACACGGCAAACTCCTCGGCGGAGAGTTGGTTGATGAACACCTGCTCGGTGTAGCGCGAATAGCCGGGGTTGAGGTTACGGTTCTTGATGGTCTTCATGCGCTCGAGGAATTGCTCCTTGGTGATGTTCAGCGTCTCGCACAGGTCGAGGGTGTCGAGGTTCTCAATCTCCTTCATCACCACCATCACGTCGTAGGCGGGTTGGTTGAACACCAACAGCTCGCCGTTGCGGTCGTAGATGACACCCCGCGCGGGGAACAGCACCTTGTTGAGGAAAGCGTTGCCGTCGGCATATTGCTTATAGTCGTCGCTCACTATCTGCAACGAGAAGAGGCGGATGATGTAGATGACAACGACTGCCACCACAATGCCGCCAATGACGAATTTCCGGTTCTCGAGATTATAGTCACGCATAAGGCAACAGGGTCACTTTTTACAGATGCCGTCGATGGCCATCGCACACAGGGTGGTCAGCAACGCGCTTGTGGGGACAGCTATCAACAGATACAACCAATCGAAGAGGGAGAAGGACTCCAGCACGAAAAGGATGATGTGGTGGATGAGCACCAACGTCAGCGCATAGCGGAAGAACTTCCCTGGACCGAAGGTGCTCACGCCCGGCACGATTGCATTGTCCGAGTTATCGCGGGTCATGAAGAGGTTGAGCACCCAGGGACGGATGAAGCCGATGAATGTGGTCGTCACGGTATGGAGGCCCAAGGTGTTGGAGAAGATGTCGACCACCAGTCCCAGACAGAAGCCCCAAAGCAAGAGGGCAACCCGTGAGGAGGAACTGCCAATGATCAACATCAGATAGACGTACACCAAGGGTTTAGCGTACCCCAGGATGCAAATGTGGTTCATCACCATGGCCTGCAGAAGCACAAGCGCTAGGAACCAACCTGTATTTTTCAGAAAACTAATCGTCATCGCTACCTAATTTTAGAAACACCTCTATGGTCATTTAGCCTGCTGTTGCAACTCTTTCAACTCCTCCACATTCTCGCGGGCCACCACCTTCACTTGGTTCAGACTGGCGAAGTCGGTGGATAGCTTTATCTTCAGCAAGAAGGAGAGTCCGTCGCGCGAGTCGGAAATTTCCTCGATGGTACCCACCATAAGCCCTTCGGGGAAGATGGGTGTGAAACCAGTCGTCACGATGGTGTCGCCTATCTCGCAGATGGAGTGTCGGGGCATGTCCACCAGGTTGGCGTGCTGGCAGTCGTTGCCGTCCCACTTCAGATAACCGAAGTAGTCGGAGTTGCGTATGCGACAGCTGATGCTCGACTTGCTGTTGAGCACGGAGATTACCAGCGAATAGTGGGGCGATGTGTGGTAAACGATGCCCACCACACTGCGGCCGTTCACTACGCCCATCTCCTCCTTCACGCCATCGAGGGCGCCTTTGTTGATGGTGATGAAGTTGTCGGACCGGCGGATGGAGTTCACTACCACCTCAGCATCCAGCAGGTTGCAATTTTGCTCGATAGCCAACAGCAGAGAATCCACCGCGACGGAGTCGCCTTGCTGGGTTATGTAGGCACGGCGGAGTTCGGCGAGCTGCTGCTCGAGCACCACGTTGCGCTCCATCAGCTGTTCGTTGTCGGACTTCAGATGCAGGTAGGACGTGACACTGTTGCACGCCTCGTAGACCCTCCCTACGAAACCGTTGGCCGAGGAGAACCAGACACTCCCCTGATAGTTGTTGAAACTGAACAACAACCAGAAACTGATGCCCTCCAACAGGATGAAAAGGAACCAGTAGTTGTATTGAATAAAGAACCTGAACAGATTACGCACAAGTCACCACTTTAAGTTGCCAACAAAGCGGAATCGGGAAAAACCCGACTCCGCTTCTACTATATTCTTATTAAATTAGAGTTCCACATCAACGCATCAAGAACGAGAACTTATCCAAATTCTTCAATGCGATGCCTGTTCCCCTGGCCACGCTGTGCAGAGGATCGTCTGCCACGTGGAACTGGATGTTTATCTTCTCCTCCAGGCGTCGGTCGAGGCCTCTCAGCAAGGCGCCGCCACCGGACAAGTAGATGCCGTTGTGAACCACGTCAGCGTAGAGTTCAGGAGGTGTGTTCTCCAGAGCCGTCAGCACGGCCATCTCAATCTTGGAGATGGACTTGTCCAGACAGTGGGCAATCTCCTGGTAGCACACAGGCACTTCCATAGGCAAGGCTGTGATGCAGTTCGGTCCGTGCACGATGTAGTCCTCAGGCGCGTCGTCGCCCAGGTCTGTCAGGGCCGATCCCACGGATATCTTGATGCGCTCGGCCATACGTTCGCTGATCTTCACGTTGTGCTGCCGACGCATGTACTCCTGAATGTCAGCGGTGAAGTCGTCGCCGGCAATGCGGATGGAGCTGTTGGTCACGATACCGCCCAGTGAGATGACGGCGATTTCGGTCGATCCACCACCTATGTCGATAATCATGTTACCTACGGCATCTTCCACATCCAGGCCGATGCCGACAGCCGATGCCATCGGTTCGAAAATCAGATACACATCGCGTCCGCCGGCGTGCTCGGCAGAGTCGCGCACGGCACGCAACTCCACCTCAGTGCTGCCCGAGGGGACGCCGATGACCATACGCAGGGAGGGTGAGAAGAGGCTGTGGCCCATGTTCACCTTCTTGATGAGTCCGCGCATCATCTGCTCACATGCGTTGAAATCCGCTATTACGCCATCCCGCAAAGGTCTCACGGTACGTATGTTCGGATTCTCCTTCTCATACATCATTTTGGCTCGCTCGCCCACAGCAATCATCTTGTCTGTGACCTTATCGAGCGCCACCACTGAGGGCTCGTCCACCACAATCTTACCGTTGCAAGTAATGATGGTGTTGGCGGTACCAAGGTCGATGGCTATTTCTTTTGTAAACGAAAACAGTCCCATTTAAGTGATATAGTTATTTATTAGTGTTTAAAATGACGGAAGCCGGTTGTTACCATAGCCAATCCGTGCTCATTACAATAGTTGAATGACAAGTCATCCTTGATGGATCCGCCCGGCTGGATGACAGCAGTTACGCCTGCCTTGTCGGCTATCTCCACACAATCGGGGAAGGGGAAGAAGGCGTCGCTGGCCATCACCGCTCCGGTGAGGTCGAAGCCAAAGTTGTGAGCCTTGTCGATAGCTTGTTTCAGAGAGTCCACACGCGAGGTCTGACCCACGCCGCTCGCCAACAGCTGTTTGTTCTTGGCAAGCACGATGGCGTTGCTCTTGCTGTTCTTCACAATCTTGTTGGCGAACAGCATGTCGTCTATCTCAGCGTCCGTAGGAGCCTTGGTGGTCACCTGCTTCAGGTCGGCTCTCGTCTCGATGTCCAAGTCCTTGTCCTGCACCAGCACGCCGTTCAACACGGAGCGGTACTGACGTTTAGGCAGCTCCACATCCTTGCGTACCAAGATGATGCGGTTCTTCTTCTGTCCCAGGATTTCCAATGCGTCCACATCGTAGTCGGGAGCGATGATTACCTCGAAGAATATCTTGTTGATTTCCTCCGCCGTAGCGCGATCTATCACCTCGTTGGTGATGAGCACACCGCCGAAGGCCGACACAGGGTCGCCTGCCAAGGCGTCTTTCCAAGCCTCCAGCAGTGTGGAGCGCGAAGCCAAGCCGCAAGCGTTGTTGTGTTTCAAGATAGCGAACGTAATCTCGTCGAACTCGTCGATCAAGTCCACAGCGGCATTGATGTCGAGCAGGTTGTTATAGGAAATCTCCTTGCCGTGAATCTGGTCGAACATAGCGTCCAGATTACCGAAGAAGTAGCCTTTCTGATGGGGGTTCTCGCCGTAGCGCAACGTCTTCTGGTCGTCGTAGGCGCAACGGAAAGCGGAGCCCTCGTTGTTGTCGAAGTAATTGAAGATGGCCGAGTCGTAGTGTGAGGAAACGGCGAAGGCCTCCTTGGCGAACCACTTGCGCTCTTCCAACGTGGTGCATGCGCCGTGGTCGAACAGAATGTCGCGCAGAGGTTTGTATTGGTTCTTGCTGGCCACAATCACCACGTCCTTGAAGTTCTTGGCGCCGGCACGTATCAGCGAGATGCCGCCTATGTCGATCTTCTCGATAACGGCAGCCTCGTCGGCACCCGAAGCGACAGTCTCCTCGAAGGGATAGAGGTCTACGATGACCAGGTCTATCTCGGGAATCTCGTACTGTGCGATTTGCTTCTGGTCCTCCTCCACGTCGCGGCGGCAAAGGATGCCTCCGAACACTTTCGGGTGCAGCGTCTTCACGCGGCCTCCCAGTATAGAAGGATAAGTGGTCAGGTCTTCCACAGCCTGACAAGGATAGCCCAATGATTCAATAAACTGACGTGTGCCTCCTGTAGAAAGGAATTGCACGCCTTCTTCGTGAAGTTTGGAGAGGATTTCGTCCAAACCCTCTTTATGATAAACCGAAATCAACGCGGTTTTGATATTCTTCGTCTCAGCCATTACAATTCGTTTTTATATTTGGGTGCAAAGATAAGCATTTTAAAAGACACGCACCTAATAAAAAGAGGTATAATATCAAAAAAAGTAAGCACAACGGGGATAGACCTATAGAAAACGAAAGAGCCGCTCCATCAACGGAGCAGCTCATCCTACACTTAAAAAACAGGTATATATGAAAAAACTACAATGGTAATCAACCCAAGTTAGAACCTCTGAACTAGGACGCACGCTCCGTAAATCAACTTAGCTTTACCCCTATTCTCAATTCTAAGACGCTACAAAAGTATATCATATATTTGAAACAGAAAAATAAATTATACGAAAATGTTGTTTTCTTATACGAAACCTACAAAGTTGACGATAAACATAGGCGGTTTTAGGGACGAATCCGCCCACCCGCGTGTCCGTGGTCGCCCACATCAATCATTAGACCACCCAGCGTCGAAAGGTTTAGCGCGGCACCCCGATGAGGAACATTTTAAAGAAAAAGGAGCAAAAGGTTGGACCCTATAGAATATATGAGTACCTTTGTTCTATCAATCGCAAACATATTCTATTAACGAACAAAAAAAACTTAGGATTATGATAGACGTACAGACTTATTTGAATGATGCCGAAGAGAAGATGCAGATGGCAGAGATGTATCTTGAGGAACAACTTGCACGTGTGCGCGCCGGAAAGGCCAACGTACACATCCTCGACGGCATACGGGTGAACTCATACGGCAGCATGGTGCCCCTCAACAACGTGGCGGCCATCACCACCCCCGACGCGCGCACCATCGCCATCAAGCCGTGGGACAAATCGATGTTCAAGGTCATCGAGAAAGCCATCATGGACTCTGAGGTGGGCATTACACCGGAGAACAACGGCGAGATTATCCGCCTCGGCATCCCGCCCTTGACCGAGGAACGACGCAAACAGTTGGCCAAGCAGTGCAACAAGGAGGGTGAGACGGCCAAGATAAGCATCCGCAACGCACGCCGCGACGGCATCGACGCTCTGAAGAAAGCCCAGAAGGACGGACTGCCCGAGGACGCCGAGAAGGACGCCGAAGCCAAGCTGCAGAAGGTGCACGACAAATATGTGAAGAAGGTGGAAGAGATTCTTGCCTTGAAGGACAAGGAGATCATGACAGTATAAAACCATCACGAGGAGACATCGGGAAGGGAGGCCGCGCTGGCGTTGCAACGCGCCATCAGGGGCTTCCCTTTGCGAGTTTTCTTCCCCTAGAGGCAGGCATGAAAGGATTAGTCATCAAGAACACAGGCAGTTGGTACCTGGTGAAGACCACAGACGGTCAGCTGGTCAACTGCAAGATAAAAGGCAACTTCCGGTTGAAGGGCATCCGCAGCACAAACCCCGTGGCGGTGGGCGACCGGGTGGAAATCATCACCAACGCCGAGGGCACGGCCTTCATCTCCGAAATAGAGGACCGCAAGAACTACATCATCCGCCGCTCGTCGAACCTCAGCAAACAGTCGCACATCATCGCCGCCAACCTCGACCAGTGTTTACTCATCGTCACCGTCAACTACCCGGAGACCTCCACCATCTTCATCGACCGCTTCATAGCCTCGGCCGAAGCCTACCGCATCCCCGTGCAGCTGGTCTTCAACAAGACAGACCGCTACGATGAGGACGAGCTACGCTACCTCGACGCGCTGGTGAACCTCTACACCACCATCGGCTACCCCTGCCACAAGGTGTCCGCCGTCACCGGCGAGGGGCTCGACGGTCTGCGCCAACTGATGGCGGGCAACGTCACGCTCTTCTCGGGCAACTCCGGTGTGGGCAAGTCCACACTCATCAACAGCCTGCTGCCCGACATCCATGCCCGCACGGGCGAAATCTCCGACTACCATAATAAAGGAATGCACACCACCACCTTCTCCGAGATGTTCGAGACCGAAGGCGGCGGTTACCTCATCGACACGCCGGGCATCAAAGGGTTCGGCACGTTCGACATGGAGCCCGAGGAGATAGGCCACTACTTCAAGGAGATTTTCCATTACTCGCAGGAGTGCAAGTACGGCAACTGCACCCACGTACACGAGCCAGGCTGCGCCGTGCGCGAAGCCGTGGAGCAGCACCTCATCAGCGAGTCACGCTACACATCGTACCTCAGCATGCTCGACGACAAGAACGAGGGCAAGTACCGCGCCGCTTACTGACAGAGCGAGCTCAGCACTTAGCCGAGCCGCTCATGGCACTCTAACTAGTAAAATATATCTCCCTAACTGGGATAAACTATTTCCCCAGTTAGGAAAAAATATTTTCCTAACTGGGCATTTATCTTTACATCTATCATCCGCCAAAGTTTCATGGGTCAAAGGCACAGTTGCGGGGTAAGGAACCTTGCCCACAAGACCTCCAGTCCCCCTTGGCACTTCGCTGCCGAAAGGGGACCAACGAAGTCAGAGAGGTCAGCTATCCACCTAGCCTCACTCCGCCAAGGGTTCAGTGGCGTTAGCGTCGCCCCGCTGCTGATAGGCGGAGGGAGACATTCCGAACTGCTGCTTGAAGACTTTGCTGAAGTAGAACGGGTCGGAAAGGCCCACCATGTACGATACCTCGGAGACATTGTGACTGCCTTCATCCAGCAGGGCGGCCGCCTTCTTCAGACGTATCAACCGCACGTATTCCTTGGGAGCGTAGCCCGTTACACCACGCACCTTGCGGAAGAATGCCGTACGCTTCATGCCCATGGCCTCCACGATGAAGTCGATGGAGAGGTCGGGGTTGGAGAGGTTCTGCTCCACAAGCGCCAGCAGTTCGTCGGCGAAGCGCTGGTCCTTCTCCGAGGTGGACAAGGGCATGCGCTGCAGAGTGGGGTCGTTGGAGAACTTCTCCCGCAGTTTGTCGCGCTGCTCTATCAGCTTATATACATAGGTAATGAGGTACTTGGGACTGAAGGGTTTGGTGATGTAGGCGTCCGCCCCGCTCTCTATGCCCTGCAGACGTTTGTCCGACGAATCGAGGGCCGTCAGCAGGATGACGGGAATGTGACTCGTGTTGAAGTCGTCCTTCAGCCGGTGCACCACCTCGAAGCCGTTCATGCCGGGCATCATCACGTCGCAGATTATTAGGTCGGCGTCGTAGCTCTGGGCCTTCTCCAGTCCGGTGGTGCCGTCGGCGGCGGTGTCCACCTCGAAGTAGCGGCCCACCTCCTCGGCCAGGAACCGACGGATGTCGTTGTCGTCCTCTATAATCAGTATCTTGCGGTTGTTCAGAGGTTTCTCGTTGGCGGTCTGCCCCTCGTCGAGTTGCAGGGACGACAGTTCCTTGCGGTCGTCAGTCTCCTCCCCTTCCCCATTCTTCAGCAGACGGCTCATCACCAAGAAGTCTCCGGGGGCATAGACATCGGCGTTCAGCGGCAGCGTGACGGTGAAGGCGGAACCTCCACCCTCGTTCTCGGCAAAGCTCAGCTTCCCTTTGTGCACATTCACCAGTTCGTTACTCAGGTGGAGACCAATGCCCATGCTGTTGCCCGAGAAGTTGCTTTGCATGAAGCGCTTGAAGAGCTGGCTCTGCTTCTCCTTGGGGATGCCCACGCCATTGTCGGCAATGCGGATTATCAGGCGGCCATCCTTCTTGTCCACCTCCACGTCGAAGGAGATCTTCCCTCGAGAGGGGGTGTACTTGAAGGCATTGGAGAGCAGGTTATAGACTACCTTGTCCACGTTCCCCTTGTCGATGAACATGCGGTAGGTGCCCACCGAGGAGGTGAAGCTGAAGTCCATCGCCTTGGACTCGGCGATGTCCTTGAAGTTGAGGTAGATGTCGCGTAGGAAGCTGATGACGTCCACCTCCTCGAGCGAGAGGGACAGTTTGTTGTGCTGCATCTTGCGGAACTCCAGCAACTGGTTGATGAGTCGCAGCATGCGTTGGGTACTCTTCTCCATCACCCGGACGGAATTCACCATCTCCTTGGGCATGTTCCCGTTGGAGTCGATGCGCTCCAGGGCTCCCTGTATAAGCGTGAGCGGGGTGCGGAACTCGTGGGAGATGTTGGTGAAGAAGACCAGTTTATACTCTGTCAGCTGCTTCTCCACCGCGATGCGGTTGCGCAGTTGGTTGAAGTTGCGCACCAGGCGGAAGAGGATGTAAGCCATCAGCAGCGACAGCAGCAGATAGAGCAGATAGGCCGGCGTGGACTTCCAGAAGGGCGGAGCCACCACAATGTGCAGGGCCGACTCCTGGGGGCACCATTCGCCCGTTCCGTTGCGGGCCTTCACGTGCAGCGTGTAGGTGCCCGGCGGCAGGTTCTTGTACGAGGCGAAGTTCAGTGTCGACGGCACGCTCCACTTGTCGTCGTAGCCCTCGAGCATGTACATGTAGCGGGTGTTCTTGTCGATGGAATACTCGAAGATGGAGAAGTCCACCGTGATGGAGTTTTGGTCGTAGGACAGACGGACGTCGTCGGTAAAGGCGATGGAGAGGTTCAGCGGAGAGTCGGCCGTGCCGGGGCGGAGGTCCACACCGTTCACCTTCATGTTGGTGAAGACGACGCGTTGGTTGCCGTTATCCGTCTCGTTCTGCAGGTCGTCGGGGTCGAACACCAGCAGTCCGGAGTTGGAGCCGAACATGATACGGCCATCGTCGCAGATGCAGCTGCTGTTCTCGCTGTAGACGTTGCCGCGGCCATGGGAGGCGAAGAGGAAGTTCTGGAAGGAGTTGTTGTCGGGGTTGAAGCGCGAGATTCCGTACTCGGTGGCAATCCACATCTTGCCGTAGCGGTCCTCCACGATGGACATCACACCGTTGTTCACCAGTCCGTCCTCGGAGGTGAACTGCCGTCCCGTGAGGTCCTTCTCACTCCCGTTCTGCTGGAACATGGCGATGCCGCCACCGGCGGTGCCCACCCACATGCGTCCCTTGCGGTCGAGCGCCAGGCACCTAACCTCGTTGTTAAGCAGCTTGCCGTTGCGTGTGTTCAGCTCCAGGTAGTTGTCGGGGTCGGCAATCAGCGAGTCGGGCTGAAACAGGTAGACTCCGTCACTGGTGCCTACCCACAGCCATCCGTCGGGGTCTTCGGCTATGGTGCGTATCTGGCTTTGGGCGTAGCTCTTCTGCAGGAAATAGGAGAACACACAACCGTCGTCCTGCTTCTGCACCAGGTTCAGTCCACCGCCGAAGGTGCCCACCCACATGCGGTTCTTACGGTCGCGATACATGCAGAATATTTGGTTGTTGCTGAGCGAAAGGCTGTCCTTCTGTTTTCTGTACCACGTGTCGCCTATGAGCAGTCCGTCGCTGCGGCTACCGAGCCAGCGCACGCCGTCCACATCCTCCACCATGGCGTAGATGTTGGTTTCGAAGTAGCTGTTCTGTCCCTTCTTGTTCATCCGGCTGTCGTAGGCATAGAGTCCACCACTGCGGGTGCCCACGAAGATGTCGCCATTGGGCATGCGACTTATCAAGCGGACGAAGTTGGAGCGGTCGGAGTCGGCATTGTCCTCGGGGTAGATGCGGATGGACTTCTGGCTCCGCACCTCCAGCTGCGACAGTCCGGCGAACTCCGAGCAGACCCAGATGCCGTGCGAACGGTCCTCGATGACGCCCAGCAGGTAGTTGGAGTGGATGTGTCCGCCGTTGGACGCGTCGGCAGTGTAGTGATAGAGTTGATCTGCGAGTAGGTCGTAGGCGAAGAGTCCGTTGCCGTAGGTGGAGATCCAGATGACGTCGTGCGAATCGTGCACCACACAGTAGCGCTCCTGGTCGACGTGCTTCAGCTGCTCAGCCGGAGTCAGCAGAAACTCCTTCACCTTGCGGGTGGTGCGGTTGAGGTACCACACCTTGCCCGTGGAGTTGTAGATCCAACAGTTGCCCCGGTTGTCATCGTTGACGTGTCCGCCTATGATGTTCAGCAGTTTGCAGGGGGCAATCGTCATGGTCGTCGTATCGAGCTGGTAGGTTCCCCGCGAGGTAAGCACCACCAGTTCGTCGCCCAGTTGCAGCCACCCGCTGATGGACACAGGGCCCGTGGCGCTTAGGTTGACGACCTCACGCAAGGGAGCGCCCTCTTCCTTCACCGCAATCACTCCCGACGAGAAGACGAAAATCACCTTCTTGCCGAACGAGCATGCACCCAGGGCTCCGGTTCCTTCAAAGGACAAGTCGGCCCGGCCTCCGGCAAACAGCGACACACCCAAGTGGTTGCCTATCCACACGCGGTTCATGTAGTCCTCGTAGATGTAATTGACATGATCGGATGGTGTCCGCCCGTTTTCTTCGGACAGTATGTAGGAGGAGAACTTGCCGTTCTGATAGCGCACACGGCGGCATCCGTTCTTCTTGTGCCACAGCCAAACGTCGCCATTAGACGTGCGCGTCCATCCACGGAACCGCTCACGGTAGTCGCCACAGCCGGTGAAGTCTACAAAGCGGTCGTGGCGCAGGTCGTAGCAGCTCACCTGTTCGGGAATCATCTGTATCCAGAGGAATCCGTTGGGGTCTTCCTCGATGGAGAAGATGCGGTGGTCCACCAGCGAGAGTGAGTCGCCCTGCTGCGGATAGTAGTTGCGGAAGGAGTTGCCATCGTAGCGGCTGAGCCCGTTCAGCGTGCCAAACCAGATGAAGCCCTTGCTGTCCTGGTAGGCGCAGCGCACGGAGTTGTTGGCAAGTCCGTTGTTGGTGGTGTACTGCACGGAGCGTATCTCCACCACGGCGCCCGCCTGTTGGCAAACGAGCATCCACAGCAACAGCCATACGTATACATATTTATTATATAGTTTCATCGTTTGTCTCATATCGAACAAGCAAAGCTACAAAAATAATCTCGACTCTCCACGTGGTTCTCTATAAAAAAGCGAAGCGAGGAAAGGGAATGGAAACGTAGGTCCACCAATCGTCAGCTCGCGGATAGGCAAAGGAGCTGAAGAGTACCACCAATAATAGGCAGCGCGAGAGAGGAAAGACGAGAGGGTCAAAGAAACAAATACCTGTTCCCTTGACCCTCTCGAATTATTAGAGAGCTGTCCCTCTACCCTGCGACCAGGGATTATTTCCTCAAGCTCCACTAGTATATGGACAACAGCTAAAAAGGCATCGATTCACAAGCTTTAGCCCTTCACCAGATGAGCCATGGGTCAAGTGGCATTGAGCCTAGTCTCATTTTAGGGGCTTGCTGAACTTGATTTACTTCAGATAGTCCTTCAGCGGACAATCAGTCTTCTTCAGACCTTTGACGATGCTCTTGGCGTTCATCTTGGCACCCTTCAGCGAGGCGTGGGTGTGGTCTTTCTTGAAGTAGGCGGCGGCCTTCTTCTGACCCTTCCGCTGCAGCTTGTCCGCCGAGATGGTGTTCAGGTCGATGAAGTAGGCTCCACCCTGCTCGGCGGCTTCACGCGCCCACTTGCCGTAGGTGTTGCCGTTGCGCTCTATCTGTCCGTCCTTCCATCGGTTGCGTGGTGTGTGGCTCAGCACGATGGGGATGGCTCCTTTCTCCTGGGCATCGCGGATGAACTTCCGCAGGTACCATCCGTAGGAGTAGACCACCTCGTACTGTCCCGTGGCCTCCATCTTGAATACTTTGCTCTCGTCGGTGTTGCCACGCAGCTCGCCGCGGGCCTTGCCAACGTTGATGTCGCCACCGTCGTTGTGGCCAAACTGCATCAGCACAAAGTCACCCGGTTGCAGGGCTTCATAAATCTTGTTCCATCGGCCCTCGTTGAGGAAGGTACGCGCGCTGCGGCCTGCCTTCGCCCAGTTTTCCACGGAGATGTCGTCCTGTGAGAAGAGCTCGCCGATGACGCTGCCCCATCCCCACATGCCGTCCTCTTCGCGGTCGGTATTCTTCACGGTGCTGTCGCCAATGACGAAGAGCACAGGATGGTCCTCCTTGCGTGTAGCTCCCGTGAGGGTATCTTTCTCCACGGGTTTCAGGTAATCCGCCAACGCCACGCCCTTGCTGGCACGGAGGCCCTCAGCGAACGACTCGGCGTTCATGCGGGCACCGAAGCGGCTCGTATGGATACGGTCGATGTAGAAGAGGGTCTTCACCTTCTCCTTACCATAGCGTTCCATCTTCGAGGCGGAGATTTCGTTGAGGTCGATGAAGGGTACCTGCTCGGCCTCGGCCACCTGGCGTGCCCACAAGCCGTGGGTCTTGTTCACCCGGGTTACGATGGTGCTGTCCTTGTCCACCCAGGCGTTGCGGGGTGTCAGCGAGCAGAGGACGGGATAGGCGCCTTTGGCCTTCACGTCGCGTATGTAGCGGCGCATGTATTCGCCGTAGGTGTAGACGGTCTCCTTCACGCCGGTCTCCTTGATGGTGACGTTCAGACTGTCCGTCCCGATGCCGGGGATGGAGGCACGTGCGCGTCCGCTGTCGTAGGGGCCATTGTCATTGTGACCGAGGGAGATGACCACCCAGTCGCCTTTCTGCACACCCTTGAGTACATCGGGCCAAAGCTTCGTGTAAAAGGTGCGGCTACTGGTGCCGCCCAAGGCTTGGTTCTCCACCGAGATGCGGCTTTCGTCGAAATATTCGTGGGCGTAGTATCCCCAGCCCCACTGGCCGTTGTTGCCATTGCCCAGCGTGCCGGTGCGCATGGTGGAGTTGCCTATCAGGAAGAGCACGGGGCATCCAGCCTTGCGCGATGAGCCGGAGACAGGGCGGGCTGTGCGTACTTTATTCAGACTGTCGAGCGTGTTGTCGACCACGTGGTTCATATCTTTCATGGGTGCCGCCACCTTCACCTGTGCCCACATGGGCAGGCAGAGCGTGAGGGAGAGCAAGCAGCCGGTTAGATGACGTGTGTTCATAGAATCTATATGGCTTTATTGTGAATTATTTCTCTATCTTTTCCAGCGTCACGTTCTCCCAAGTGAAGTTAGGGATGACGCTCTTGTCACAATCGGTGTTGCGTGCCTTTATCTTCAGGTTCTCGAAGACGAAGTTGTCCATCTGGTACTGATCCGGCGAGGCCTGCACATCGAAGAAGATGTTGCACTCGAGCTCGATGTTGCGCATGGTCACGTGGTTGGAGTAGGACATCGGCACGTCCTTGCGACCCTTCAGGTCGAAGAACTGGGTCCAGGGTCTCACCACCAGGAAGCTTTTGGCGTCGCCCTTGATATCCTCAACGGTGATGTACTCGTAGTTCTGTGGGGTGTCGGGGCGCATCTTGAGCCAAAGCAGGCGCGATGCGTTGGTAACTTTGCACCGGCGCAGGATGATGTTGTGGTTGTGTATGGACTCGCTGCCGCAGGTGAGCGCGCTGTGGCAGAATCCGTAGATGCAGTCCTCGATAATGATGTTGCGATTGCCGCCATTATTGGGGTCTTGGTCGGCCCACGGACCTTTGCCGCCCTTCAGGGCTATGGCATCGTCGTTCACCGAGAAGTAGCAGTTCTTCAGCAGCACATCGGTGCAAACGTCCACGTCCACAGCGTCGGAGCTGGGAGCCTTCACCGGAGTGGCAGGTGCCTTGATGGTGAGACCTAACAGTTTCACACGGTTACAGCGATAGAGGTGGGTGGTCCAGAAGGGTGAGTTCATGAACGTCACGCCCTCCAGCTGCACGTCATCGCAGTTGGAGATGTAGATCAAGCGCGGACGCATTTCGTCCATATTGGTGCATTTGGGGTTGAACTCGCGTCGCAACCAAAAGTGTTTCCAGTAGCGCAGTCCGTTGCCATTGATAGTGCCTTTTCCGGAGATAGTGAAGCCGTTCACCCCATCGGCATTGATGAGGGCTGTGAAGTACTTCACTGTCTGCCCCTCTATGCGGGTGGTCTTTATCGGGAAGTCGCTGATGTCGTCGCTACCCTTCAGCACAGCGTCCTTCTCCAGATAGAGGTGTGTGCCGGGTTTGAAGAAGAGGGCTCCGGTAAGGTAAGTACCCCGGGGAATCACCACCACCCCACCCTTCTCGGCGGCTTTGTCTATAACCCTTTGTATCTTGGCGGTCTGCAGGATGGTGCTATCCTCCTGCACTCCGTAATCGGTGATGACGAACTTCTGTCCCAACTTCTTAAGTTTCACAGGTTGTGTTTCATGGAACCACTCAGGTATGGCTGTTCCGTCCGGGAAGATGTCGCCTGCGAAAGAGGCTACCGAGAGGAATAGCGAAATAACGATTGCTGAAAATCTCATTGATTGAACTATATTTAGGTTTTACTTTATCGGTAATCAAACAGCCCCCCTTCACCTTTGACCCGCAAAGGCAAGCA
Source organism: uncultured Bacteroides sp. (assembly GCA_964481755.1). Classification (GTDB taxonomy): domain Bacteria; phylum Bacteroidota; class Bacteroidia; order Bacteroidales; family Bacteroidaceae; genus Phocaeicola_A. The sequence continues at coordinate 12,640 of CAYZVH010000002.1, read as the reverse complement.
CGGATTGTTCACATTGCAAATTAAGTCATTTTCCCTATCACGCGGGTAGGAAAAAATGTTTTATTCATGGAATATTTGACTTTCGGATGTCCTATCCTACGCTTTTTATACATTATCGGGATGGTACGTACGAGAATAATCGTAACTTTGCCTCACCGCATGCTCGTGCGGCAAGAACGTACTCTGGACAACTAATACAAACATCATGAATACCATGAAACGTGTTTTATACCTTATTTTATTTATATGGTTAGGCGGGATGGCGACGGCCACAGCCCAACCGAGTTACGACTACTCCAAACTGAAGATGGAGAAACTGGGCCGCGGAGTCATGGCCATACGGCACACACCGCAAGAGGTGGTCGTGTCGTGGCGTTACCTCACGGCAGACCCGCAATCCATCGCGTTCGACATCTACCGCAACGGACAGAAGCTGAACAAAACGCCCATAGCGGATTGCACCTTCTACCGCGACTCCTACAGCGGCACCGAGGCAGCGACCTACGAGGTAGTTTCCGTCTTGTCCTCAGGACAAGAGGCCTGCAAAGGAACCTGCACCCTACCCGCCAACGCACCCAGTGGTTACCTGGAGATTCCCCTCCAGACACCCCAAGGAGGCATTTCTCCCGACGGCCGCATGTATGAATACATCGCCAACGACGCCTCCATCGGCGACGTGGACGGCGACGGCGAATATGAGATCATCCTAAAGTGGGACCCCAGCAACTCACACGACAACGCACACGCCGGATACACGGGTTCCACACTGTTCGACTGCTACCGCCTCAACGGCGAGCGGCTGTGGCGGATAGACCTGGGACGCAACATACGGTCCGGTGCACACTACACACCTTTCCTGGTCTATGACTTCGACGGCGACGGCAAAGCGGAGATGGCCGTACGCACCTCCGACGGCACGGTGGACGGCAAAGGCAACGTCATCGGCGACGCTTCGGCAGACTACCGCGAGCAGGGCGACCCGCGCGGACCGCTGACCGGCAGAATACTCACAGGCAAGGAGTACCTCACTGTGTTTGCCGGACCCACCGGCGAGGCATTGGCTACGGTGCCCTACGTGCCCGAGCGAGGCAACCCGAAGGACTGGGGCGACATAAAGGCCAACCGCAGCGACCGATTCCTGGCAGCCATAGGTTACTTGGACGGATGCAAGGCGAGCATCGTGATGTGTCGCGGTTACTACACCCGTGCCGTGTTGGCGGCGTTCGACTGGGACGGCAAGTCGCTGACCCAGCGCTGGGTGTTCGACAGCAACCAGAACCCCGACTTCGCCGGGCAGGGCAACCACAACCTGCGCGTGGGTGACGTGGACGGCGACGGATGCGACGAGATCATCTACGGCTCGTGTGCCATCGACCACAACGGACAGGGCCTCTACTCCACCAAGCTGGGACATGGCGACGCCATGCACCTGACCCACTTCGACCCCTCACGCAAGGGACTCCAGGTGTGGGACTGCCACGAGAACCACCACGACGGATCCACCTACCGCGACGCTGCTACGGGAGAGATACTGACGCAAATCCCCAACAACACCGATGTGGGCCGTTGCATGGCGGCGGACATCGACCCCAACCATCCGGGTGTGGAAATGTGGTCTACCGGATCGGGCGGACTCCTCAACGTGAAGGGTGAGGTGATTGCCCATCCACGCCTCTCCATCAACATGGCCGTATGGTGGGACGGCGACCTGCTGCGCGAGTTGCTCGACCACAACACCATCTCGAAGTATGATTGGGAGAAGGAAGCGTGCGTCCCCCTATTGCGCATGGAAGGCTGCCGGTCCAACAACGGTTCCAAGGGCAACCCCTGCCTGCAGGCCGACATCGTGGGCGACTGGCGCGAGGAGGTACTCATGCGTACCGAGGACAATACCGCCCTGCGACTCTACGTATCGCCCGAGCCTACCAGCTACCGCTTCCATACGTTCCTCGAAGAGCCGGTCTACCGCCTCAGCATAGCCACGGAGAATGTGGGATACAACCAACCCACCCAACCGGGCTTCTACTTTGGTCCGGAGCTAAAGGGAGAGTTCCGTGGAACGATTATCAAGGAAGGGTCACGCTAAGTCGGCAGGATTTCGCCGAATACGTCGAGTTACGCAAGACCGCGTATCGTCGTTTTTGCAGGTAATAGCTCACCTTTCAACGAGTATATACCTCAATGGCACTTGAGTATATAGGTCGTTTAGGTGCCTCTTTATACTGACTTGTCCACCGGACCTTGTGTGTGCATTCAATTGTGCACGCGCAAGGTCCGCATAGCATTCAGTACCGCCAACACGGTGACGCCTACGTCGGCAAAGACAGCCATCCACATGGTGGCAAGACCGAAGGCGGCCAACAGCAAGACGAGGACTTTCACCCCAATGGCAAACTGTACGTTCTGGTAAGCGATGTGCAGCGTGCGCTTGGCAATGGCAACGGCCAAGGCAATCTTCGAAGGCTTGTCGTCCATCAGCACCACATCGGCGGCTTCGATGGCAGCGTCGGACCCCAAGCCCCCCATGGCAACACCCACGTCGGCGCGCGCCAACACGGGAGCATCGTTGATGCCGTCGCCCACAAAAGCCAAAGCTTTGCCAGCAGGCTTCTCTTGCAACAACCGCTCAACCTCCCTCACCTTGTCGGCAGGCAACAACTCGGCTTTATATTCATCGAGGCCCAGTTCGCTGGCGACGTAGGCACCCACAGTCTGATGGTCGCCCGTGAGCATCACAGTACGTCGTACGCCTGCGGCCTTCAGTCGTTGCACAGCCTCTTTGGAATCTTCTTTGATGGTGTCGGAGATGACGATGTGTCCGGCATAGACGCCGTCGACCGCCACGTGAATGATGGTGCCGGTCTTGTGGCAAGGCCGCCACTGCGCGCCAATGGCCTGCATCAACTTCTCGTTGCCCACGCAAACGATAGTATCATTAATGCGGGCCCGCACGCCTTGTCCGGCAAGCTCCTCCACATCGCTCACCTCGCAGCCGTCCTGCTCGTTGGGAAACGCGTCCTTCAGCGAGAGGGCTATCGGATGGTTGGAAAACCGCTCGGCATGAGCCGCCATGTGGAGCAGCTGGTTCTCGCTGATATGGTCGGGATGGATGGCCGTCACCTCGAACTTACCCTTGGTGAGGGTGCCGGTCTTGTCGAACACCACGGTATCGAGCTTCGCCAACACATCCATGTAGTTGGAACCTTTGATGAGAATGCCGTGGCGGGAGGCTCCACCAATGCCGCCGAAGAAGGAGAGCGGCACCGAGATGACCAACGCGCACGGGCAGGAGACAATCAGAAACGTAAGGGCACGATAGAGCCAGACGGAGAAGGCGGTAAGAAAATCGCCCGAGAAAAGGGGCGGCACGATAGCCAGCACTACGGCAATGCCCACCACGATGGGGGTATAGATGCGGGCGAAGCGGGTAATGAAGGCTTCGCTCTTCGACTTATGCGTGCCGGCGTTCTCCACCAGCTCTATGATTTTGGAGGCGGTGGACTCGCCGAAGCTCTTGGTGGTCTTCACGGTAAGCGCCTCGTTGAGGTCCACGCATCCGGAGATGACGTCGTCACCCACATGCACGGTCCGCGGCATGCTTTCGCCGGTCAGGGCCACGGTGTTCAGACTTGCGTCACCTTCCGTCACCACGCCATCCAGGGGAACCTTCTCACCGGGCTTCACCACGATGGTCTCTCCCACGGCCACGGTTGCCGGGTCCACCACCTGCAGCTGTCCGTCGCGCATCACGTTGGCGGTATCGGGGCGTAGGTCCATCAGATGCGAGATGGACTTGCGGCTCTTGTCCTCGGCATAGCCCTCGAAGAGCTCACCCACCTGGAAGAAGAGCATCACGAACACCGCTTCGGGGTACTGCGTCTCAGCCCCTGGCAGGAAGCCGATGAACAGAGCGCCTATCGTTGCCACACACATCAGGAAGTCCTCGTCGAAGGCCTCACCGTGGAGCACCCCCTCCAGGGCCTCCCCTATCACATCGTATCCTATCAGCAGATAGGGAACCAGGTAGATGAGCAACAGTTGCCAACACTCCAGCGGGACGTTGTGTTCCGTCCACACGACACCCGCCAACAGGACGGCGCACGCGATAATCCGAATCAGTTTCGTATTCATATTCTTTACAACTTCTCGCTGCAAAGATAGAGAATGCCTGTTGAATAAGGATAGCAGCCCGCTGGAATATTTACCTAAGGCAACTCCGGCTACATTCCCCTCAAGGCACCGTCGTGACCCACATCGATGCCGTTCCACGCCTTCTTGGAGGTCCAGTCCTGCGCGGCATCGGACCAGAACGGATGAGTGGCGGGGAGTCCCAGCGGACAGAACACCGCCATGCACATGTAGAGGCTGCCGGTGTTGATGTAGTGTTCGGACATGTTGATTTGCGAACCGGCGAAGCCTACCCGCAGCCACCCGTTCGCGTCGAAGGTGTCGGGAGCGGAGAGCTGACGGATGATGACGGCGGTCAAGGCACTGCGTACTTGTGCAGGAGCCACCTTCGAAGGCAGATTATCCAAAAGAGCCGCGTGCGAGAGGGCGTGCATCACACCGAAACGGTAGGCAATAGAACGCCCCACTACCGGATAGGTTCCTTCGGGAGAGATGAACCGCTCCAGTTGTGCGGCCAGGCGAGCATGACGTTTCAGCTGAACCTCTAGTTGATCGCCACGTTTCATTCCTCGGCGCTGGAGCACCCGCAAGACATCCGTCAGCAAGGGGTGTATCACGATGGAGTTGTAGTAGTCGAGGTGCAACTCCTTCCCGTCGCCGTACCATCCGTCGCCCTTGTACCACTCGTCGAGGAAGCGGTTCACACCATAGTACAGCCGCTCCTCGTCGCACTGTCCGTCGAACTCCAGAAGGGCAGCCTCAACGATGGAGGCAAACAGCAGCCAGTTGCTCTCGTTTGGCTTAATCATGCGCGAGCGCTTGAACTCTGTGATGAGACGTTGCTTGCTGACGGCATCGAGGTTGCCCCACAGTTGGGTGGGTGCCCGGAGCAATCCCTGAGCCAAAAACGCGGCATCCACCAAGGGTTGCTTCAAGCCCTGTCCGCCGTCGCCGAACACCAGATAGTCCGGTGAATCGGGATTGACAGCGTTTTGCAAGGCTTTCACAGACAGGGCTATGTACTTCGCTCTGAGTTTTCCTTCCGGGATGTCGTCCGCACCCAGCTCCAGCCAAGGGGCAAGGCCACAGATGGTGCGTCCGAAGGCTTCCAGACGACCTACCACCTGACGAGAAGGTTTAGTCGACAGGGACTCAAAGGGCATGTTGGCCGACAGCGTGCCGGCACTTTGATGAGTGAGGACAGGGTCGGCAATGCGCAGCATTGCCTCTATCCATTGTTGACGTTCGTCAGCTGCCGTCACCGAGAGGGAGAGCAGACTGAACAAGAGGATGAGACATTTACTTTTCATGATAGAGTTTCTTTAATCGCATGAGCGCTTCAACAAAATAGTAATCGGCATAGGTGAGGGGAACATCCACTTCGGCATTTTTGTTATAGTTGCCCACACTATGTTTCAGTACGAAACCGCCATTGGTGCCAGGGGCTGCCATGTATTCGGGCGAAGCCAACGAGCGTATCTGCTCCTCGGCAAACTTCAGCCATTTGTCCCCTTCCCCGCTCTTGTCCAACTGACTCAGCTCCACAAAGGCGGAAGCCATGACGGCCGCCGACGAAGCGTCGCGCAGGGCGTTGGGGATGTCCGGAGCGTTGAAATCCCAGTAAGGGACTTTGTCAGCGGGCATGTTGGGGTGACTTACGAACATGTGGGCCACGTTGCGAGCCTGCTGGAGGTACTCCGGGAGGTGGGTCTCGCGGTACATCATGGTGTAGCCGTAGAGGGCCCAAGCCTGACCGCGAGCCCATGCCGATGAGTCGGCGTAGCCTTGGTGCGTACCTCTGAAGTGAGGAACACCGGTGATGGTGTCATACGACACCACATGGTAACAGGTGTAGTCGGGGCGGAAATGGTTCACCATCGTCGTGTGAGCGTGCGTGTTGGCGATGTGTAGCAACGAGGTGTCGCTGTCGAGTCGGGCCACATTCGTCAGCAACTCAAGGTTCATCATGTTGTCGATAATCACCGGATACTGCCATTTCGCACGGGAGTTCCACGACTTGATGACACCCATAGCCGGACTGAATCGTGTGGCCAATGAACGTGCACCCCGGCTTATGATGTCGTGGTAGCGCTGCTCACCCGTGATACGATAGCCGTTGCCGGCACTGCAGTTCAGCATGAATCCGAGGTCGTGTGTGGAGGTCAGCGTGTCGGCAGGAGCCACCCGCTCGGTGTAGAGATTGGCATAATAACGCAGCGAATCGTTGTCAGGCTCGTTCTCATAGAGATACCACAACACGCCGGGGAAGAATCCGGAGATCCATGCCCGGTATTTATTGGTACGCAATGAATCGTTGGCGAAAGTCTGTGGCAGTCGCCCATCCATAGGCTCCACCTCTCTTGCCAAGTCCAGGGCTTGCTGAGTGGAGACCTTCAACGCCCGCTCCACCACCTCGTTCATCGACTCCTTCTCCGCCGCACAAGCGGACAGGGAGAGGAACAAGGTAGCGACAGCGGCATAAGTTATGTGTTTTGTTCTCATAGGAAGTTTAATCTATTTCGTGAATCAATATACGTGGAAGTAGTCTACGTCCAACCATCCGCAAGTGCCTTTCGGGGTGGGACGACAGGCAAAGACTCCTACCTTGGCACCTATCCATTTGCCCACACGGGCTGTGAACGGAGTTCCTATCTCGGCAAAGCGCTTGCCGTCCTCGCTATAGGAGAACTGGCAGACAGCCCCCTTGGATACTTTCACGCGAAACCACACGGTAGTTCCCTTCAGCAGCCGAGCCTCAACGGTATGCTCCGGTTGTCCCTTCACGGCATCCTTGCACTCACGCATGGTGATTTGCAGGCCTTCGGGTGTGGTGTCAAACGTCAACGAGGCATAGTCGAGGCCCATCACCACCAAGCCGGCTTTCTCTCCAGATTTACCGGAAGCGTTCGTGTAGGTGGCTTTCATCTCCACTGTAAACTCTTCGGCGGGGAACTTCTGAAGAAGGAGGTTTGGCGTATCCATCAGGTTGTGATAGATGCTGTCCCCATCTTGATAGACCGTGAAGAGCCGCAGCACGCCCAGTTCGCCTGCCGGGTAGCACCAATAGACTTTGGAATTGGCGTTCCATTGCCACTGAGGGCCAATCTGGCGAGTGTTGAAGTCGTCCGACGTTTGCGGCGCTGCCAACGAATAAGTCTGCCCGACGGCGGGCTTCTTCCACCGGGCGACAGGGTTGCCTATGCCGTCACGGTCTTTGTCCTCGCCGATGACAGGCCATCCGTCCTTGCCCCACTTCATAGGCTGCAGGTGGATGATGCGACCGTAGGCGCCCTTGTCCTGGAAGTGGATGAACCAGTCTTCCTTACCATCGGGGGTTGTCACCCAAGCGCCTTGATGAGGACCGTTGACATTGGTCTTCCCGCGCTCCATCACCCGACGGACTTCGTAGGGACCATCGACGGTGCGTGAGCGCATGGCCAATTGCCATCCGTTCTTCACACCGCCTGCCGGAGCGAATATCCAATACCATCCGTCCCGTTTATAGAGTTTCGGGCCCTCTATGGTGGGGTTCACACCATGGCCGTCGTACACCACCCGGCCTTGTCCGTCGGAGACCTGTGTGCCGTCATAGGCAAGTCGGTTCATAATCAGCAGGGAGCCTTGATGGGTGCGGCTGCCGGCAAGGGCATGAACGAGGTAAGCATCCTGGCCATTCTCTTCCCAATATGGACAGGGGTCAATGAATCCCTTTCCTTCCTTCACCATCACAGGCTTCTCCCATCTCCCCGCGGGATTCTGGGTCTTCGTCATGTAGATTCCCTTGTCGGGGTCGGACCAATAGATGAAGAACCATCCGTCGTGGAAGCGTATGGAGGGAGCGAACACTCCACAACCATGCAAGGGAACCAAGTATTCCTCTTCGGGCAGGTTCGCCTCCAGCGCATGGCCCACGATGGTCCAGTTGACCAAGTCCTTAGAGTGAAGAATCGGCAAGCCGGGCGTACAGTTGAAGCTGGACGAAGTCATGTAGTAATCAGCTCCCGCACGACACACATCCGGGTCGGAATAGTCGGCGTGGATAATCGGATTGGTGTACGTCCCGTCGCCATTGTCGCGTGACGGTATGCTGTCGGTAGTTTGCGCCATGGCAACCCCCACGCAACAGCTGAAAAAGATAAACAGTAGTGTTCTCATGATACTATACTATGATTATTAAGGTATAAAGGTTCTTCAACCTTTAGATTGGACAAAGGACGGAAAAGATTAGCTAACCAAGCAAGACTTTCTGATTAAATAGATGGACTATTTGATTTTTGTCATAGGCAGCACCCTCTTTTGTCAAACTTTATACGCCTTTTGCCGCCTATGTCGTGCTACATAGTCTTCTATTCCTTTCTATCCTATACATACATTCAAGTTCCACAGGTCCCCAAAATCAGCCATCTGTACACGGTACGCTCGTACCCATTCCACCGATGAGAATTTCGAGTAGAGCGGACGAAGGCGGACGAATCTCCTCTCTGACGCACGGCACTACAAAAACAAGAATCGGCTGACCACCGCCGTATAGCGTAGCCAACCGATTCTGGTTTTTCTAGGAGAGCGGGCGATTACATCTCGCCACCACCAAAGCCACCCTCGGGCATTCCTTCGGGACGCGGACCATCGGGACGCGGACCGCGGGGACCACCTTGAGGACCTCCGTGAGGACCACGGCGCTTCTGCATCTCCTGGTATTTCTTGTATTGCTCTTCGGTGAGGATAGTCTTGATCTTCTCATCCATCTCTTTACGCTTGGCTTCCATCTCCTCGCGCTGCTTCTTCATCTCCTCACGTTTCTTCTTCATCTCCTTCTTCTCTTTCTTAGTCTCGCTCTTCTTCTGCTTCATCTCGGCCTTGGCGGGACGCATCTGCTCCATCACAGCCTTGAACTCGGTAGCTTGCTTCTCGTCGAGACCCAAATCCTTAATCATCTGTTCCATCTGTTTCTCAGGATCGGGGCGTTCACCTCTTTGAGGTCTATCCTGAGCCATAGCCAACGTTGCGCCGCTCAAGAGAGCAACTGCCAACACAAAAATTGATTTTTTCATTGTCGTATTCTTTTAAGTTCAATTACACTAATATGACCACCGGAGAAGTCATAAGTTTAACCCGCCATCGGCCGTTATCAACCAACGCACCGATTTTGCCGACAAACAGGAAGAATGCGCCCAACGAATCTGCCGCGCCTCGGACGAGGACTATTCGCCACGTGCCTCCTTGCGGCGTTTCTTCCAAAGCTGCCAGCTGTTGATGATGTTCTGCCAGAGGACATACGAACCTGGGCCGATGGACGAGACAGGGGTCAGGAAGGTGTAGGACATCCAGATGGCCAACACCGTGTTCTTCTGGCCCAGAGCCTGACCGGCGCTGATGCGGTCGTTGTACTGACTACCGATGGTCTTGCCGATGATGAACTGCAGACAGCAGAGCACCAGGGCTGCCAAGGCAATCCACACCTCCACCATAGGGTCGGCAGTGCTGTGCATGAGCGACTTCACCGTCTGTCCCGTGACGATGGAGAGTGAGACGGCCCACAGATAGAAGGCCAGGTTGGGATACGAGGTAATGGCCTTGTTCGCCCGGGGGAATGCGTACTGCATGAGACAGGCCGCCAGGAACGGACAGATGAGCAGGGGGAAGATTTTGCTCAATATCATCAGGAAAGAGGTGAAGAAGCCCTGCTCGGCATGAGGTGCCACCAAGGGGAATATGATAGGTACGATGATGGTGGTCAGGAAGTTGGAGAGTAGGGTGTAGGCCGTCAGCGAGGAGGCGCTGCCGCCCAACTTGCCGGTGATGACCGCTGCCGCCGTGGCCGTGGGACAGATGACGCAGACCATGCCGGCCTGGGCCACAATCTCGTTGAAGGGAGCCAACGCGTAGTAGACCGCCACGCAGCCGATGATCTGGATGAGCGAGAGCCACAGGTGCCACGCCCGCAGATGCAGATCGCGGGGTGAGATTTTACAGAAGGTGACAAACAACATCGTGAAAATCAGCAAGGGAGTGAGCACATCGATGAGCCAACGCATAGCGGGCTTCAGGGGGGCGACAAACGGGACCTGACTGAAGAAGAGGTAGACACAAGCGCCTACAAACATGGCTACCGGCAAGGTCCAATTCTTGAGAAACTGTAACATAACGCTTAAACTTTACTATCGTATTGTTCTAGCCATCAGTGGGTAAGGGAGTCGACGACAGTAGACCCCTCGCCTTTGGCCGTGCAAAAGTACGGCTTTTATGCTAGAAATGCCTACCTTTGCCACGCAATTTTGCAAAACGTTACAGTTTAATCTTTATGTACAAACAAAAAGCTAACAACCGTAGGCTTATCACCTTCCGTCAGCTGAACCGCAAGTCTTACTCCGTGTTCCGCAGTCTGAAGAAAGAGATTCGCATCGGGGTGCTGTCGTTCGCCACATTGACCTACGCCAATGTGAACAGCGTGTCGGCACAGACGGTGAACCACTCTTCCGAACAGACCGAGGCCACCGACGTGGAGATGGAGGAAGTGGAAGTGACAGCCTCGCGCGTGCCTCTGACACTGAACCAGGCAGCACGTACGGTCACGGTAATCGACCGCGCCACCATCGCCGCGGCGCCTGTTCAGAGTGTGAACGACCTACTGAAGTATGTCATTGGCGTGGATGTCCGCCAACGTGGAGAACAAGGCATCCAAACAGACATCAGCATCCGCGGAGGATCGTTCGACCAAATCACCCTGCTGCTGAACGGCATCAACGTCTGCGACCCGCAGACCGGACACAACGCCGCGGATTTCCCAGTTGACTTAAACGACATTGAGCGCATCGAGGTCCTCGAAGGGCCTGCCGGACGAGTGTATGGCACCTCCTCGCTGTTGGGGGCCATCAACATCGTCACCCGCACCGACCGCCAGAGCCATGCCGCCGTGCATGCCGAAGGGGGTTCCTACGGACTAGCGAGCGGCGGACTGCGGCTCAACCTGAGCAACGAGCGCCTCACCAACCAACTCTCCGGGAGCTACAACCGGAGCGACGGCGCCACCACGAACAGCGACTTCAACACCCTGCGCGCCTTCTACCAAGGGGGCTTCAGCCACCAGCAGGCCGATGTCAAATGGCAAGCTGGCCTCACACGCAAAGATTATGGCGCCAACACATTCTACAGTGCAAAATATCCCGACCAGTACGAGGAGACCCGCAAGTACTTCGTGGCCCTGCAAGCGGAGACGAAAGGGTTCATCCACTTCCTGCCCCAGGTATACTGGACCCAGGCCACGGACCACTTTGAGTTGGCGAAGGGAGACGCTAGTGCGTCGCCCTTCAACGACCACCGCACCACGACGTGTGGCGTGATTCTCAATAGCTACTTCACCTCCCGCCTAGGCAAGACAGCCTTCGGAGCGGAGATGCGCAACGAGGACGTCATCAGCACCGTGCTGGGCGAGACCCTCACCCACCCCAAGCAGGTGTCGGGACGAGATTACCAATATACCAAGGGGCGCAACCGCACCAATGTGAGTCTGCACACGGAGCACACGGTGTTGCTATCCGGCTTCTCGCTATCTGCCGGCTTCGTAGCCACCATGAATAGCGATTGGGACAAACGGTTCCACTTCTTCCCCGGCGTGGACGCCTCCTACTGGATTACCCCGCAACTGAAGACCTACGCCTCGTGGAACACCTCACTGCGCATGCCCACCTTCACGGAACTCTACTATACCACCAACGCCACGCACCAGGGCAACAAGGAGCTGAAGCCAGAGCAAATGCAGGCCTACGAGCTGGGGCTGAAGTATGTGCTACCCGGACTGGAGGCCACGCTGAGCGCCTACCACCACCGGGGGAAGGACCTCATCGACTGGGTACGGCCTGTGGATGAGACCATCTACTACTCGATGAACCACACCCGCATCAACACCACCGGCATAGAGCTGTCCGCCATACTGACTTTCGACCGGCTCGTCTCGGCCGACTGTCCCCTCCGGTCGCTCTACGTGGGCTATAGCTACATCAGCCGCAACAAATCCGAGGAAGCAGCGTATGAGTCGCAATACGCCTTGGAGTATCTGCGCCACAAGGTGACAGCCCGCCTCAACCACCGGATATGGAACCGACTGACGGCCGACTGGGTGTTTCGCTGGCAAGAGCGCATGGGGCACTACACGGACTATTCCGCAAGCATGAGCGGTGAGCAGAAGTCCTACAAGCCCTACGCTATGCTGGACACTAAGCTCATCTGGGACGCTCCCGCCTACCAGTTGTTCGTGGAGGCCAACAACCTCTTCAACAAGCGATACTACGACCACGGCAACATTCCCCAACCCGGATTCCAGTTCCGTGCCGGAATGAGTTACCGCTTCGACTTGTAAGCCCAACGTATGATTATAGGATAGAGAACAAGGTCTGACGTGAGTTAATAAATTCCTCCGTCAGACCTCGTATATTATATGGTATCATTCACCCGCAAAATAATGAAGTATACTTCATCTGCCGATGACCTATAACCCCTGCATCATAGGGGTCGA
>CAYZVH010000001.1:67304-73756 GCA_964481755.1 uncultured Bacteroides sp. | reverse complement strand
GTTTGTCGTAGCTGTTGATGTCGGTAATGAAGACGGGGATGTCCCGTTGGCTATGTCTCGCGAGTATCCTTCGTAAGGACAAAGTTCTAGTTAATACTAATTTCAAAATAGGTACCATGAATGATAGTTCATTAAAAAGAGGTAGTAACGGCAAGTTGTTGTGCGGCTTGCTGTTCTGTGTAGGCGTAATCTCTGCCCAGCCTTTTTCTGCGTATGCCTCGGCGGAACCTTCCGTGGAGATGCAGCAGCAACGGTCGCTCGTGAAAGGTGTCGTCAAGGACACGTCCGGCGAGCCCGTGATAGGGGCCAGTGTGCAGGTGGTAGGGACTACGACAGGCGTGATAACCGACTTGGACGGACAGTTCGAGATTAACGTCCCTGTCGGGAGGAAATTACAAATCAGCTTCGTGGGTTACAAGACCCGTGTGCTGACAGTGAAGAAAGGTGAGACACTGAGCGTGGTGCTCGAGGAAGACGCCCAACTGCTGGGCGACGTGGAAGTGGTGGCTTACGGTGTGCAGAAGAAGATGACCGTGACGGGTGCCATCTCGTCCATGAAAGGCGACGACCTGCTGAAGACCCCCGTGGCTTCTGTGCAGAACATCCTCTCCGGATCGGTGACGGGTGTCTCCTCCGTGCAGTATTCCGGTGAGCCGGGAGCCGACGCGGCGGACATCTATGTGCGTGGTGTGGCTTCGTGGAACAACTCCAAGCCAATGATTCAGGTGGATGGCGTGGAGCGCGACATGTCGCAGATTGACCCCAACGAGATTGAGAGTGTGACGGTGCTGAAGGATGCCTCCGCCACGGCCGTGTTCGGTGTGCGTGGTGCCAACGGCGTCATCCTCATCACCACCAAGCGTGGTGCCAAGAGCAAGGCCAAGGTCTCCTTCACCACATCGGTCGGCGTGAACGTGCGTACCAAAGAGCTGGAGCTGGCCAACTCCTACCAGTACGCCACCTACCGCAACCTGTTACAGACCAACGACGGCGGCGCGCCCACCTTCTCCGAAGAACAGCTGGTGGCCTTCCGCGACCATACCAACCCGCTGCTCTATCCGGACATCGACTGGATAGACTACTGCATGAACAAGGCGTCGTTCCAGTCGCAACACAACATGAACATCTCCGGCGGTACGGACAACATGCGCTACTTCGTGTCGGCAGGTCTCTTCACCCAGGATGGCATGTTCAAGCAGTTCGCCGCCGAGAAGGACTTCAACTTCAACTTCAAGCGCTACAACTACCGCGCGAATCTCGACTTCGACGTGACCAAGACCACCTTGTTCTCCGTCAACATCGGCGGTCGTGTGGAGATTAAGCGTACGCCGGAGTCCATCGAGGACCAGAACCAGCTGTTCCGTAAACTCTACGATGCCGTGCCTATGGCCGGTGCCGGCATTGTGGACGGCAAACACATCATGTCCAACTCCGAGTACACCTCCTTCTCCGGCACCGACGGACTGAGCGCTTACTACGGCAAGGGATTCCGCACGAAGACCACCAACGTGCTCAACGTGGACCTGATACTCGACCAGAAACTCGACTTCATCACCAAGGGATTGTCCGTCAAACTGAAGGGCTCGTACAACTCCACCTATTCCACCACCAAGATGGCCAGCTCGTCCATGGCCTACTACGTGCCGGTCATCAATACCGAGAACGGAGCCATCAGCTTCCGCAAGGAGGGCACCGACCAACAGTTGACCTACTCCGACGGCGGCTTCGGCAAGTCGCGCGACTGGTATATGGAACTCGGCCTGAACTATGCCCGCAAGTTCGGCAGCCACAACGTGAGCGGTCTGTTGCTCTATAACCAGGCGAAGAAATACTATACCGGTGGTACCTACTCCTATGTGCCTTCCGGTAGTGTAGGCTTAGTAGGCCGTTTGACCTACGACTGGAAATCGCGCTACATGGTAGAGTTCAACGCCGGCTACAACGGCTCGGAGAACTTCGCCCCCGGTCACCGCTACGGCTTCTTCCCCGCCGGTTCGGTAGGATGGACCGTCAGCGAGGAGCCCTTCTTCGCTCCACTGAAGAAAGTCCTCAGTTACATGAAACTCCGTGTGTCGGTGGGTAAGGTAGGTAACTATGCCTACAACAACTACCGCTTCCTCTATCTGCCAGGTTCCTATGGCTACGGCTATGGCGGCAGCGAGAACGTCCGGGGCTACTTCTTCGGCCAGAATGTGAACAACAACCAACCGGGAGCATACGAGTCGACCTTCTCCAACCCCGTGGCACACTGGGAGACAGCAGTGAAGCAAAACTACGGTGTGGACTTCAATGTGCTGAACGACCGCTTGAGTCTGTCGCTCGACTATTTCATAGAGAAACGTAGCGACATCCTCGACCAACCCACCTATCTGCCGGGCATCCTAGGTATGACCCTGCCGGTGGTGAACATCGGTAAGACCGAGAACAAGGGATTCGAGATGCAGATGAAGTGGAACGACAAGGTGGGCGACGACTTCCGCTACTGGGCCAACCTCAACCTTTCTTTCGCCCGCAACAAGATTGTGGACAAGAAAGAAGTGCCCAACGACGAGTCCTACATGGACGAGACCGGTCGTCGCATCGGCTCGCGCATGATGTTCAAGTTCTGGGGATTCTATGACGAGACCGCCGAGGCCCGCTACCAGGAAGAGTTCGGTACCTCCATCCCCGACCACGGCATCACCCTGTTGCCTGGCGACGTAGTCTACGAGGACCTCAACAAGGACGGCGTGATAGACGGTAAGGACGCCACCCGCGACATCGGCTACACCGACATCCCCGAGTACACCGCAGGTCTCAACCTGGGCTTCTCGTGGAAGAAGTTCGACTTCTCCATGCAGCTCTCCGCCGCATGGAACGTGGACCGTATGTTGGCCGAGTCGTTCCGCCAGCCGTTGGGCGACACCCAGGACAAGGGACTCTTCAAGTACCAGTACGACCACACCTGGTACTCGTCGGCCGACACCTACACGGCTAAGTTCCCCCGTGTGAGCAAGGCCCACGCCAGCAACAACTTCCCCGTGGCTGCAGGCTCCAGCCTCTATCTCTACGACGCCAGCTACGTGCGCATCAAGAGTATCGAGGTGGGCTACAACTTCGACTTTCCCTTCATGAGGAAGCTGAAGCTGACCGATTGCCGTTTGTATGTCAATGGCTACAACCTCTTCACCTTCACCAATTATATATGGGGTGACCCGGAGAACAAACAGAGCGACCGCCCGAACTATCCGTTGACGCGTGTGTTCAACATCGGTCTGAAAGTCGGATTCTGATATGTTTAATCTATTTACGAAGAAAAACTTATGAAGCATATTACAACATGGTTTATAGCGACACTCGTCACGGGAGCGGTAATCTCCACCTCGTGTGTCGACCCGATTAAGTTCGGTGATGATTTTCTGGATAAGCCTTCCTCCTCCGGTGAGCTGAACCAAGACTCCATCTTCGGGAAGGCCGATTATGCCCGCTCGTTCCTGTGGGATGCTTATGGCAAGCTCTACTTCGGACTCCCCTTCTACTGGGACTCCTGGAACTGCAAGATGAACACCGGCATCTTTGAGGAGTTGTCGGACTGCTGGCACAGCCACCGTGCGTGGGACGGACTCAACCGCTACTACTACTCCGGTTCGTACAACGCCTCTACCGAGGACAAGACCAACCACACACGCTATCCCTACACGGCCGACCGCAACTGGGAAGCTATCCGCCAGGCTTGGCTCTTCATCGAGAACGTGCCCCGTGTGCCCGACATGCAGGACACAGAGAAGGCGCGCCTGATAGCCGAGGCCAAGGTACTGATAGCCTCGCGCTACTTCGACCTGTTCCGCCACTTCGGCGGCCTGCCCTTGGTGGAGCGCAGCTACAGCGTGGAGACCAACTACGAGCTGCCCCGCGCCACGGCCGAGGCTACGGTCAACTTTATGGTCGACCTCTTGGATGAGGCCGCCGCAGAACCCAACCTCCCTTGGAGCCTGGGCGACGACGATGCCAACTGGCAGGGACGCTTCACCAAAGCCTCCGCTATGGGACTGAAGTGTAAGGTGCTGCTGTTCGCCGCTAGCCCCCTGTTCAACGACGACAAACCCTACTCTACATTGGAGCCCCAGACCGCTATCGAGAACCGGCAAGCCTGGTATGGCGGATACGATGCCGAGTGGTGGAACCGCTGCCTAAAGGCTTGCGAGGACTTCTTCACGAAACTCAACACAGAAGGCTACTACGCGCTGATGCGGGCCAACGGCACGACCTGCTCGGCTTATCGCACCGCCTACAACAATGCCTACTACGTGCGTCAGAACAATACCGAGTTGCTCATCTCCACCCGTGTCATCGGCAAGTATAGCTGGACCTGGTGGTTCCAGTTCATCGACTTCGCGAGCGACGGTGGCTTCACACCTACACTGGAGTTCATGGAGATGTTCCCCATGAGTGACGGTACCGCCTTCTCGGAAGATTTGCTGGCCGATGGTGCCAACCCCTTCTTCGAGGATAACGACTACAACAAACCTGTCCGCGACCCGCGCTTGTATGAGACCATTCTGGTGAACGGTGCCGCATACGGCGACCACGCCGCCGAGCTGTGGATTGGTGGACGCGAGAATGCCGAGGGCGATACTGAGAAAGAGACTGGTCAGCGTGCTACGGGATTCAGTCTCTATAAATTCTATAAGGAAGGGAAGAGCTCCATCAGCAACACCTATCCCCAGTGGCCCTACCTCCGATTGGCCGAGGTCTACCTGATCTATGCCGAGGCCCTGCTGCAGGCGAAGAACGACCTGGCCGGAGCCATCAAACAGGTGGACATCGTGAGAGCCCGTGTGGGACTGCCCGGACTGGCTGACTCCAACCCCTCGCTCAACCTGAAGAGCAACAAGGAGGCCCTGTTGGAAGAGATCCTGCGTGAGCGCGCCTGTGAGTTGGGACTGGAGGACGTGCGCCTCTTCGACATGTGTCGCTACAAGCGGGCCGACCTCTTCAAGAAACCGTTGCACGGACTGAAGATATACCGCAACGATGGCGGCGGAAACACACCCTGGACGGGAATCAGCGGCAACAAGGCCTCGTTCCCCAACAAGCCATCGAACTTCAGATACGAGAAGTTCACGTTGCACAACACCACCCGTGCCTGGTGGACTAACTTCGACTCCAAATGGTATCTTTCTGCCTTCCCCACAACGGAGGTGAACAAAGGATACGGATTGACACAGAATCCGGGTTGGTAATACGAAACTTTAATATTGAAATGATATGAAGAAATATAGAACATACGCTTTGGCTGTGTTGGCTTGCGTTAGCCTCCAAGGATGGGCGCAAGACGACGGCAATGTTACGGGCCAGGTGGTCGACAAGTTCGGCAATCCGGTGGCAGGTGCGCTGATCACCGTAGAGGGTAACCCGCAGACACGCTCCACAACCGACCGCAACGGTTGCTTCGAGATATCCGCGGACAAGAGTAACCTCTTGCGGGTGCGCACCGGCAACGATGCGACAAAGGTCGTCAACGTGACGAATAAGAAAGGAATGAGGATAGCGCTCGACTTCTCGGCAGAGCGGACCAACTACGGCTTCGGGCTGGACCAGACCAATGCCGAGTCCACCGGTGCTGTGTCCACCGTCTATGCCGACCAGATAGACAACCGTTCGTCGCGCACGGTAGGCAACGCCCTCTATGGTAACGCGAACGGACTCACTACTCTGCAGAAGACCGGCACCGCCTGGGACCAGATTCCTACCATGTACATCCGTGGTCTGAAGACCCTGAACGGCAACAACGGGGTGCTGCTCGTGGTGGACGGACTGGAGCGCGACGATAACTGGCAGGTGCTCAACTACCTCACCCCCGAGGAAGTGGAGTCGGTCAGCATTCTGCGCGACGCCGCTGCCGTGGCACTCTACGGATTCCGAGGCATCAACGGAGTGGTCAACATCGTGACCAAACGTGGTAAGTACAACACACGCGAGATTAACTTCTCGTACGACCACTCGTTCGAGACGCAGACCCGCATCCCCAGCATGGCCGACTCTTACACCTACGCCAACGCCATCAACGAGGCGCTGGCCAACGACGGCAAGTCTGCCCGTTACTCACAGAACGAGCTCGATGCCTTCAAGAGCGGCAAGTACCCTTACCTCTATCCCAATGTGAACTGGATTGACGAGGTGTTCCGTGACAACGGCAACTCCGACATAGCCACACTCTCCTTCCGTGGAGGTTCCGACCGCATGCGCTACTACACTATGATGAACCTGCAGAACAACAGCGGATTCATCAAGAACGCCGACCAGAACGAATACTCCACACAGAACAAATACTCGAAGGCTAACTTCCGCACCAATCTGGATATCGACATCAGCCCCAAGACCCGGCTGCAAGCCAACATCATGGGTGTGCTCAGTGAGTTTAGCCGTCCGGGACTGAGCAGCGACAACCTGATGAACAAACTCTACACCGT
>CAYZVH010000001.1:0-67204 GCA_964481755.1 uncultured Bacteroides sp. | reverse complement strand
TTGACTCAGGGTCGTGGCTACTCCAAGGGACACACCCGTGCCTTGTATGCCGACATGACCCTGCGACAAGACCTCTCGTCCATCACCGAAGGACTGGGCGCCGCCTTCCGCATGGGCTACGACAACATCGCTTCCTACTGGGAGGACAATACGCTGAACTACCGCTACGGCATGACCTCCGTCTCCTCGTGGGAGGACGGTGTGCCTACCTCCTTCGCGGAGTACACCGGTGGTTCGGTCAGCAGTGTGTCCGGCGACAATGCCAAGCTCGACTGGCAGTATCGCTCGTTTAACTTCCAGACGAATGTCGACTGGAAACGTTCCTTCGGACTGAACGATCTCTACTCCATGTTGCTCTATTCCTATAAATATAACAACCGCAACGGAGTGAACAACACCAGCTACACCCAGAGCGTAGGATGGTACACCCACTATGGCTACAACAAGCGCTACTTCGCCGACTTCACCCTGATGGCTTCCGCCTCCAACGGTATCGACCCGGACAGCCGCTGGAAGCTCGCACCTACATTGGGTCTCGCTTGGGTCATCTCCAACGAGGACTTCATGCGGAACCAAAGCATCATCGATTTCCTGAAGCTGCGCGCCTCGGCCGGCATCATCCACACCAACAACATCCCCTACGACGGCTACTGGTACACCACCATGACGAGTGGCGGATCCCTATCCCGTGACCAATAACTTCGGCGGCGACAGCGGTTGGAAGGAGAACCGCCTGCCCTCGCTCAACGGCACCACCGAGAAGGCCTATAAATATAATGTAGGACTGGACCTCACGATGTTGGGCGGACTCACCTTCACGGCCGACGTGTTCAAGGAACGACGTTCCGACATCTGGGTGAGCGCTTCCGGTCGCAACTCCGATGTGCTGGGAGCCACCAGCCCCTACGTCAACGCCGGTAAGGTGGACAGCTGGGGCACCGAGCTCAGTCTCGACTACATCCAGAACATCGGTGCTGTGCAGCTTCGTGTGGGTGGTACCTTCTCCTACAACCGCAGCAAGATTGTGGAGATGCTCGAGGAGGCTAAGCCCTACGACTATCTGCGTCAGACAGGCAAGCCCGTAGGTCAGATCTTTGGACTGCAAGCCACCGGCTACTTCTACGACAATGCCGACGTCAACAACAGCACTCCCCAACAGTTTGGTCCTGTGCAGGCTGGAGACATCAAGTATAAAGATGTGGACAACGACGGTGTGGTCAACGAGAACGATATGGTGGCCATGGGTTACAACTCCCAGTGCCCCGAGATCTACTACGGCTTCAACCTGGGCGCTGAGTGGAAGGGATTGGGATTCAACATCTACTTCCAGGGCGTAGGTCACTACACCGCCTACATCGACGACAACCTCTACCGCCCGCTGACCGGCAACACCAACATCTCGCAGTATGCCTACGACAACCGTTGGACACCTGAGACACCTAACGCTCGCTTCCCCCGCCTGACTACGGAGACTGTGCAGAACAACGAGCAAACCTCCTCGGTATGGCTGGCCGACCGCTCGTTCCTGAAGCTGCGCAACTGCGAGGTATACTACAAGTTGCCGACCACTTGGCTGAGCCGCATAAAGATGAAGCAAGCGAAAATCTACGTGCGTGGCGTGGACCTATTCAGCCTCGACCACATCGAACTGAGCGACCCCGAAGCCATGGGAACCAGTGCCTACCCGGCCACACGCTCCATCCATGTAGGACTTTCCGTGGAACTCTGATATGAATCTTGAACTTTAAAACGAGAAGACATGAAATTTAGAAATATATACTTGGGCATAGCTTTCGCAGGAGTGTTGGCGGGATGTTCCGAAGAGATGGACTATCACGAATACACCACCTACGACGCTGATTATGTGTTCGCCGATTTCAACCGCACGGCAGGATTCGTGAACAACATCTACTCTTACTTGAGTTATGACTTGATGGGCACCAACTCCTATGCTTCGGCGTGCGACGAGGCGGAGATGGCCCTCAGCTACTCTTCTGTGCTCGACTTCACCAATGGTAGGTGGAGCGCGCTGAACCCCAAATCGCAATGGAGCCTCTACACGGGCATCCGCGAGGCTAACTACTTTCTGAAGTACGGACGCGGGCTGACCTTCAGCGACCTGAAGTATGCCAAGGAGTACACCTCCGAGATGAACCGCTACAACCGCTATCAGTATGAGGTACGTCTGCTGCGCGCTTACTTCTACTTCGAGTTGGTGCGCGCTTATGGCGACGTGCCCTTCACCACCCAGGTGCTCACCGAGTCCGAGGCCAATTCCCTGAGCCGCACCCCCGCCTCGGAGGTGTTCGACTTCATCGTGAGCGAGTGCGATGCCGTCGCTCCGGAGCTACCCGTCTCCTATAGTGGACTGGAGGATGACGCCGCCGGATCGGCCAGCAACCCCGAGACCGGACGTGTGACCCGTGGCACCGCCTTGGCACTGAAAGCCCGTGCCTCACTCTATCGGGCCAGCAAACTCTTCAACCCGACGGAGGATGCCTCCCTTTGGAAGAAAGCCGCCGAGGCTAATCTCGAGGTCATCAAGTACTGCGGACAGAACGGTATCAGCCTGGGCAAGTACACCGACATCTGGGGTACCGACAACTACAAGGCATCGGAGATGATCTTTGTGCGTAGGGTAGGCGACACTAGCGAACCGGAGACGGTGAACTTCCCCATCAGCATGGAGAATGCCCAGGCAGGCAACTGTCCCACACAGACCTTGGTTGACGCTTACGAGATGAAGGACGGTAGCGAGGTGGACCCCGCCAATCCCTACGACGGACGCGACCCTCGCCTAGGCATGACCATAGCCGTGAACGGCGAGAAGTGGCCCAACACTAACTCTCATCCGCTGGAGACCTACTACGGTGGCCGCGACGGACAGCCCGTCCCCTACGCCACACCTACGGGATACTATCTGAAGAAGTACCTCGACGCCTCCACCGACATCAGCGCCAGTACCAGTTCCGGTGGCAAGCGTCACAGCTGGGTGGTGTTCCGCTTGGGCGAGTTCTACCTCAACTATGCCGAGGCTGCCTTCCGCTATTTCGGTGGTGCCGACACCAAGGACGGTGAACTCACACTGACCGCCCGCGAGGCTGTGAACAAGGTGCGCGCACGTGCCGACGTAGGTATGCCCGCCTTTCCCACCGGCATGAGCACAGCCGACTTCTGGCGGCGCTATAAGAACGAGCGCATGGTGGAGCTGGCCTTCGAGGGTCACCGCTTTTGGGATGTGCGTCGTTGGAAAGAGGGTGGTTTCACCAGCATCAAGCGGATGAACATCACCAAGAACAGCGACGGCACCTTCTCTTACAGTACGTCGGTGAAGCAACTCACCTGGGACGATAAGATGTATCTCTATCCTATCCCCGAGACGGAGATGCGCAAGAACACCAACCTGAAGCAGAACACAGGATGGTAACGGATGTTTAACCCCCTAATTTATGGACTCATGAAAATAGATTTCAGATATACCTTGGTTGCCGCTTGTCTGGCCTTTGGCTTCGGCAGTTGCGACGATAACCTGGAAGCATTCACGACAGGGAGCGCCAGCACCCCTGCCGCCTTTGCCGAGTCGGCTATCCACTACGAAGCACTCCCCGGTCAGATCAAACTGACCTGGGATGCTCCCACCGATGCGGCGTATGACTATGTGAAGATAAAGTACTACGACTTCCTTCAGCAGAAGGATGTCTGTCTCATCGCCTCGCGCTACACCAGCGAACTGGTGATTGACGACACGCGGGCTCGCTTTGGCGACTACACCTTCACGTTCCAGACCTTCAACAGCCAGGACGAGGGCGGGGCGGTGACTACCGTGAAGGCCCGCTCCGGCGCGGCACCTGTCTCGTTGTCCTACTCCAAAGTGACCATCGCGGCCGATCAGTTGAGTACCGACAACCAAGAACCCTCGGAAGGTCCCGTGAAGAACCTGGTGAACGGCAGTTACGACGACTTCTTCCATACCCGTTGGAGCAGTCCGCAGAAGGACCTGCCGCAATACTTCCAGATAGACTTCAAGGAGACCCACACGGATTTCATGATAAAGTACTACAACCGCAAGTCGAACAACAAGGACGGACGCGTCACCGAAGCCCAACTGCAAATCAGCGATGACGGCACTAACTGGGAGACCGCGCAGACCTTGAGCGGACTGCCCACGGCATCCGGAGCCAGCTACACCTCCGACATTATCTATCCGGGCAAGAGCTTCAAGTACCTCCGGTTCCTCGTCACCGCCACTTCGTCAGGCAAGTATTTCCACATGGCGGAGTTTGAATTCTACGACGTGAACGTGTACGACCCCGAGACGGCACCTTTGGAATAATCATCTATAAAATAGAATAGAAAGACTATGAACAGAATATACAAGAAATGGATGGCTATCGGCATGTCAGCCTGCTTTGTTACCCTTGCGTCCTGCAAGGATAACCAGGATGCCTCGTACAATGGTAGCCTCGACCTCAATTTGCTGGCTCTGACCCAGGCCCTCGACGTGTGGAACGGAACCGAGTGCAACGTGACCACCTATCTGATGAAGGAGGACACCAAGGCGAAGAACTTCACCTACAACCTCAACCTCTCGTTGTATCAACAACGCACGGCACAGAAAGATGCCGCGGTGGACCTTTCTGTAGCCACCGACAGTCTGAACCGCCTGATAGCCATGAACGCCCAGGATGGCGTGTATGCCAAGTATGCAGGTGCCCGTCTGTTGCCCGAGGAATACTATCAACTCTCCGGCAAGAAGCTGACGCTGACGCAAGGCTCTACACTGTCGGAGGACATCAGTCTCACGGTATTCTCCAACGAACTCATCTCGCAGGTACAGAAGGAAGGCAAGGATGCCTGCTTCGTGTTGCCCCTGAAGGTGGAGAACTCCTCATCCTACACTATCAACCCGAAAGTAAATGCCATGATGTTCTTCTTCTACGTGACCTACGTGCAGGAAACCATCGACCCGGCCAGCCTGCCCGAGGAAGAAGAGCCTGCCATTGGTGACGCTTACGGCGACACCGAACTGAAACTGGTATGGCACGACGAGTTCAACGGCACGGGCATCCCCGACCCCACCGTATGGCGATTCGAGGAAGGCTTCCAACGTAACGAGGAGCTGCAATGGTACTCCGACCAGAATGGCGTATGCGAAGACGGAGCATTGGTCATCACCGGCCGCAAGGAACAGGTGAAGAACACCAACTACGATGCCAGCGCTACCGGAGGCAACGCTTGGAAGAAGACGCGCGAATATGCCGAGTACACCTCGTCGTGCATCGTCTCCAGCTACCGCTTCCGTAAGGGAACCATGGTGGTGCGTGCCAAGATTCCTACCGCCATGGGTGCATGGCCTGCCATCTGGACCACCGGATGCAGCAGCGACTCATGGTGCTGGGAATGGCCTATGGGCGGTGAGATAGACCTGCTTGAGTACTATCTGGTAAACGGCGTACAGAGTCTGCATGCCAATGCATGCTGGGCTTCCGATACCCGTTGGAGCGCCACATGGGATTCGTACAACTGTCCGCTCACCGACTTCACGGCTGACGACCCCACGTGGGCCGACAAGTACCACATCTGGCGTATGGACTGGGACGACGACTATATCCGTCTCTATCTCGACGACAAACTGATGAACGAGATTGACTTGAGCAAGACCAGTAATGGCACCAATGGCTTGAGCGATTGGTGGCGAGGCTCATGGCGCAATCCTTTCAAGGATGCCGGTAACGATGGTGAGAACTTCGGTCAGCAGATCTATCTGAATCTGGCTATCGGCAGCAACGGCGGTACCCCCGACGACTCCCAGTTCCCGCTGAAGTGCTATTTCGATTACGTACGTATCTATCAGAAGTAATAGGTATTTGGTTTTTTGGTTTCTTCCCCTGGCTCGGTCGTTCGGGTCAGGGGATTCTTTTGCGGCTTTCGCCGCAAGGCATCTCATTCTATTTAGAAGGCATCTGACCGACGATAACTAGGCATCTGGCGGAAATAACTCGGCATGCGGTGGAAGCCACATGCGGTATTCTGTCCTTAGGCATTAAAATAGCCTAATTCTTACGGCATATCTTTACGAAAATGCTTACTTTCGCATCATCTATGCGTAAGTATATGGAAATAAAAGTAATCAATAAGTCGAAACACCCCCTGCCACAGTACGCTACGACGCAGTCGGCAGGCATGGATTTGCGAGCCAATCTGAGTGAACCCATCGTGCTGAAACCCCTGCAACGTTGCCTGGTACCCACAGGCCTGTTCATGGCCCTGCCCGCAGGCTACGAGGCCCAGGTGCGCCCCCGCAGCGGACTGGCACTGAAGAAAGGCATCACCGTGCTCAATGCCCCCGGCACCATCGATGCCGACTATCGCGGCGAGGTGGGCGTAATCCTGATAAACCTCTCCAACGAGGATTTCGTGATAGAGGACGGCGAGCGCATTGCCCAGATGGTGATAGCCCGCCACGAGCAGGCGGAGTGGAGCGAGGTGGAACTCCTCGAGGAGACAGAACGCGGTGAAGGTGGCTTTGGCCACACCGGTAAACAATAAACGCATGAAACGAAGATACAGTTGGTGGGGCGGTTGTCTGGTGGCCCTCGCGCTGGTGTGCGTGGCTTGCGGTTCTTCCAAATCTGTGCGGAAGGGCAGTGCCGACGCACAGCTGCATGCTCTCTCCCTGTCGGATGAGGAGCAGCGCAAGTTCGACTACCTCTTCCTCGAAGCCACCCGCGTGAAGGAGAAGGGCGAGTTCGACACCGCCTATGAACTCTATAACCGTTGCTTGGAGTTGCAGCCCAACTCGGCCGTAGTGCTCTATGAGCTGGCTCATTTTCATCTCTATCTGAACCAGCCCGACTGGGCACAAGGCCTCTTGGAAAAGGCTGTGCAACTGTCGCCCGACAACCTCTGGTATCGACAGAGCCTGGCGGCCTTTTATCAACAGCGCGGACTCACCGCCAAGGCCATTGATGCCTATGAACAGATAGCCAGTCAGTTCCCCAAGCGCAGCGACGCGCTGGTGGTGCTGGTGGACCTCTACGGTCGCGAGAAGCGCTACGCCGATGTGGTGAACGCCCTCGACCGTTTGGAGGTGAAGGAGGGTAAGTCCGAACAGATCAGCATGGAGAAGTTCCGCATGTATCAGAACCTCGACGACAAGGAGAAGGCATTCAACGAGATAGAGAGCTTGGCCAAGGAGTATCCCAACGACTTGCACTACCAAGCCTTGTTGGGCGATACCTATCTCAACAACGAACGGGTGGAGGAGGCCTATGACGTGGTGCAGTCCATGCTTCGTGAAGAGCCGGACAACACCATGGCCCAACTCTTGTTGGCATCCTACTACGAGAAGTGCGGACAAGACTCGCTCTACCGCACCCAGATGGACACGGTACTGCTCAACCCCAAACTCGACACCTCTACCAAATTGGATATGATGCGCCAAGTGATTATCCGTGCCGAGCAGGCCAAACAGGATACCGTGAAGGTGATGTCCCTCTTCCGTCAGCTGATGGCGCAGGAGACCGACAATGCCGACCTCAGTATGCTCTGTGCGCAGTATCTTGCCAGCAAACAGATGGGCGAAGAGGTGCTGAAGCCGGTGCTCAACCACATCCTCTCCATCGAGCCCGACAATACCGCCGCCCGCTTGGAGCTGCTCCGCTATGCGGTGAAGAAGGACGACTACAACGAAGCCATCACCATCTGTCGCCCGGCAACGGACTACAACCCCGAGATACTGGAGTTCTACTACTACTTGGGCGTATCCTATTACCAGACCGACCAGAAGGATGAGGCCCTGTTGACCTTCCAACGTGGACTGAAGCAGGTGACCGCCGAGAGCGACAAGAACCTCGTCTCCACCTTCTACGAGATATCCGGTGACATCTATTATCAGAAGCAGCAGAAAGAGAAAGCCTTTGAGTCATACGACTCCTGCCTGGTCTACAACTCAGCCAATATCAGTGCCCTCAACAACTACGCCTACTACCTCTCGCTGAGCAAGGAACAGCTCGACAAGGCCGAGGAGATGAGCTACCGCACCGTGAAGGCCGAGCCCAACAACGGCACCTACCTCGACACCTATGCCTGGATACTCTTCGAGAAAGAACGCTACTCCGAGGCGCGCATCTACATCGACGAGGCCATGAAGAACGGGGCCGGCGACGATAGTTCCACCGTGCTCGAGCATTGTGGTGACATCTATTATATGTGTGGCGAGAAGAATGCGGCGCTCGACTACTGGAAGCGTGCCGCTGCCTTGGAACACGACTCGAAGACATTGGATAAGAAGATTAAACAAAAAAGATACATTGCCGAATGAAGTCATTCATGAAATATGGTTGGGTGCTGTTGTGCGCCGTGCTGCTGGCCTCGTGTAAGACCACGAAGAGCGGTCTCGCCTCCGGCAACTTGAGTAGCGCCGAGGGTGCCCTCTACGTCTCCGGTGTGATAGACAATGCCCTTACGTGCGAGGCTGTCACGGGGAAGATGAAGTTTTCCCTGGACATCAATGGCAAGCAAGTCTCTCTGGGCGGTAACCTCCGCATGAAACGCAACGACGTGATACAACTCTCGCTGGTCGCTTTCGGACTGGTGGAGGCGGCCCGCATCGAGTTTACCGCCGACGAGGTGCTGGTGGTGGACCGCATCAACAAGCAGTACGTCAGGGCCTCGTATGGCAACCTCGACTTTCTCAACGAGGCCGGCATCAACTTCTACACCCTGCAGGCCCTATTCTGGAACGAGCTCTTCCTGCCCGGTGGCTCTCAAGTGACCACAGGCGACAGCAAGTCGTTCAGCGTCACCAAGGAAGCCCAGCAGGCAGTGCTGACCGGCAAGTCCACCCGTCTGCTTTCTACCCGCTTCTATACATCGCTGGCCGATGGACTGCTGCAGAAGACCGAGATCAGTGCTACACCCTCTTACCAGCTCAACTGGAACTACGACGAGTTCTCACCCGTGGAGACCAAACAGTTCCCTGGAAAGATGCAGATAGACCTCGAGGGACTGAAGCACCCCGCCACCATCACCCTGCGGCTGAGCAATGTGCGTGCCGATGACGACTGGGAAACCCGCACCAAGGTCTCCGCCAAATACAAGCCGATGACTACCGAGGACATCCTTAAACTGTTATTAAAACTTTAGTCATGAAACGGATACTGTTGCTGATTGTTGCTTTGCTGTCGCTCAGCTCGCTCCCTGCCCAGACCAATAAGACCATCAAGGAACTACAGAACAAACGGGGCGAGTTGCAGGAGGACATATCCCGATCGGAATCGTTGCTGCTCTCCACCAAGAAGGATGTGAAGAGTCAGCTCAGCGACCTGTCGCTCATCTCCGGCCAGATAGCTGCCCGTAAGAAACTCATCGGACAGATAGAGAAGGACGTGAAGACCATGAACAACGAGATTTATCTGTTGCAGAAACAACTCAATAAATTGAAGAAGGAGCTGAAGCAGAACCAGGACAACTATGAGGCATCGGTGAAGTATATCTATAAGAACCGTACCATTCAGGAGAAGCTGATGTTCATCTTCTCCGCCCAGACGCTGAGCCAAACCCTGCGCCGCCTACGCTATGTGCGAGAGTATGCCACCTACCAGCGCATACAGGGCGAGGAGGTGATGAGAAAACAAGAGCAGCTGACCGCCAAGAAGAAAGAACTGGAGCAGGCACGCAAGGAGAAGACCAGCCTGCTCTCCCTTAAGGAGGCGGAGCAGGGCAAGCTGCAGCAACAGGAGAAGCAACAGCGTACACTGGTCAACAACCTGCAGAAGAAACAGAAGGGGTTGCAGAACGAGCTGGCGCGTAAGCGCAGACAAGCACAACAACTCAACAACCAGATAGATCGCTTGATAGAGCAGGAACTGGCCGCCGCCAAAAAGCGTGACCAGCAGAAAGCCACGGCCCGCACGGAGTCGAAGTCCGAAGCGAAGAAAGGAAACAAGAAGGGCACTACCACCAAGACCAAGCCGGGTAAGATGGAGGTCTACGAGGCCAATAAGAGCGATCGTAAACTCTCAGGGTCCTTCGAGAAAAACCGGGGTAAGTTGCCGCCGCCTATCACCGGGCCCTACCTTATCGTGAGCCACTATGGCACCCACGAGGTGACGGGACTCAAATATGTGAAGCTAGATAATAAAGGTATAGACATCAAAGGCCAGAGGGGTGCGAAGGCACGTGCCATCTTTGCCGGCGAGGTGTCTGCCGTATTCCAATACAACGGCACGGCCAACGTGTTGATTCGCCACGGTCAGTACATCTCCGTCTATTGCAACTTGGCCTCCACCTCCGTCTCGCGTGGACAACATGTGGATACCAAGCAGAGCATCGGTACGGTCAGCACCGACGCCACAGGCAACACAGTCCTCCATTTCCAACTCCGTAAGGAGACCACCAAGCTCAATCCCGAAGTCTGGTTGGACAACTAAGCAAGGGGGTGAAGTACCCAGAACGGCCTCTAAAGATAATTGTCGTAATTTGTCATAACTAATTACCTGCAGTCTGGTGCCTTTGTCCGTATACTCAACTGCCTCTTTGACCGTAGGTCGTAAACATATAGTTGACACCCTCGCTTGCTGACTTATCCTATCCAGATAGCATGCCCGACAAGATAAATTACCGCTTTTTTGGGCATTGGGGGGGGTAAAACGAGGCGGGCGGCATGGTTAAATAAGTAAAACAGGGTACAAAATCCGTAGCGAAAGTTATTGTGGAGATAATCTATTGGCGTACCTTTGCATGTGTTTTAATAAGTGCTAGGTAATTGTGGCTCAGTTATTAGTGCGGAATAGTTGAATAATATCAAGATAAATATAGTGTATGATAGTATACAACAGTCGTTTGGCGAAGTATTTTCTTAAGGGGAAACGAAATAAGTGTTTCATTACTTTGTTCGGAATCACATATACGACAGAGTCCGGCTTCCTGCCTATGGACATCTCTTTGGAGATGAAGATACATCGTCAGCAATATTCCGAATGCTTCTGGGCCTCCGTCATACCTACCGCCATCCTCTGTGTGTTTGGCTCACTCTTCTTCGTTGTGCTGCCGTTCCTCATGTACCATATCCTCTATTGGATTGAGTACAAGGCAAAAGGCCACTCCGCCTTCGACTACGAGGCTGCCCTCAACCACGACGACGCTGCCTACCCGGTTATGCGTAAGTCCTTCGCTTGGAAGAAATGGTACTGGAAGGACCATCTCTCCAAACTGGACTAACATCCACACTCACTTCTTCTTAAATCCTTAGGCCGTCCAATATCTTCAGATAGAGTTCGATGGCCTCGCTTATTTCACGGATGACGATGTACTCGTCCGCGGTATGCGAGCGTGACGAACGTCCCGGACCCATCTTGACGGAGGGGAACGACATCAGCGCTTGGTCGGACAGGGTGGGGGAACCGAAGGGTACACGCCCCAGTGCCACGGCCCGCTGCACAAACGGATGCGACACGTCGATGCGTGAGGAGTTGAGCCGGAACGACCGCGCCTTAGCCTCACATTGGATGTGCTGCTGGATGAGGCCGAACAGCTCCTCGTTAGAGTAGAGCTCGTTGCTGCGGATGTCCACCACGAAGGTACAGCGGTCGGGCACCACATTGTGTTGGGTACCGGCATTGATCTGTGTGACGCTCATCTTCACGGGTCCCAGCAGGTCCGACACCTTCTCGAACCGGTAGTCGCGGAACCACTCGATGTCTGCCAACGTCTTGTAGATGGCATTGTCACCCTCCTCACGTGCCGCATGGCCCGACTTCCCGTAGGCTGTCACGTCCAGCACCATCAGTCCCTTCTCGGCAATGGCCGGTTGCATCTCTGTGGGTTCTCCCACGACGGCCATGGTGATGTGTGGCAGGATGGGCAACACACTCTCGATGCCGTTCTTGCCCGACACCTCCTCTTCGCACGAGGCTAGGTAGATGAGGTTGTAGGCCTGTTGTTTCTTGCAAAGCTCCTTGAACACTTGGAAGAGCGACACAACGCTGGCCCCTGCGTCGTTGCTGCCCAGTCCATACAGCTTCCCGTTGATCTCGGTCGGCTCGAATGGGCGCTTCATCCATCCGGCCACCGGCTTCACGGTGTCGATATGCGAGTTGAGCAGGATGGTAGGACGGTGGAGGTCGAACATCGGACTGACGCACCACACGTTGTTACCCTTGCGGTTGGCCAGCACACCACTCTCCTCGATAAACTCCTGCAACACATTGGCAGCCTCCTCCTCCTCGCGGCTTACCGAGGGGGTCTTAATCAACGCTTTCAGCAAGCGCACCGCTTCGCTGGTCAGCTCTTCTATATCTGTCATCATTCTTTCAATGCTTAATTTACGGCAAATGTACGCAGAAAAGGGGAAAGATAAATGCTGTCTAGTCAAAATATTGAGTAGGGTTTGCGATTCTGCTGCCTAAAATCATTACCTTTGTAGCGAAATAAAAACTATGACAATGGGTGAAACTCCTCAACTAACTGCGCTTATCCGTCGGCAGGCCGACAAGTATGAAGACCGTGTGGCTCTCCGCCACCGCGATTATCAAACCGCACAATGGATTTCTGTCACATGGCGTCAGTTCTCCAATATCATCGACGAGGCCGCTTGTGCCCTCTATTCCCTGGGAGTGGAGGTGCAGGAGAACATCGGCATCTTTTCGCAGAACATGCCCGAATGTCTCTACATGGACTTCGCGGCCTTCGCCAACCGGGCGGTCACTATACCGCTCTATGCCACCAGTTCCGAGGCACAGGCTCAGTATATCGTCAACGATGCCTCCATCCGCTTCCTCTTTGTGGGCGAACAGTATCAGTACGACGTGGCCTACCGCATACACAGCCTCTGCCCTTCGCTGCAGAAGGTCATCATCTTCGACCCGGGTGTGCAGCGCAACCCTGAGGATTGCGTCTCCGTCTACTTCTCCGACTTCCTGAAGTTGGACGAGCAGTGCAAACGACTGCCCGAGGTGGAACAGCGGGCAGCTGGCGCTACCACGGACGATTTGGCCAACATCCTCTATACCTCCGGCACCACAGGCGAGTCCAAGGGAGTGATGCTCCATCACTCTTGTTACAACGAGGCGTTCCGCATCCACAAGATTCGTCTCACCAACCTCACCGATAAGGATGTCATCATGAACTTCCTCCCCTTGACGCACATCTTTGAGAAGGCATGGATCTACTATTGCCTTGTGGTAGGCTGCGAAATCTGTGTGAATCTTCGGCCCGTGGACATCCAGAAGACCATCAAGGAGGTGCATCCTACTTGCATGTGCGCCGTCCCCCGGTTCTGGGAGAAGGTCTACGCCGGTGTGCTGGAGCAGATTCACGCCGCCAACGGCATGAAACGCTGGTTGTTCGAGGATGCCGTGAAGGTGGGCCGTGCCTACAACCTCGATTATAAACGCATCGGCAAGGAGCCGCCCATGTGGCTCACTATGAAATATAAGTTCTATGAGAAGACTGCCTATCAACTGCTGAAGACCACGATAGGTATCGAGAACGGCAATTTCTTCCCCACAGCCGGTGCCGCCATACCGCAGGCCGTGGAGGAGTTCGTCCACTCCGTAGGTATCAACATGGTGGCTGGTTACGGACTCACGGAGTCCACCGCTACGGTGTCGTGCGACGACCTGCCGCAGTACGTCATTGGCTCGGTGGGCCGGGTGATGCCTAGCGTGGAGGTGAAGATAGGCGACAACGGTGAGATTCTGCTGCGCGGAAAGACCATCACGAAAGGCTACTACAAAAAGGAGGCCGTCACTCGTCAGGCTATCGATGCCGATGGGTGGTTCCATACGGGCGATGTGGGCTATCTGGATGGCGACACGCTCTTCCTGACCGATCGGTTGAAGGACCTCTTCAAGACCTCCAATGGCAAGTACATCGCTCCGCAGGCCATCGAAAGTAAGCTGGTGGTGGACCGCTACATCGACCAGATAGCCGTCATTGCCGACCGGCGTAAGTTCGTCTCGGCACTGATCATCCCCAACTATAAACTGGTGGAGGAATATGCCGCTAGCAGACATATCGCCTACCGCGACCTCTCCGACCTGCTCCAGCAGGAGGCGGTGATAGAACTCTTCAGGGACCGCATCGACACCCTGCAGCAGCAGTTGGCCCACTATGAACAGGTGAAACGGTTTGTCCTGTTGCCCGAGCCCTTCAGCATGAAGCGCGGCGAGCTGACCAACACCCTGAAGATACGTCGCCCGGTGCTCTACCAAAACTACGCGAAAGAAATAGACAAGATGTATGCGGACTGATGCCTCTTGTCTGATGTATTACCTATTATATATATAATGTATAACCCGTAAAACTCTTTTTCAGCCCATGATTACAACATTGGTTATCCTGGCCCTCTCGGCCGTCTTCTTCGTCAGTGGTAAGGTACGCTCCGACCTGGTGGCTCTTTGTTCGTTGGTCCTGCTACTCATCTTCAACATTCTCACTCCCGAGGAGGCATTGTCGGGGTTCTCCAGCAACGTCGTCATCATGATGATTGGACTGTTTGTGGTGGGTGGCGCCATCTTCCAGACCGGACTGGCCAAGATGATTAGTGGTAAGATACTGAAGCTGGCAGGCACCAGCGAACTACGACTTTTCATTCTGGTCGTGGTGGTGACCTCCGCCATTGGCGCATTCATCAGCAACACCGGCACGGTGGCCTTGATGCTGCCCATCGTAGTGAGCCTGGCCGTAGGGGCCGGTATGAACCAGTCGCGTCTGCTGATGCCACTGGCCTTCGCCAGCAGCATGGGTGGTATGATGACCCTCATTGGTACCCCTCCAAACTTGGTGATACAGGACACACTCACCGGCGCAGGTTACGAGCCGTTGTCCTTCTTCTCGTTCCTCCCCGTGGGCATCATCTGTGTGGTGGTGGGTATCGTGGTGTTGTTGCCTCTCACTAAATGGTTCCTCTCGAAGAAGAGCGGTAAGGACGACGAGACCACTACCCGTGGCAAGTCGCTCAACGAGTTGGTCTCCGAGTATCAGTTGGCCGATAACCTCTTCCGCCTGAAGGTGAAGTCGTCCTCGTCGGTCGTAGGCAAGACCGTGAAAGAGCTCGATGTACGCAACCGCTACGGACTAAATATTCTGGAGATACGCCGCGAGACGAACCCCAAGGCCAAGCTACTCAACTCCATCAGCCAAAACCTGGCCGACCCCACCTTGCAGTTCCAGGTGAACGACATTATCTACATTA
Organism: uncultured Bacteroides sp.; assembly: GCA_964481755.1. Classification (GTDB taxonomy): domain Bacteria; phylum Bacteroidota; class Bacteroidia; order Bacteroidales; family Bacteroidaceae; genus Phocaeicola_A. Next base: position 52,005 of record CAYZVH010000001.1, on the reverse strand, counting down.
TGGGTGAGTTCGCGCAAGTGAACCAACTAGCCGAGACCTATGGACTCGATGTGGTGGACTTCCACACAACCGAGGATAAGAAGCAGGCCACGGTTGACTTCTATGATATCGGCATTGCCGAGATACTGCTCATGCCCTCGTCCCGACTCATCAACCAGATGGTGAAAGACTCCGGCCTCCGGTCGAAGTTCAACGTCAACGTTTTGGGTATCCGCCGTAAGCGCGAGTATCTGCTACGCGACCTGAAGGACGAGAAGATGCACAGCGGCGACGTGCTGTTGGTGCAAGGTGCCTGGAATGACATTGCCCGACTTAGCAAAGAGGATGCCGATTGGGTGGTCCTCGGTCAGCCGTTGGAGGAGGCCACTAAGGTGACCCTCGACTATAAAGCTCCCTTGGCAGGAGCCATCATGTTGTTGATGGTTTGCATGATGGTGTTCGACTTTATCCCCATCGCCCCCGTGACGGCCGTGATGATAGCCGGCATCCTGATGATTCTCACTGGGTGCATCCGCAATATGGAAGCTGCCTACAAGACTATAAACTGGGAGAGCATCGTACTGATTGCCGGCATGTTGCCCATGTCGTTGGCATTGGAGAAGACTGGCACTTCCAACTACATATCCACTACGCTGGTCAACGGACTGGGTGAATACGGACCGACCGCCCTGCTGGCAGGCATCTATTTCACCACCTCGCTGATGACCATGTTCATCAGCAACACGGCCACGGCTGTGCTGCTGGCCCCCATCGCCCTCCATTCGGCCGTGCAGTTGGGTGTCAGTCCCTATCCGTTCCTCTTCGCCGTTACCTTGGGAGCGAGCATGTGTTTCGCCTCTCCGTTCTCCACCCCGCCCAACGCGTTGGTGATGAACCCCGGTAAGTACACCTTCATGGATTACATCAAGGTCGGCCTGCCCTTGCAGGTTATCTTGGGTGTCATCATGATTTTTGTACTGCCATTGCTCTTTCCCTTTTAATATTTTCCGTTACCTTTGCAAATATGATTACAATAGAGCAACTCAAAAATATAAAAGAGCGCACTGAGGCGCTGAAACGTTACCTCGACATCGACTCCAAGCTGATACAGGTGGAGGAGGAGCAGCTACGTACCCAAGCCCCCGGCTTCTGGGACGATGCCAAAGCCGCCGAGGCACAGATGAAGAAAGTAAAGTCGCTGCAGGCGTGGATAGAAGGTTACAACGAAGTGAAGGTGCTGGCCGACGAGTTGGCATTGGCCTTCGACTTCTATAAAGACGAGCTGGTGAGCGAAGGCGAGGTGGACGATGCCTATCAGAAAGCCATCAAGGCAGTGGAGGCGTTGGAACTGAAGAATATGCTGCGCCAGGAAGCCGACCAGATGGATTGCGTGCTGAAGATCAACTCCGGTGCCGGCGGTACTGAGAGTCAGGACTGGGCCTCCATGCTGATGCGTATGTACATGCGCTGGGGTGAGACCCATGGTTACACGGTCACCATTGCCAACCTGCAGGAAGGTGATGAGGCCGGCATCAAGTCGGTGACGATGGAGATTAAGGGCGATTCCGCCTTCGGTTACCTCAAAGGTGAGAATGGTGTGCACCGCCTTGTGCGTGTCTCTCCCTACAATGCCCAAGGCAAGCGCATGACCTCCTTCTCGTCAGTTTTTGTCACCCCGTTGGTGGACGACTCCATCGAGGTGAACATCAGTCCCGCCTGTGTGTCGTGGGATACCTTCCGCTCCGGTGGCGCCGGTGGACAGAACGTCAACAAGGTGGAGTCAGGTGTGCGTCTGCGCTATCAGTACAAGGACCCCTATACCGGTGAGGAAGAGGAAATCCTCATCGAGAACACCGAGACGCGTGACCAACCCAAGAACAAGGAGAATGCCATGCGTCAGTTGCGCTCCATTCTCTACAACAAGGAACTGCAGCACCGCATGGCCGAGCAGGCCAAGATAGAGGCGGGTAAGAAGAAGATAGAGTGGGGCTCGCAGATACGCAGCTACGTCTTCGACGACCGCCGGGTGAAGGACCACCGTACCAACTACCAGACCTCCGACGTGAGCGGAGTGATGGACGGCAAGATAGATGAGTTCATCAAAGCCTATCTGATGGAGTTCTCTGATTCAGAAAGTTAACAACTTAAATATAAATGCTATATGAGTAACAATAAATCTAAAAGAAGCGAAGCCCGCGAGAAACGTCAGGAGAAACAAGCCGAGAAGGTAGTCAATGGTATCTTCATCGGACTGATTGTGTTGGCCGTCATCGGCATTGTTGTTTTCTCCGTTATGTGATAACATCAGGGCGGGGACAAGCTCCCTCCCTCGCTTCGTTACCGATAAGTTAGCGGATTTGTGTCTGCCTCGTATAAGGCAAACGCAAGTCCGCTTTTCTGGGAGCCTGTCTAACTGGTTATAGCTCACAGCTTTGTAAAATTACCAAAAATAATTTATTTTTGGTAATTCTTTAGTATCCGATGTACGACTGGGGTGATGACTAGGTAGCCGAGGGCTGTGCCTAGCGCTACGCCTAGGCTGTTGGCGGCCATATCCATCCAGTCGCCGTTGCGGGTCTCGGTGCAGTACGCTTGCAGAATCTCCATCAGACCGCTCAAGGCTAGCGGGAACACTATCGTCCACCAAAGGTGACGGCAGAGTACCACGGGGCGGTGATGCTTGGCATATTCTAGCCAGATGACGCTGCACAGCCCGCCGTACATAATCAGATGCGTCCATTTGTCGATGAATGGGACATCGTCCAGCTCCGTCTCCGGCATTTTGCAGAGCGACAACACGCAGATGGCGCATACGACCAGCAGCGTCAGTGGATAGTGCTTGATAAAGGTCTTCATTCTGTTGAGCTATTTATAATAGGTATTATAGACTGCAAAAGTAAGGATTTCCCATCGATAATGCGTTGCCGCATCGATGGATTCACGTTCCCTTTACAATATTTACACCTCAGATGTGCAGCATCAAACTTTTCTTTTGCTACTTTTGCACAATTATTAAAATATAAGCATCAATTCTTTCAATCTGTGTACAGCAAACGGGATGGATGAAGTCATTCCACGACGGGACGTGAGTTGACAGGTACGAAAGAGAAAACGAATAATATAGAGTAATTATGAGCACTGAGAGGGCGAACTTTGGTAGCAAGTTGGCTGCCATATTGGCGGCAGCGGGTTCCGCTGTGGGTTTAGGTAATATCTGGCGTTTCCCCTACGAAACGGGTCAGCATGGCGGGGCGGCCTTCATCTTGGTCTACATCGCCTGCGTCCTCTTGTTAGGCATGCCGGTAATGATATCCGAATTTGCCATCGGTCGCCGTTCGCGTGCCAACACGGCCCGTGCTTACCGCATATTGGCCCCCAAATCTTCCCTGCGTTGGATTGGTTATATGGGAGTCTTGACTGGCTTCTTGATACTTGGTTACTACTCAGTGGTTGCTGGCTGGACCTTGGAGTACATTCTGGAGGCAGGCTGTGGAGGCTTTGCCGGGAAGACCCCCGACGATTTCACGCAGGCTTTCTCCTCGTTCTCGCAAGACCCGTGGCGTCCGTTACTTTGGCTCTGCGTCTTCATGTTCGTAACCCATTTTGTGGTAGTGAAAGGTGTGGAGAAGGGTATTGAGCGATCCGCCAAGGTGCTGATGCCCATGCTTTTCGTCCTGGTCATCATCTTGGCTTGTTGCTCCATCTCGCTGCCCAACGCCTCCAAGGGCCTGGAGTTCTTGCTGAAGCCCGACTTCTCGAAAATCAACAGTGGCGTATTCTTCGGGGCCATGGGCCAGGCATTCTTCTCATTGAGCCTGGGTATGGGATGCCTCTGCACATACGCCTCCTATTTCAGTAAGGAGACCAACTTGTCGCGCACCGCGCTGGGTGTGGGCACCATCGATACCTTGGTAGCCATTCTGGCCGGACTGATTATCTTCCCCGCAGCCTTCTCTGTAGGTATCAGTCCCGATGCCGGTCCTTCGCTCATCTTCATCACGTTGCCCAATGTGTTCCAGCAGGCCTTTGCCGGTATGCCGGTGTTGGCATGGCTATTCGCCGTGATGTTCTACGTGCTGTTGGCCTTGGCAGCCCTTACCTCCACCATATCTATCCACGAGGTGGTGACCGCCTTTGCCCACGAGGAGTTCGGCATGTCGCGTAAGGTCGGTGCCCGTTGGGTATCAGCCTTCTGCCTCTTCCTGGGTGTGTTGAGCTCTCTCTCACTGGGTGTGCTCCAGCATTGCACCGTTTTCAATATGGGATTCTTTGACCTGTTCGATTATGTCACGGCCAAGATTCTGTTGCCTATCGGCGGCATGTTTATCTCCATCTTCACCGGATGGGTGCTCGATCGCAAGGTGTTGTACGATGAGGTGAGCAACGGAGGCACCCTGCGTGTTCCATTCTTCCGGGTCTATGTCTTCATTTTGAAATTCATCGCCCCAGTGGCTATCGCCGTCATCTTCCTCAAGGAACTGGGTATCTTTTAATTGATGAGGGACTGGTTTTTCTATCTCTCGAAGTCGGAGCGCCGAGGTGTCATTGTGCTCTCTGTGTTGGTGATGATCCTGGCTGCCATCTTGTGTTGCTGCCGGCTGGGCATCATCGGTACTCCCAAGCGGCCGTTGGCCGCTGCCGACAGTGTGCGCCTGGACTCTATGTTGGCCTGTCTGGGTGATAAGAAGAGGAGTAGGAGAACCTATCAGCGTACCCCATCTGCCTCTCAAGAGCCATCGGTGTTGTCCCGGTTCGACCCCAATGAGGCCGATTCTCTGCAACTCTCCCGGCTGGGGCTCCCTAGATATGTGGTCCGCAACATCCTCCGTTATCGGGACAAGGGTGGTGCGTTTCGCACCGTGGAGTCGTTTGCCAAAATCTATGGACTCTCCACGGATCAGTATGTGCAGCTGAAGCCTTACATTGTGATAGGGGAGGAGTACCTCGCACAGCAGAAGGTCCGTGTTACGGATACCTTGCCGACCCCGGCGACTGAGTCTGTTCCTCCGGTTCCCCGATGGGAACGGGCAGAGAAATATCCCGAGGGGACCATCGTCGACCTCAACCAGGCCGACACTACGGAGCTTAAGCGTGTGCCCGGCATTGGCAGTGGCTATGCCCGACAGATAGTTGCCTACCGTGCTCGGTTGGGTGGATTCTACTCCGTGGAGCAGCTGCGGGAGATCAACTCCTTGCCCGACTCTGTCCACCGCTGGTTCAGTGTGTCGTCGCAGCCTAAGCAAATTCTGTCCATCAACCGGATGGATGTGGAGCGTCTGCGCAGTCATCCCTACCTCAACTTCTATCAAGCCAAGGCCATCGTGGAGCATCGGCGCAAGTATGGGAAACTAAAAAGTCTTTCCCAACTCTCCACCTACGAGGAGTTCACTGAGAAAGACTTGAAGCGTTTATCGCATTACGTCACCTTCGAGTGATGACGCACTGTGTGTTTATTCGGGAATGTATCCAGCCGCTTTGGCGATGAGACGAGGAATCTCCGCATTGTCTGTCCGCTTGCAGAACAAGTTGGCACCGGCACCGATAGCGAACACCGGCACCCATTCGGCTGTGTGGCCTCCACTGGTCCAGCCCAGCAGTGCCTGCTCGCTCATAATCTTTATTGCTGCTGCCGACAGGGGTTCGTCCTTCTGGTACTCACTCTCTTTCAGTGCTACCTCCTTGTCGCTGAACGATTCCTTATAAATCTGCTTTAGACTCTCCTCCTGCTTGCTGGTCAGCTTTATCTGGTTCCAAAAGCCGAAGTTCTCCTTCAGCGCCTTCTCCACCATCTCCCAAGTCACCTTGTTCTTCGTCTCCTTGCGCAACGAGTTCAGGTAGGTGGTGAACACCCGCTCGCTCATTTTCTGCTCGGCGAGCACCTTGGTATTCAAGTCATAGATGTTGTTGATTCCCAATCCCAGACCACCGGTCTCGTGGTCGGCGGTTATCACAATCAGCGTCTCGTCGGGGTGCTGCAGGTAGAACTGGTAAGCCTCTTTTACCGCTTGGTCGAGGTCTTTAACCTCCTGCACCATCGTGCCGGCATCGTGGCTGTGGTTGGCCCAGTCAATCTGTCCACCCTCTATCATGAAGAAGAAACCTTTCGATAGGTCGCGCGAGAAGAAATCGATGCCTGCCTTCACAATCTGCTGCAGACTCATATCGTCCGCCTGTCGGTCAATGGCGTAGGGGAGCGACTTGGCCAGTTTGCCTTCGGGCTGCAACAGCAGAACCTTCTCTTTCTGCCCGCCCTTCTTGTAGGCATCGTATCCGCGGTAGATGGTGTAGCCCGCTTCCTCCACGATTTTGTAGAGACTCGGCTGGTCATGCTTCTTGCCTGTAGGTTGTAGGAAGTCCGACCCGGCGAAGAAGTCGAAGCCCGACGAGGCGAGCTGTTTGCCTATCTCATAATAACTGTTCCGGTTGGGTTGGTGTGCATAGAAGGCACCCGGGGTGGCGTGGTCGATGCTCACGGATGTGCTGACACCTACCCGTGCCCCTTGCTTCTTTGCCCACACACCGATGCTGCTTACGGCAGTCTGTTTGTCGGGTAGCATACCCAGAACACCATTGTTCGTCTTGTGTCCTGTGGCCAAGGCTGTGCCCGATGCTGACGAGTCTGTCACACGGTTGCTCATTGAGTAGGTGGTGGCCACTGTTGTGTAGGGGAATGTGCTCATAAGCAAGAGCGTAGGGTTGCGTCGCCCTTCCATTTCACCTTGAAACACCTCGGTTGCGTTGACGTGGTTCACACCCATGCCGTCGCCGATGAAGTAGAATACATATTTTGCCTGTTGGGCAAAGCCTGCCACTGCCAGCAGGCACATCATAATGAAAACAATAGAATACCTTTTCATAATAAGCCGTTGTAAGAAAGTTTAGATTTTGACAAGGCAAAGGTAATGAAAATATTCGGCTCATGTTGTGCGGCGGAGTATTCTATAGGTTGTTTAACGATTCCATCATACATTCGTTGGTGATACTCGTCCCGGGTTGGCTTTATACCTATTTTTTTCGAAGGCCCTATGCTCAAGGGCCTTCAAAAGGGTAACAAAAAAGGGAACGTACCTAAGCGGTATCATTCCCTTGATCGTCGGAAAGAGGCGACTCGAACGCCCGACCCCTACGTCCCGAACGTAGTGCGCTACCAACTGCGCTACTTTCCGATTTTGCGGTTGCAAAGATAGAGGTTATTTTTGAAACGACCTAAGAAAAAATGAACTTTTTTGCATATAATATTTGGAGGTTCAGAAAAAGTGCTTACCTTTGCAGCCGTAAACGATGGTGCCATAGCTCAGTTGGTAGAGCAAAGGACTGAAAATCCTTGTGTCACTGGTTCGATTCCCGTTGGCACCACAAGAGCAGAGAGAGTTACAGCGATGTAGCTCTCTTTTTTTGTGTATAACTGCGGGCGTCTGATAGTCACAAGGTAACTGTGATACTATTTTAAATAACATAAATACCTACTTATGGGTATTTGCACGAAACTCTTTAAACTCTAACTTTGCGGGCTGAAACATTCTGGTACAAAGACTTACACACACGAATTTGGTAAATAGACATATAACGGATATGGAGAATATCATTGAATGCAAGAATCTGACGCACTACTACGGTAAGCGGATGATTTACGAGAATCTGAGTTTCAATGTTCCCAAAGGACGCATACTGGGTCTCTTGGGAAAGAACGGAACGGGAAAAACGACCACTATCAACATCTTGAGCGGATATCTGCAACCGCGCTCCGGCGAGTGCCGCATCTTTGGCGAAGAGATTAGCCACATGCAACCTTCACTGCGTAAGAACATCGGTTTGCTTATCGAAGGCCATGTGCAGTATCAGTTCATGACCATCCGTGAGATAGAGAAATTCTACTCGGCTTTCTACCCCGGCCAGTGGCGCAAGGATGCCTACTATGGCTTGATGGAGAAACTTAAGGTGGCTCCCGGACAACTCATCTCACGCATGTCATGCGGTCAGCGCTCGCAGGTGGCCCTGGGCATCATCCTCGCACAGAACCCCGAACTGCTTATCCTCGACGACTTCTCCTTGGGACTCGACCCTGGTTACCGCCGACTCTTCGTCGACTACCTGCGCGACTATGCCCGTTCCGAGAACAAGACCGTCTTCCTCACCTCACACATCATCCAGGATATGGAGCGCCTGATTGACGACTGCATCATCATGGACTACGGTAGCATCCTGGTGCAACAACCTGTGGGTGAGTTGCTCTCCACCCTGCACCGCTTCACCTGCAAGGTGCCAGAAGGCTACGTGATGCCCGAGGACAAGCGCTTCTACCACCCCTCGGTTATCCGCACTGAACTGGAAACGTTCTCGTTCCTCACCAAGGACGAGGTGGAGAATAGCCTCCGCTCACTCAACGTTCCCTACGAGGACCTGAAGTGTGAGAGTGTGAACCTGGAAGATGCCTTCATCGGCTTGACCGGAAAATATTGATTGGTAAATACGAAAGAAAGATGAACGCTATATTTTATAAGGAATGGATAAAGACGCGCTGGTATTCGCTCTTGGCCTTGGTAGTGACCCTAGGATTTGCCGGATACGCTATGCTGCGCATCAATAAGGTGGTCAACCTGAAGGGTGTGGCCCACGTGTGGGAGATTATGTTGATGAAGGATACCACTTTCATCGAGTTAATTCAGTATGTGCCCCTGTTGGTGGGCATCCTCTTCGCTGTGGTGCAGTTCGTGCCCGAGATGTACCGTAAGTGTCTGAAGCTGACGCTCCACCTGCCTTACCCGCAGCTGAAGATGGTCAACTTCATGTTGCTCTACGGCATCGTGGCCCTCTGTGTCTGCTTCGCTACCAACTTCATCCTGATGTTCGCTTATCTGCAGGGCATCCTCGCACCAGAACTCTACAACCGGGTGTTGCTCACGGCCATACCATGGTATCTGGCCGGTGTGGAGTCTTACCTGTTGGTGGCTTGGATTTGTCTGGAGCCGACATGGAAATGTCGCGTGCTTAACTTCATAGTGACGCTGCTCGTCCTGCGGGTGTTCTTCCTCTCCACCTTGCCCGAGGCCTACACTGGATTCTTGCCTTGGATGGTGCTCTTCACTCTGCTGAGCATCAGTTTCTCGTGGCTCTCCATCAACCGCTTCAAGATGGGCAAACAGGATTAAACGGATACACAAACTATTAAACACAGAACAATGATACGCTTTAGCAAGATATTTTTAGGCATCACAGTCGCCCTCATTTTGATGTGGCAACTGCCTTGGTGCTACTCCTTCTTCACTGCTTCTCCCTCGAAGTCGACCTTCTGCATCTACAGTACTTTGAAGGGCGAGTTCGTTACGATGGGCTTCGATGACGAGAAAGGCAAACTGATTCGTGTGGACGAGTCCGGTAACGAATATACTCAGGAACAGGCCGACAGTCTGTTGCCCTTCTTCTACGTCCGTCAGCTGATGGCCGACGAGCGCTTCCCCGACACCATCAATGGCGTGGGCATCACGCCGCGTGAGGTGCAGGTGAATAACTTCAACTTCCGTGCCTCCGCCCAGGACTTCAACGCTCCCAAGGTTGGCCTCTACCCCTTGATGGAGAGCATGTCCAAGCGCGTGGAATTGACCATGCCCGACGATGTGTTCCGCATCAACTCCAAGGGTATGGAGTTCGTGAAGATGGAGACCAACTCCATTGACGAGCAGAAGAGCGAGCTCTTCACCTTGATGCTGAAGAAGAAAGGTTTCGTATTTCCCGCTACCGAGATAGCCGGCAACCCCAGCGCCCGCAAGGAGTACGACGAGGGTTACTTGATACTGGACAACGAGGGTAAACTCTTCCATGTGAAGATGACGAAAGGTCGCCCCTATGTGCGTGCCATCGACCTGCCCGAGGGACTGAAACTGAAACATCTGTTCGTAACAGAGTTCACCAACCGTCAGACACTGGGCTATCTCACCGACGTGGACAACCACTTCTACGTGTTGCTCAACAAGAGCTACGAGGTGATAATGACCGGTGTGGAATCCTATGACCCCGAGAAGGACGGACTGCTGATATTCGGCAACATGTTCGATTGGACTGTGCGTGTGACCACAGACACGGAGATGTGCTACTACGCCCTCTCCGCCGACGACTTCTCGTTGATACGCAAGAAGGTGATTGAGGACGACGAGTCTTCGTTCTCCATACTCTCCTTCACCTCTTACAAGGACAAGTATGTGAAACCCCGTTTTTTCTAACTCGGAATGTCTTATTCGATGAATAAATATGTTAGTAATGTATGTGGCTGGCTCATTGGGCTGGCCATATATGGTATTTGTATACCACAAACCCTGGCGATACCTGCCCGTAGCGGTGTCGTCACGGTGAAGCAAAAGGACGGAACCGTGCTGCGCGTCACGCTCCATGGCGACGAGTTCAGCCACTATGCCCTCTCCGAGGATGGCTACACACTGGTGCGTGGTGACGATGGCAACTACTACTATGCCACGCTCGACCCTGCCGGACTGTTGGCCCCAACCGAGGTGAAAGCACAGAATAAGTTTCCTGGTAATAACCCGTTGAGTACCCGGGCCGGTTCCACTACCGCTATCGAGAAGGGCGTGCGTCCGCAGGCGATGAGCGAACGTGCCAAGGAGATGATGGAGTCGTGGGCCACGCCGAACCAGACAACTGCAGCGGCTAAGTCTACCAAGGCGGCTGTCTCCACCCAGTATAAGGTGCCGGATCGCATCCGCAACCAAAGTTTCCCCACCACCGGCAAGCAGAAGTATGTGGTGTTGTTGGCTGAGTTTCCCGACCTCCCATTCACCGAAGGTACGCGACAAAACTTCAACGAGATGCTCAACGGACACAACTACTCCTATAACGGTGCCACGGGAAGCGCTTGGCAATACTACTACGACAACTCCAACGGACGGTTCGACCCCGAGTATGTGGTGCTAGGTCCCTACAAACTCTCCAACGAGCGGAGCTACTACACCGCCAACGAAGATGCCAAGGCCCGCGAGATGGCAGCCGAGGTTTGCACGCTGGCCCACGACGCGGGCGATGTGGACTTCAGTCAGTATGCTGTGGATGGAACGGCCAAGGATGTCTTCATCTTCTACTCGGGAGGTGGCGAGGCCGATGGAGCTGACCCTGACGGCATTTGGCCCCACCGCAGCACCGTCGCTAGTGGTTTGACACTCGACGGGGTGAGTTTGTCGGGCTATGCTTGTTCTGCTGAGCTCATGAAAACCAACGATGGCACGATTTGCCTCACCGGTATCGGCGCTTTCTGCCACGAGTTTGGTCATGTGTTGGGCTGGCCCGATTTCTACGATACCAACTACGAGAAGAACGGACAAAACTACGGACCGTCCCTCTACTCGCTGATGGACTCCGGCGACTACAACAACGAATCGCATACCCCTCCTGCGCTGAGCATCCTCGAACGCTGGATGGTGGGTTGGGCTGAACCCGAAGAGATTACCGCCTCGGGCAGCTACACCCTGTACCCTGTGACGCATGACAAAGGTTTTTTGATAGGTACCCCCAGCACCAACGACTACTTCCTGCTGGAGTACCGTGGCAAGGGCGACCAGGTGTGGGACAAGGCTGAGTACCTGACACGCTACAGTGCCAGCTACGGCTCTGGAGCCACGGCTTACCAAGGATTGCTGGTTTACCATATCGACTACTCCAACTCCAATTACTGGTACAACAACACGCTCAATGCCATATCGGGGATGGAGTGTATGAAGGTAATCTGCTCTTATCCCGTGGCGGACATGGTGGTCAACTATCCGGCCAATGCCTTCTTCCCAGGAGGCTTCGAAGTGACCAAGCTACAGAAGTCCACCAACAAATACTATGCTTCGTGGCAGGGTGATACGCCTAACTACGAATTGCACAACATCGCTCTGGCGGATGGAACCGTCACCTTCACGGTGGGCGGCATCTGCATCGAAGAGCTGAGCGTCTACCAAAACGATGTGGTCTTCTCGTGGAGCGACGACATGTCCGACAAATGGACCGTCGCTTGGAAGGCCCAGCGCGATAGGAGCTATAATAACAGCCAGGAGGTGACGGAGAAGACTCTCCATCTGAGCGGCCTCACGCCTAACACCATCTACGAGGTGACCATCACCGGGTCGGCCGACGTGGAGCAGACTTTCAGCTTCATCACGGGCGTATCTTCCTACTCCTACCAAGCGGAGATGGAGTTGGTTTCGCCCCTCGAGCAACAGCCGGACTATTATCTGGTTTACCTCAACGGTGTCGGCACGGTGAAGTCCATCACCTGGACCATCGATGGCGAGCAGTCGTTCAACTTCTGTAAGTTGTCCGCCGGTGACCACGAGGTGCGTGCCGAGGTGGAGACCCAAAGCGGCTACAAGGCCTACTACACCCGCTATTTCAACGTACAATAAATGAAAAGAGAAATGAAGAGCATACATTATTATATATATATAGTAGGTATAGGCATGATGCTTCTGATGGCATCGTGTTCCGACGATACCTACAAATACGAGAAGCAACGGGCGGCCTTCGCCACCAGCTCTGAGCTGGGCATTTATAAGAATGGAACCACCCTCGTAGCCTTCGACAAGCTCAACTGTCAGTTCTACTGCTTGCCCGACAATGCCGTGCTGAGTGTCACCGACCTCTCCACCGGCAAGCAGTTTACTCTGCAGATGGACGGCTGGCCTACCGAGGAGGAAAAGGTGAACGGACGCGTCAGCAGCTCTATGACGACCGACTTGAACAGTGTCACCAATGTTTACCTGCTCAAGAAGGACAGTCAGTACGCTTGGCTTTGGGCGGAGGACGATGGCATAGGCATCGTTGTGCCTAGCACCGGCTTCTGATAGAGGCCACTTTGAGACCAATTTTATGTTGTAGAATACATATTCGTAGGTAAGTGTACCTACCGAAATACCAACATATAATGATTGTAGGTTTTTCCGGGACAAAATACTTTTGTGCTCGGAAAACTGAACAGTCAGTATATGATACGAAGAATATTGAATTATTTTACTGGGCTGCTGATGTTCGCGACGTACGCCACAGCTCAATCCCTTCCAGTCAGCGTCTCTGGTATAATAAGTGACGAACAGACCCGCCAGCCGTTGCCTTTCGCTACCATACAGGTGAAGACAGCCGAAGGCAAAGTCGTAGGCACAGCTTCTGACGAGAAAGGTAAATTCAACCTGCTGAATGTCTCCCTTGGTAAGGATGAGGCTACGCTCACCGTCAGCTACGTGGGCTACCAGTCGCTCTCCCGTCCGGTATCCCTCAAGAAGAACCTCTTCCTTACGCTCTACCTGAAACCTTTGGAAGAGAATCTGCACGAGGTGGTGGTGACGGCTTCCGAGTCGAGGGACATCACCAGCGCTTCGCGTATCGACCGCACGGCGATGGAACACCTGCAGCCCACCAGCTTCACCGACCTGTTGGCACTGCTCCCCGGTGGTTCCACCAGCAATCCGGTGATGAACAAGGCCAACACCATCACGCTCCGAGAGGCGGACATTTCCAGTTCCAATTACAACACCGGCTCCCTCGGTACACAGTTCGTCATTGACGGTACCCCCATCAATGTTGATGCTAACCTGCAGTCTGTCACGTCGGACATCACGGATTTCAGCGACCGCAGTTCCGTGAACGCCGGTGTGGACATGCGACAGATTTCCACCGACAACATCGAGAGCGTGGAGATTATCCGCGGTATCCCTTCCGTACAATATAGCGACCTGACCAGCGGCTTGGTGCTGATTAAGCGCAAACTTTCCGCCTCCCCCTTGGAGGCACGCTTCAAGGCGGACCAATATGGCAAACTCTTCTCTGCCGGAAAAGGTGTGGAGTGGGAGAGACAGAACTTCGTGCTCAGTGGTGACCTCAGCTATATGGACTCCAAAGCCGATCCGCGCGACCGCCACGAGAACTACAAACGCATCAACGCATCTGTCCGTACCTCCAAACGGTGGTACCCTTCGAAATATGTGCTTCGCTGGAATGCGACGGCTTCCTATAATGTCAATATCGACGGTGCAAAGACAGACCCCGATATAGAGAAGACTCCCGAGGACAACTACAAGTCGAGCTACAACTCGTTGGCATTGACCAACCTCTTCACGGTGACTCCGGTGAAGGAGCGTTTCTTGCATAGCATCGAGATGAACTTCTCCGCCAACATGTCGTGGGACAAGATTAAACGTTCGCGTCTGACCGTGCTCGACCGCGACCGCGTGGCTCCCACGCACATCACCCAATACAGCGGTGAGGAATACGATGCCGAGATATTACCTTATAAATATATGGCCTACCTAACGGTGGACGGCAAACCGTTGAGTCTCTACGCTTCGCTCAACGCACACTTCGAGCAGCAGACCGGATTCATCCGTCACAAGTGGTTGGTAGGCGGCAAGTGGAACTATGCCAAGAACTATGGCGAGGGTCAGGTGTACGACATCACCCGTCCGCTCGACCCTACGTATCACAGTACTCGTCCGCGTCGGTACTGCGACATCCCCGCGTCGGAGAAGGTCTCTTTCTTCGTAGAGGACCGCATGCAGACCTCGTGGGGCAAACATCAGTTCGAGCTACAGTTGGGTGTGAGTGCCAATTCGTTGCTCAACCTCGACAGTCGCTTTGCTATGAACGGCAAGTACTACCTCGACCCGCGTGCCAACGCACAGTGGAAACTGCCTGCTATTAACTTGGGTAAGGACAAACTGAACATCGACCTCACCGCAGGTATCGGTTACCTTACGAAGATGCCTACGCTGGACATGCTCTATCCCGAGACGCTCTATCACGACATCGCACAGATGAGTTACTACCACACCAATAAGGACTACCGCCGGGTGAATCTCGTCTCGTATATCGTAGATTCTACGAACTACGACATTAAACCTGCGAAGAACCTGAAGTGGGAGGTGCGCTTGGGTTTCGATTACCACAAGAATACCTTATCCATTACCTACTTCCGCGAGGATATGAAGAACGGATTCCGCTCGATAGCCCAGTACCTGCCTTATACGTACAAGGACTATGATGAGAGCACCATCGACGCGACCACCCTCACGGGACCTCCTTCGTTGGAGACTACTCCGTACGAGGTGAAGACCCGTTTGGACGGATACAGCCAGACCGGTAATGGTAGCCGCACACTGAAGCAAGGCATCGAGTTCCAACTTGCTACCGAACGTTTCAAGGGCATCAACACACGCTTCACGGTGAACGGCGCTTGGTTCCGCACCCTCTACCAGAACAGCGTGCCGCAGTACTATAGTGTATCCAATGTCATTGGCAACGTCTATGTGAGCGACTTGTACGTCGGCATCTACAACCAGGTGGACGACTACTTGCGCGAGTATTTCAATACCAATTTTATCATTGATACCGCCTTGCCCAAGTTGGGACTGAAGTTTAGCGTCACGGCAGAGTGCCAGTGGTACTCCATGTCGCAAAACAAAGACACTGATGGTACACCTATCGCCTACATCGACACGACCGGTGAACAACACCATTACACCGAAGCAGACAAGAGTGATATCTATAAACGGTATCTTGTCAGAGAAACGCGCGTAAGTGGCGATAAACTCCGTACTCCATTCTATGCCTACCTCAACTTCAAGGTGACGAAGGAGTTTACCAAGAACATCGGTATGTCGCTCTTCATCGACCGGTTGGTGGACTATGTGCCCGACTACACACGCAATGGGGTAGAGGTGCGCCGCACGGCGGCAAGTCCCTATTTCGGTATGGAAATGAATATAAAACTATAACATATAACAATAACATCGTATGAAATTAAGAACATTATTCTCTGCATGCTGCCTTTTGATGGCAGGTATTAGTTTTGTCGCTTGTGATGACAACGACGTTAAGAAGGTAACCACACAGGTAACACTTCAGGCTCCGGAGTATTTGATGAGCAAGAATCCGGATGTAACTCTGAACGAGGTGATTGTGAAGAACGTGAACACAGGTGTCGAGTCCGTGGCTTATACAACCAAGGATACCAAAGCCGATGCGATTCGCGAAAATCAGCAGTCTGTGACCGTAGAGATTACCGTTCCCGAGGGCTTCTACAACATTACCATGAACGGTACCATCTCTTACGATGACAATAATGGCGACCGCACTTCTACAGGACTCCGCTCTTACCAAGAGGCTGTCACCATGACCGAGGAGACCGCCAACATTCCCGTGAAGGCTGAGAACTCTTTCGTCTATTCACCCGAGGCAGAGAGCGAAGGTGCCAGCGGTGACTTCGTGATCGCAGAGATCTTCTTCGCTGGAACACAGACTCCGGAAGGCAAACAGTATCACTACGATACCTACATCAGGGTATACAACAACTCCAATGATACGTTGCTTGCCGATGGACTGGCTATCACCGAGTCCGACCTGTTGACAAACTCCAAGAGAGACGAGATGAACCCGAACTTCATCAACGAGCGCTTCTCGTTCCACTTTATGTATCGCATCCCTATGGGAACGAACCTCTACGTGGCTCCGGGTGAGTCCATCCTGTTGGCTGACTGCGCAGTAGACCATCGTAATAATAATGCGAGCTCTTATGACCTGACTAAGGCTGACTTCGAGTGGTACGATGAGTCGAGCAACCCGAACTTCCTCGATATGGATAATACGGACGTACCCAACTTGGAGAGAATCTACACCTACTCACTTTCCATTACTGCTCTGACTACACAGGGTAACCGCGCTTATGCGCTGGTTCGTTTGGACGACACCAAGTACGCTTCTGGCGACGCTTTCATGGCTGACTCTACCAACTATTACAATTATGCCTATAAGTTTACCAATACCTATAATGGTAAAACTTATGATCTGAAAAGTAAATGTTGGACCATTCCTAACAGTTGGGTTATCGATGCTGTGAACCTCTGCCCGTTGTCAGAATATGAATGGCTGGTAACAAGCCCTGCTTTGGATAAAGGTTATACCCACGTGACAGAAACAGCAGCAGACGCTAATCGTTACGGCAAGGCTGTTCGCCGTCGTGTAGCCGCTGGCAAGAAGTTGCAGGACAGCAACGACTCTTCGCTCGACTTCGAGGCTGTGGAGGCTGATCCGTATTACAAATTCCATGAATAAATAAGACCGATAGGTCGACTTTGCGACAGTAACGCATGAAACAACGACTGATAACAATTCAAGTACTACTACTGATGGTTGTGTCTTCCCTCGCACAGGGGGCAGACACAACCTCTCTGTCTACACGCACGCTGGTGCACTCCTCGCTGGCTGAGACTTTCGTGGCCCTTCCCTTTGAGAACCCAGCCATGAAGTTCTATCACCACCAAGTGTCACTCTCCAACCTCTCTGTATCGATAGATAACCAGAAGGAGAGCACTCCTCTAGTAGTCGAGGAGGGTGACGGATGGCGAGGATTTCGTGTGTCAGCAGACTCCTACGTGCGGTTGACGGACAACTCGCGGGTGTGGGGCGAAGCCTACTACCGCAACGGCACCCGCACCCACGTGAAATGGAACGAGACCTCCGACTACGAGCAAGTCTATCCCTACGTGGTGGCCGACAGTCTGTGTGGCGACATGAAGTCGGAGACTTACTACTTCCACGGTGGTTATGCCCAGCACACAGGCCGCTGGACCTATGGCTTGAGTTTCGGCTACAAGGCGTTGCTGGAGTATCGCGATGTCGATCCGCGTCCACGTAACATTACCGCCGATTTGGACTTCCGTGTGGGTGGAACCTATGCGTTGCGAAACTACGCTTTGGGCCTCTCTGGTGAGGTGCACCGCTACAAACAGAACGGAAACATTACCTATTTTGATGAGTTGGGAGTGAGCAAAACGTTCCAACTAACCGGCTTGGGTACCAGCTACACCCGTTTCGACGGTGCTCGCAACAGTTATAGCTACGAAGGAATGACCTATGGCGTGACCCTCTCGCTGCTGCCTCTGAGCGGCAACGGCATTTCGGGCGCAGCCTACTTCCGTTCCTCCTCGCTGACGAAGAAACTGCCCGACCCAGGAAACATCAAGCTCAACGAGAGCAGTACCGCAGAGTATGGTGCCGAGCTGGCTTGGAAACATGCTGGTGCGCAAAACGCTTACGGCATCAAACTGGAGGCGGCCTGCAAGGACCGCACCGGCACGGAGAACTTCTTCGGTGATGCGGCCAGCAACCTCTATCCGCTGATATCCTCGGTGGATGCCTTCGAGAGCAACCGTCAGCAAGCGGGTCTCTCCTTCTTCTACGAACAACAGCAGACCGACTGCTGGCGCTGGAGCGTAGTGCCCGCTGTGGACTATCGCCATCGTAAGGACACTTATGCCTCGCTGGACAAAATCATGGAAAACAGCCACGTGGATGTCAACTTGGCACTTAACTCCTCCCTTCGCATCAATCAAGATGTGGTGGAAGGCCACGTGTGGGGTGCTCGCCAGATGAAACTGGACGCAGACCTGCAGGCTGGAACCATAGCGGTGAACTATGCCCGTCAGATTTTGCTGCAGAACTACCGTATGCAGAGCGCAGGCTGCTCCCTCTATGGACTCTCCGTGCGCTGGATGCATACGCTGAAACCTACCCTAGGCTTCACCGCCGAGGTTGGTTGGCAACAGGGATTCTACGACGGCATGGACGAGGACAACCGCCAGCTGTGGGTAAGCGTGGGTGTCTCCCTCTAAGCAATCAGTCTGCCACTACCTATCCATAAATAATAGAGCATATCTTCCCAATTGGAACCTGTCCGGTTAGGGAGATATGCTTTTTTGTATTACTTTTGCTGCCACAACTTTTAAACACTTCAAACCGATAGCTATCATGAAAAAAACAATCTGCCTCATTGGCGCTTTCTGCGCGATGCTCTCCGTCGCGGCACAAAACAACGCCGACGCATGGAAACAGTGTGAAGCGATAGTGGAGAACATCGAGACTCCTTCCTTCTGCGACAAAGTATACAACATCCTCGACTTCGGAGCCAAAGCCGGGTGGCAAGGCGAGGAACAGCTCTGCCACGATGCCATCAACCTGGCCATCACCACCTGCAGTACGCACGGCGGCGGCACGGTGACGGTGCCTGCTGGCGTCTACTACTGCGGCCCTATCACGATGAAGAGCAACGTGAACCTCCACCTTGAAAAGGATGCTGAGCTGAAGTTCGTCTTCGACCTCCATCTCTATACACCCACCGTACTCACCCGTTGGGAAGGCGTGGACTGCTACAACCTCCATCCGCTCATCTATGCCTATGGCGAGAGTAACTTCGCCATCACGGGCGAAGGCACCATCGATGCCCAAGGCAGCAACGAGACCTGGTGGCCCATGTGCGGCGACAGCAAACGCTACGGCTGGAAGGAGGGTATGACCTCCCAGCGCAATGGCGGCCGTGCCAAACTGTTGGCTTACGCCGAGACCTTCGCCCCGATAGACAAACGCCAGATGACCATCGACGACGGACTCCGCCCACAGATGGTGAACTTCGTCCGTTGTAACGAGGTGCTGCTCGAAGGGGTCACCTTGCGCAACTCTCCATTCTGGTGCATCCATCCCCTTTTCTGTGAGAACCTGACGGTGCGCGACGTGAAGGTCATCAACCACGGACCGAACGGCGACGGCTGCGACCCCGAGTCGTGCAAGAACGTGCTTATTGAAAACTGTTTATTTGAAACCGGCGACGACTGCATAGCCATCAAGAGCGGACGCAACGCCGACGGACGCAAGTGGAACATCCCCAGCGAGAACATCGTCGTGCGCAACTGCACGATGAAGGACGGACACGGTGGTGTGGTGATAGGCAGCGAGATAGCCGGTGGCTTCCGCAACCTCTTCGTGGAGAATTGCCGGATGGACAGCCCCAACCTGGAGCGTGTCATCCGCATCAAGACCAACAACTGCCGAGGCGGTGTGATAGAGAACATCTACGTGCGCAACGTCGAGGTAGGGGAGTGCCGCGAGGCGGTGCTCAAGATAAACCTCGTGTACGAGAGCCGCGAACAGTGCGACCGCAGTTTCCCGCCCTTCGTGCGCAACGTGTTCCTCGACAACGTCACCAGCCAGAAGAGTCGCTACGGTGTGCTGATAACCGGCTACGACGACCGCTACAATGTGGAGAACATCCACGTGAGCAACTGCATCTTCAACAATGTGGAGAAAGACCCTGGTGTGTCCGTAGTAGGAGCCAAGGACGTGCACTACGACAACCTGAAGATAAACGGGAAGAAGGTTAAGTAAAAGAACCGACAGTCCCTTGCTGAGGGGCTCTGCATACGAGCGGCAGAAGCGACCAACGAGGTTGCGTCTGCCGCTCGGCTTCTTATTATGTATGCAAGTCCTGCGCAAGTCCCCATGCGCATGGCTTTGTCGATAATAGGTCTCCTGTAAACGAGTATATAGGTCATTCGCGGGTGATGGCAAATGAACGAAATCTCTACATTATTTGTGGATTTAACGTAAAAAATACTTGCATGCTATAATAAATCCTTAACTTTGCTCCATTCTATCCGAGGGAAGGCTCGGGGCACTTGCCACTGAGCCATTTTTTCTCCCTAGTTAGGAAAATATATTTTCCTAGTTAGGAAAAAAGATTTCTCTGGTTAGGAAAATAAATGAGATCAAATAACATGATTGAATAGAGAGAATGAACAAGAGTAAAAAACTAACATTGAAACAAGTGTTATTAAGTATGAAGAGTAAGATTATGCAGGTAGGTTTCTGCTTGATGATGTTGCTTCTGTCGTTGCCTCAGGACGTTGGGGCAGCCGCAGGGAAACGCGTCGTGGGCGGAACCGTCAAAGGACAGTTGTCAGCGGCACAAGATGACAACACGCCTCAACGCAAACGTGGCGAAGTGGTCTATAGTGGCCGAGTAGTGGATGCCAACGGCGATGCCGTGATAGGTGGTACCGTGGTGTTGCCCGGCAGTGGCAAGGGCGTGTCTACCGACGCGGACGGACGCTTCAGCCTCTCGTTGCCCAAGAGCGATCGCACGACGCTGCAGTTTTCCTACGTAGGTATGAAGACGGTCACGCTCAGCTTCAATGGCCAGACTGACCACACGAATATCCAAGTCGTCCTGGAGGACGACAACCAACTCTCCGAAGTGATTGTCAACGGTGTCTACACCCGCAAGGCGGAGAGCTTCACCGGTTCGGCTACCACCGTATCGGGCAAGGACCTGCGTCGCGTGAGCAACCAGAACCTGCTCCAGAGCCTGAAGAACCTCGACCCCACGGTCTACATCGCCGATAACCTGACGATGGGTTCCGACCCGAACTCCACACCGACCATCTCGATGCGCGGTACCTCCAGTTTCCCGGCAGAGACCTCCTCGCTGAAGAGCAGCTACCAAAACCAACCCAACGAGCCACTCTTCATCCTCGACGGATTCGAGACCTCGGCCGAGCGTGTGAAGGACCTCGACATGAACCGCGTGGAGAGCGTCACCATTCTGAAGGATGCTTCGGCAAAGGCCCTCTACGGTAGCAAGGCTGCTAATGGTGTCATTGTCATCGAGACCAAGCGCCTGGCAGGCACCGAGGCACGCATCTCCTACAATGGTAGCCTCGACCTGGAGATGCCCGACCTCACTAGCTACGACATGACCAATGCCCTGGAGAAGCTGCAGGTGGAGCGCAACGAGGGAATCT
The DNA here is from genome assembly GCA_964481755.1 of uncultured Bacteroides sp. Taxonomy (GTDB): domain Bacteria; phylum Bacteroidota; class Bacteroidia; order Bacteroidales; family Bacteroidaceae; genus Phocaeicola_A. The sequence goes on along the minus strand of CAYZVH010000001.1, from coordinate 30,418 downwards.
ACGACATCAACTCAGCCTACTACAACGGTGGCTCCGCTACCCAACAACAGACGTTGACCGAGCTCTATAACCAACGCTACAAACTGGCGCTCGAGGGTCTCGACACCGACTGGATGGCGAAACCTCTGCGCACCGGCGTGGGACAGAAGCACAACATCAACATCGAACTGGGCGACGCACGCAACCTGCGCGGAGTGCTCAACTTTACCTACAACGATGTGGCAGGTGTGATGAAAGGCTCCGACCGTCGCAACATCTCCGGTGACGTGAGCCTCTCGTATCGCCGCAAGAACCTTCTGTTCAAGAATATCCTGAGCGTCATCTCCAACAAGAGTACCGACTCTCCCTACGGAACCTTCTCGGACTATGTGAAGATGAACCCTTACTGGCAGGCAGAAGATGCCAACGGCAATGTGCTCCGCTGGGCGGAGGTGAGCAACAGCAACCTCTCCTATGGAGGCAATGCCGTAGCCAACCCGCTCTACGACGCTACCATCGGCACCAGCCTCGAGTCGTCTTACACCGAGTTCACGAATAATTTCTATGCTGAGTGGACCATCAACCCCGACCTGAAGGCCACCATCCGTTTGGGCGCTGAGCAGAAACGCAACGATGTGGATCAATACTATCCGGCAAACCACTCCCGCTTCGCCTCCTACACCAAGGGCACTTCCGCCTGGGACCGCCGCGGACTCTACATCATGGAGAACGGTAAGCAGACCCAGCTCAGTGGCGACTTGAACGTGAACTACAACCACGCCTTCGGCAAACACCATGTGTTCGGCAACGCCGGATACTTCGTGTCCGAGACCAAATACCAAGCCTACCAACATCAGGCTGAAGGCTTCAGCAACGAGACGGCAGCGGACATCACCTTCGCCCACCAGTATGCCGAGGGTACCACACCGACAGGCTACGCTTCGGTGAACCGCGAGATGAGCTTCCTGTTGGCCGCTTCGTACGACTACGACAACCGCTTCCTTGTTGACCTCACCGGACGCGAGAGCGCCTCGTCGCTCTACGGCTCCGACAAACGTTGGGCCGACAGCTGGTCCGCTGGTCTGGGATGGAACGTGCACAACGAACCTTGGTTGAAGAACGCCGAGTGGCTGAAACTCTTTAAGATCCGTGGCAGCATAGGTCTCACCGGTAACCAGAACTTCAGCACCAACGAGGCTATCGCTACCTATAGTTACTATACAGGTGCCACCTACGAAGGTCTGACGGGCGCTTACCTGAGCCGCATGCCGAACTCCGGCTTGATGTGGGAACAGAAGAAGGACTACAACGTCGGCTTCGACTTCCGTGCCTTCGGTCTCTCCCTCTCGTTCGACCTCTACAAGGCCGACACCAAGAACATGCTCACCAACGTGAGTATCCCCACCTCTACCGGATTCAGCACCGTGAAGGACAACCTCGGACTGGTGCGCAACTCCGGTGTGGAAATCAAGGCCAACTACACCCCGTGGCAGAGCCGCGACGGCTTCGTCTCCATCTACGGATCGTTCGTTTACACGAAGAACCGCATCATCAGCCTCTCGCAGAGTATGCGCGAGTACAACGACCGCATGTTGGCCCTGGCTGAGGACGAGGACCAAACCTCTCCCGTGCTGATGTACCAGGACGGACTCTCCATGAACACCATCTGGGCCGTGCCCTCCGCAGGCATCGACCCGCAGACCGGTGAGGAAATCTACATCAAGAAGGATGGTACCTACACCTATACCTACGACTCGTCCGACATGGTGGCCGCTGGCGACGCTACACCGAAGTACCGTGGCAATATCGGTTTCAGTGCCGAGTACAAAGGCTTCGGACTGACCGCCACCTGCACCTACTTGGCAGGCGGACAGATGTACAACTCCACCCTCGTGGACCGTGTGGAGGATGCCGACATGACCTACAACGTAGACCGCCGCGTGCTCACAGGCCGTTGGAAGACTCCGGGCGACGTGACCCAGTACAAGGGCTACAGCGCCAAGACCACCACACGGGCAACCACCCGCTTCGTGCAGGACCGCAACGAGCTCTCCATCTCGTCCATCAGCGCTTACTACGAGTTCCCCGAGTCCATCTATGCGAAACTCTATATGCAACGCCTGCGTTTGTCGGTCTACCTCAACGACGTGGCTACCTTCTCCTCCATCAAGGTGGAGCGCGGTACCAGCTATCCGTTTGCCCGCACGCTCTCGTTCGCATTATCCGCAACATTCTAACGCTTAAACAAGAAAGAAACTTATGAAATTATATAAAGCATTATCCATAGCGCTGGCAGGCACCCTGCTCCTCTCCAGTTGCAGCGACTGGTTCGACGTGACCTCCAGCAACGAGATTCGCGAGAAGGACCACTACAGCAAGGACTCGGGTTTCAAGCAGACCCTGACGGGATGCTACCTGACCATGAGTGAAGAGAATCTCTATGGCATGAACCTCTCGTGGTTCGTGCCCGACCTGATAGCCAACCAGACACGTCTCTACAGCGGCTCGTCGAGCAGCGCGCTGGCAAGCGACTTCCAGTCCCACAACTACAACACCACCCGTAGTCAGACCGTGGTGGAGAACATCTGGGCCTCAGGCTACAACGTCATCGTCAACGCCAACGAGGCCTTGGCCGTCATCGACGAGAAGAAGGCCGAGCTGGACGACATCAACTACCACGTGATAAAGGGCGAACTGCTGGCCGTGCGTGCCTTCATGCACTTCCAACTGCTGCGCCTCTACGGCTTCGGTGACTTGACACGCCTGTCCACAGCGTTGGAAACGTATCCTACCATTCCCTATGTGACTACGGTCGACAAGAACATCGCCCCGCAGGTGACTTATCCGGAGTTCTTCAACGACTTGGTGAAAGACCTGAACGCTTCGCTGGAGTTGCTCAAGGACTATGACCCTGTCTGCGGCAAGCACGACGTGGCCTATTACGAGAATGTGAACGACGATGGCTTCTACGCCACCCGCAACAACCGCCTCAACTACTATGCTGTGGAGGCTCTGTTGGCACAAGTCTACATGTGGGAAGGCAGCTCGTCGAGCCTCTCCTCGGCCCTCACCCTCTGCAACGATATCATCGGTGCCTTGGGCGATGGTGTGAGCATCCGCTTCGACAACAGCAACACCTTCATCGTGAACTTCTCCACACCGGCTACGCTCAACCGCGCCAACGCTAGCCTGATCAACGAGGCCCTCTTCGCCATCAGTGTGAACGACCTCGACACCAAGATGCAGGGCTACATCAACCCCTCGTATGCCGACACCGACTACAACGCCATCTACCTGACCGAGTCGCAGATGAAGGATATCTATGACGATGAGGCCACGCCGGACGAGGACGAGTCGACCACCGACGTGCGCGTTACCGTGCTGCTCTCGCAGAACCTCAGTGCATCCGAGCAAGGCTATGTGCCCTTGAAGCTCTATCAGCGTAACCTCACAAGCACCTTCTATGCCAACCGGGTGCCCGTCATCCGTCTGCCAGAGATTTACTACATGGCTGCCGAGTGCTACGCTAAGCAGGGCAATGCCGAGAAGGCCATGAGTCTGGTCAACACCATCCGCGAGAACCGCGCTCTCTATACCCCGCTGACGAACCTCACGGCCGACGAGGTGATTACTGAGATTGGCAAAGAGTACCGCAAGGAGTTCCTGGGCGAGGGAGAGATCTTCTACTACTATAAACGTACGGGAGCCACCTCTATCCCCAACTACGACAGCATGAACGAATTCGGCTACATATTGCCTTATCCCGACGATGAGACAGCGGCTGGACGTCGTCAATTCCCAGTGGACTAAACAGTAGACAAACCATTAAAATGAAGTTGATTATGAAAAAGATAATAGGCATATTTGCATTGGGTGCCCTCTTTGCTCTCACCGCGTGCGACAAGGACGACATCGACACATACGCTGAGGACAAGGCTGCCGTGCGCTTCCTCGCCTCTTCGCTCAGCCAGAGCGAGAACGCGATGGGCGGCAACACCTACTCGGCTTCCGACGAGGCGGTGTTCGAGAGCTACTCGTTCATCGAAAACTCCTTCGCAAGCTCATACGAATACTCCATCCCCTTGGCCTTGATAGGCAAGACGGTGGACTACGACCGCCAGGTGAGCTACGTGATAGAGGAGACCTCCACCGCCCCCGAAGGCAGCTACGAGGTTACCGAGGCCGTGATTCCCGCCGGCGAGAAGTACGGATACATCAAGGTGAACCTCAAGAACACGGAGGAACTGAGTACAGAGACCTACGAGCTCTGGATCTCGCTGAAGGGTAACGACCAGTTGGCCGAGGGACCGGACGAATACGTCTGGGCGCACCTCTCGTGGAACAGCCAGATTCCCGAACCGCCACACAACAACATTAAACGTACGTACAACATGCTCGTCAAGGGTATGTCCAGCTTTATATCCACGAGTCTTGCTTGCTACAGCCCCAATGCCTTGCGCGCCATCGTGGCCGCTACGGGGTGGAACGACTGGGACGACTACAGTGTACACGGCTACAAGTACAATTCAGCCTCGTACAAGAGCTACAAGTACCTGCCGCGTTACAATATGATTTATAGCGACAACTCCTACAAAGCCTATGCGGCCATGCTGAAGGATTGGCTGAAGCAGTATGAGGAGGAGCACGGCACGCCCCTGCTCCACGATGCTGGAAACCTGAAAGGTCAGCCTGTGGAGGCCCGTGAGTACTAATTCATAAAAACTGAGAACAATGAAAAAGAATAGCATACTTTCATTATTTATGGTGGCTTCCCTCTTGTCGCTGACCTCATGCTACGACGACGAGAGCACGCTTGCCACACGCACATTGCCCGATGTCGCCATCTCCACAGCGGATGAGGCGACCACCTTCTATGTGGGCTACCTCGAAGACTTGGACATCACTCCCTCGGTGACACGCAGCGATGGCGACAACGAGGATGGACTCTCTTACCTGTGGGAGATAACCGAAGAGCCCAAAGACAACGATCCCGAGTGGATTACCTTGGGCGAGGAGCGCGACCTCCACGCGACCATCACCAACGACATCTCCACGCAGCCCTACTACCTGCGTCTGACGGTCACCGACACGAAGAACAGCGACCTGCAATACACCAAACTGTGGAAGGTGGTTGTGCAGAGCGCCTTCCTCGACGGTATCGTGGTGTCCGACACGAAGGACGACAAGACCTCCGACCTCAACCTCATCATGAGCAAGAACCTGACGGTGAACTATGGCGACAAGGCCGACAAGGTTTCGTACGGCATCCTCAGCAAAGCCAACGGCGAACCCTTCGACCAACTGATGACAAGCCTCTCCTATAAGTCACAGGGCAACGTCGTGTTGACACACGTCAACAACCTCTTTGCCGTGACTTCCGAAGGCGATGCGGCAGTGTTCAATACCGAGAAGTATTCGCAAACGGCCCGACTCACCACGGGTGGCCTCGTTACCTATCTTCCCGAAGGACTGAAGGTGGTGAACATCTTCTCTGCCAATCAGCTGCTCTACATGAATACCAATCAGTACATCTATTCGGTGAACGGCATCAACTATAGCAACTTCGGATGGTACGACGCCTCGGCCAGCCAGTACACCATCGACAATGGTGTGGTGATGGCAGCCACTTCATTCGATGTGTACGACCAAATAGTGATGTGGTACGATGCCGACAAAGGCGCTTTTGTCTATGAAAGCGGTAGTACACTGACCTCGTATGGTACCGACTTGGCAGCGAACACCTTCTTCGACCCTGCCAACGTGCCTGGACTGACAGCCATCGCTGCCGGACAGACGACGGACGGAAACACCCCTGCCTTCGTGATGAAGGACAAGACGACGGGCGACTATTCCATCTACACCTTCGTCCGTTACGAGGAGGGTGAGTACGAGTACGAATATGACGATGACTGGAATGTTACCAGCATCACCACCATCAAGGAGGAAGTGCCCGCTAGTGCCCGCATGCGCTACGAGATTCCTGCGGAAGGAAAATCTCTGCTGGATGAGGCTGTGAGCGTCTTCTTCGCTGTAGACCAGTCTATCCTCTATGTGGCAACGGCCAAGGCTATCTATGCCATCAACTTCGCAGGCTCCACGGCTATTGTAAACACAACGCCTGTCTATACCGTCAGCACAGGAGCCTCTATCTCCAAGGCGAAACTCTACTGTCAGGGAACCTACATGACCGACTACAGTGCTGTAGGCAAACTGGACGAAGGCGCTGCCGTGGAGGAACTGGAGCTGAACAAGAGGGCCGTGATGGTAGCCGAACAGAAAGGAACCTACGAAGGATCAGTTTCAGTTGTTCCCATGACACAGATAGGTACCGGCAAACTGGATGCCACCAAGGCACTCACCTATACCGGATTTGGAAAGATACTCGACTTCTGTACGACGGGTTACTAATCCGCACGGCAGCTTACTAATACAAACTCTGAACCTTACATGAAAACTCGATTCCTAATTTTAATGTCTGCGATGGCGCTTTGCCTCAGCTCGGTGGCTGAGGCAGGGCGTCCTCTCCGCATCTTCTCTAAGAAGAAAAAGAAGACAGAGACCACCGACACTGTGGCCAAGAAAACAGATTATGAAAAGCTCTTCGACAAGAAGCACAAGGTGGAGAATGGCTTCATCACACTCCACCAGATTGATGGAAAAGTTTATTTCGAACTGCCGTTGTCGCTCTTCGGCAAGGAGATGCTCATCGGCTCCACGGTGTCCAACGTGTCCGACAACGGCAATGGCATAGTCGGCTCCAAACCGACCGAACCGTTGCTGGTGAAGTTCACGCGCACCAAGGATAAGGTGCAGCTGCGTGAGGTGAACACTGACTATGTCACCTCCGATGCCGCCATTGACGTGGCGCTGCAGAAGAGTCACGTGGACGTGATACTCACCAACCAGAAGATTGCGGCATGGAACAAGGACTCCACGGCTGTGGTGTTCGACATGACCTCGTTCTTCGTGAGCGACAACCAACGTATGACTCCCTTCGACTCGAACTCCAATTATGCCTCGAGCTACACCCGTACCGAGAACTATAAAGCGGAGAACTCTTACTTGGTGGACGTGAAAGCCTTCGACGACAACGTGTCGGTGAAGAGCTCGCTCAACTACACCTTCTCGCTGTCGGACCGCAGCGGCGCGCAGGTGCTGAAGGACAAGCCCTTCACGGCAGAGATGACACGCAGCATCATGCTCCTGAAGCCGGAGCCTTACCGCCCCCGCATGGCGGACTACCGCATCGGTTACTTCGTGACGGAACGTGAGCAATACAACCCCGCTCCGCATGCGTCCAAGCCGGTGTACTATACCAACCGCTGGGACCTGCAACCGAAAGACTCCGCCGCATGGAAGCGTGGCGAGGTGGTGGACGTGGTGAAACCCGTGGTCTTCTATGTGGATAATACCTTCCCTGCCAAGTGGAGACCTTACATTATGGAAGCCGTGAACATGTGGTCGCAGGTGTTCGAGGAGGAATGCCGCCTGCGCGGTGCCGTGGTGGCGAAGGACTTCCCCACCGACGACCCCTCGTTCGATCCCGACAACATCAAGTACAGCTGCATCCGTTACGCACCTATCAGCATCAAGAACGCTATGGGACCCTCGTGGGTTGACCCCCGCAGTGGCGAGATACTGATGGCTTCGGTCTATGTCTACCACGACTTCGTGAAGCTCATCAACAACTGGCTCTTCGTGCAGACAGCTGCCGCCGATAAGGACGTGCGTGGCTATCAGCTGCCCGAAGCCATCCTAGGCGATGCTATCCGCTACGTCATAGGCCACGAAGTGGGTCACTGCCTCGGACTGATGCACAACATGGGTGCCTCCAACAACGTGAAGGTGGAGGAGCTGCGCTCGCCGGAGTTCACACAGAAGTACGGCACCACCTACAGCATCATGGACTATGCCCGTTTCAACTATGTGGCACAGCCGGGCGACAAGGAACGAGGCGTGAAACTGACACCTCCCCGCTTCGGCGTGTACGACCGGTACGCCATCAAGTGGGGCTATACCCCTTGCCTCGACATGACGTTGCAGGAAGAGGAGAAGTACATGACCCAGTGGATTACCGACTCCATCCAGAAGAGTCCAGTCTATCGCTATGGCAAGCAACAGTTTACCAACCCGTTTGCCGATCCGCGCAATATGAACGAGGACCTGGGCGACAATGCCGTGGAGGCTACCAAGTATGGAGTGAAGAACCTCAAGTACATTATGGCCAACCTCAACCAGTGGCTCGAAGGTAAGGATGAAGACATGACCTGCCGCGCGACCATTCTGGACAATATGGTCAACCAATATGCCCTTTACACCGTCCACGTAGCCAGCAACGTGAGTGGCTATTACCTCAACGAAGTGAAGGACGGCGACGGACAGACCCGCTTGCGTGGACTGGACAAGAAGCGTCAGAAAGAGGCACTCGAGTATCTCTTTACCCTCTATTCCGACCTCGATTGGATAGACAACAAAGAGGTGCTCAGCAAGATTTCCCTTTCTGGTTCGCCCAAGCAGTCGTTGCAGAAGTATGTGTCGCAGTATATCTTCTCCGCACCGCTCGTAGTCTCCTGCTACAACAAGATTGGCGAGAATAGTCTGCAGCCCGATGAGGCGCTGAAGATGGTCTACGACTTCGTATGGAAACCCACGGTGCAGGGACGTACGCTTACCGATAGCGAGAAGAGGTTGCAGAAGGACTACCTGACGCACTTGATACAGAACAGTGGATTCAAGTTGCCCAAGGGAGTGAACAGCCTGTCGCTCGCGGATTGTGACATCCATTTTCACTCACTCTGTTCGTGCCAGCAACCTACGCACTTGGAACTGCCGACCCTGGCAGGGACCGATGCTGTGAAACCGGTCGGTGGCTTCGAGCAATCTCCGCGTGAGATATTCTCCAACACTCCCTCACTGACAGTGGCCGATATGTATGCCTACCTGCAGAAAGTACATCAGCTGGTGAAGAGTAAGCAACAGAGTGGAACGGCACAGGACCGTGCCCACTACACCTACCTGTTGCGCATCATTGAGAGTAGTATTAAATAAGGAGACGGATATGAAACAGAACAAAACGATATTTACTTGCCTTGCGGTGGTCGTCGGGTTGGCGTTCATGTTCGCTCAGCCTGCCGAGGCACGCCGACAGAAGAAGTCGGCCAAGGCAAAGACGACCGATGTGGCTAAAGACTCGGCGGATGCCTCACGGCCTTATTCGAAAATCTTCAAGAAGAAGGATAAGTTGACACTGGCACAGCAGCAAGACCTCTCGCTCTTCCTCTACGATGGCAAAGTCTATGCGGAGTTTCCCGTGCGTAACCTAGGACGTGTATACCTCATGTCGTCGAGCATCGTGGAGGCCAACCTTCCGCTGATGGTAGGCCGCAATGTAAACGAACAGCTGGTATTCTCTGTCAACCGGGCCGACACGCTGCTCACATTCTGTCAACCTAAGGTCAATTACCGTGTATCCGAAGGCGACCAGACCACACCGAAGGCTTTTGCGCTCTCCGGAGCCAGCGCCGTCTTCCGCACAGCGTCTATCGAAGCTTGGAACAACGACTCCACCGCTGTGTTGGTGGAAGTGTCGGATTTCCTGAATGCCTCTAATAAAGAGGTGTTCGACCCCGAAGGTATTCCCTATGATGTGGGCGCGAAAGTGAAATCGTGCTCCTTGAAGAGATCACTCTCATTCCTCACGGGTGTGAAGGCTTTTCGCCGTTGCGTCTGTCTGGAGCAATCGGTTACAGGTGAGCTGTCCATCAATGGCTCTTTCATGGGTGAGCTCTCAGACAAACCGGCTTTCCAAGGTACGTTGCAGACCCTGCTGACCCTGTTGCCCGCTGACGACCAGTGCATGACTCCCCGTGAAGCCAATGCTGCGGTGGGCACCCACATGGTGAAGTACAATGACTACCGCAACCTGGAGCAGGTGAAGGAGGGCTACTATGCCGACCGACGGAACTTCACTCCGGGCGATACCATTACCTTCTATGTGGACAGCCTGCTCTCAGCTTCGTGGACCGAAGCGATACGGCGTGTTGCCGAGGGATGGAACGACTCCTTCGACAAGGCCGGACTCGGACGACCCATCCGGTTGCTTCCCTTCCCCAACGACTCCACCTTCAGTGCGGCGGACCCGTTGGAGAATATCATCCACTTCGCCAACAGCAATAGCCAGACGGTGACCTTCTCCTCCCCCGTGGACCCGCGGACGGGTGAGATACTGAGCACACACATCTACGTGCCCCGTAACTTGGCCGAGGATGTGCGCCGCTACGGTATCTGCAAGATGGCCGAGACCGATGAACGCTACCGTTGCTACGACCTGCCCGACGACCTCTTGGCCGAGATTCTGCAAGCACGCATGCTCACGGCCTTCGGTCATGCGTTGGGACTCACTACGAACCTCGCTGGTTCGGCTGCCTACACTCCCGAGCAACTCCGCTCGCCTGAGTTTACCCAAAAGTACGGCATCTCCGCCTCCGTGATGGACGGACAGATTTACAACTATGTGGCTATGCCCGGCGACAAGGAGAAAGGGGTAGTGCTCACCTACAACCATCCCGGCGTGTACGACGACTTTGTGGTGAAGTACCTCTACACCCCAAATGTGCCGGAAGACACCTTGCGACAATGGGTGAAGAGCCACGTAGGCGATGAACGTTACTTCTATGGTAGAAGGGCTTTCCGCTACGCCTCTGACCCACGTTGCCAGAATTTCGATATGAGTAGCGACCCGCTGCAGGCAGCACGCAACATGATGCAACACTATCGTTACTTGGCGAAGCATGCGCCCGAGTGGACTGTTTACAGTGAACTGCCCGACAGCTATCGCGAACTGTTCCCCGAGTTTGTCATCAACGATTACTTCAGTCTGTTGCAGACGGTGACTGCCTTCATCGGTGGCGTCTATTTCGACGAGTATATGGGACAGGATGTGCAACAGACACCCCTGACGCGTGCTGTTCCCCGTGATAAACAACGGGAGGCCGTGAAGGCTGTCTTCACCGAGCTGAACGATGCCTCGTGGCTCAACAGCAATCCGGAGTTCTTCTACTCCGCCAGCCCTAGCTCCGATGTGGCAGGGTGGGTGAGACGTAAGCAGTTCCCTCTACAGTTGACGATGGGCTATAAGTTGCCCTATATGGATATGAGCATCCATCATGCGGACAAACCTTATACGCAGAGTGACTTGCTGGACGACATCATCGACTGTTGCTTCCGTACGGTGAAAGCCGGTCGCAAACCTACCACTGAGGATTTACAGTGCGCACATACGCTGGTCACCTATCTCATCACCCAAAGCGAAATGCTTTCCAGCATTAACAAGTCCAAACTGGAACACGGCGAGGCACAGATTGCCTCTGTAGCGGATGAGCAGGATGAGGCGGAGAGTAAGGTCATGGGCCCTGTGACGTCTATCGACTATTACCCGACGACCGACCTTACCCCCATCTTGTTGGAGAAGCTGCAGAAAGTGCGTTCGCTGCTGGTGAAGACAAAGTCGATGCTCTCTTCGCAGATGGATAAGTATCAGGCTGATTACACGATAAAGGCTATAGACCGTGTGACGAAGGAGTAAACTGGGGCACTCCCTTAATGGAGTACCTATATATAATAAGGTATAGGCGGAAAGATGAATGACATCTTCCCGCCTATACTATATACGCTCGATGGGAGCGTTGCGTCTATCGTTTCGCCTTGTGCTTATTTGGGCAAGTTGAAGGCTACGCTCATCTCTTTCATCTGCTCGTCGCTCATTCCCTCGGGCTCGAATCCCATGTTCTTGGCGGCGATATAGATGAGGGCAGACTTGTTGAGCACGTCAATCTGGTCGAAGGCCTGCATCACGTCGCAGTCTACAGCGAACACGCCGTGCTTCTCCCACATCACTACGTCGTAGTCGGCCAACTCCTTGATGGTAGCCTCGGCCAATTCTACCGAGCTAGGCAACTTGTAGGGGATGATGCCCAAGCCGCGCGGACAGAATGCCTTCGTCTCCGGAATCATGCTCCACAGCATGCGTGTAGCCACGTCTTTCTCCAGATACTTCTTGCAGTGTGTTAGTGCTACCAGTTCGATAGGGTGGGTGTGAACCGATGCTTTGTAGGGTGAGCCTTTGCCGATGAGGTAGTTGTGTACGCTCAAGTGCGACGGCAACTCAGAGGTCGGGCGCACAGGTTTGTCGGCGATAATCACGTAGTGGGCGCAGTCGTCCAGGATGCGGATGATGCTGCCGTTGTCCATCGGCCAGCGTGCCAAGTCGCGCATACGCATGTTTGTACCTTTGCAGTAGAAGTAGCAACCCTTTAGGTTAGGCAGTGTAGCGCCAATCTCTTTGGGTTCGCTGATGGCTGGCATTTGGCGAATCTCATCGTCCACATACTCGGTGATGTTGACAGTGATGTTGCCGCCGTTGCGCTCAGCCCAGCCTTTCTGCCACAAGTATCCGGCCACTTCGGCCACTTTGTTTACTTCCCGAGCCAACTCGGGACGGTTTTCCAAAATCGATTTCATTGTTATTGTATCTTAGTTGTTGTTCTTTACGTTCATTATTTAAGCAGTTGCGGCAGGAAAGACGATACAATCAGTACCACCAAGCCGATGATGAGCACCACGATGGTCTTCTGTGAGCAACCTTTCCACTCCTTCAGGATGATGCCCCATACGTTGGAGAATGTCACGTTGAGCGACATGAGGATGCACCACGAGAAGGTGAGCAGTACAGGCGACGAGGTGAGGAATCCCTTGCCCAAGCTCAGTCCGAAGAACTGGCTATACCACAGCACACCTGCCAATGCGCAGAAGAGGATGTTGTTGGCATAGAGCGATGTCTTCCCATAGTCGCCCCAGGTCTTGTTCTTCGAGTTCTGGTAGAAGCAATACACCGCGTTGGTGAGGAATCCTCCGAAGGTCACCATGAAGGTAGCCGGCAGTGTGCGGTAGATGTCCGCGCTCTCGGCGAAGCAGAGGCTCTCACCGAATCCCAGACCGATGCTGAAGCAGGCGCTCATGAATCCGGCCAACAGGGCAACGATGATACCTTTGGTGAAGTTGAAGTCTTTCACAGCCTTCTCTTTCTCTTCCTTGCTCAAGGCGGCAGACTTCATGTTGCCGGCTAAGCCGATGATGCCGATACCAATCAGGGTAACTACCACACCCACGATGACCGGGGTTGTCAGGTCGCCCGTCTTACCGGTGAAGATAGGAGTCAATATTGTTCCCAGTCCGGCGCAGGTACCCAGTGCGATGGACTGTCCCAACGCTACGCCCAGGTAGCGCATGGAGAGGCCGAAGGTGAGTCCGCCTACGCCCCACAGTATACCGAAGAAGATGGTCCACAACGTATCCGTAGGATGTGCGGCATACACCTCAAACAGAGAACTGCCGGCAGGCACGGCCAACAGAGCACCCAAGAAAGGGAATATCAGCCAGGCGAACACACCCTGTACTATCCAAAACGACTCCCAGCTCCACTGTTTGATGCGGTTGATGGGCACGTAGCTACTCGACTGACAGAAGGCGCCGATGGCTATAATCAGTAATCCTAAAACAATTTCCATACTTTATCTTTTATTGAAAGGGCTGCGCACAAGGGCAAAGACGATTTAGCCCTTGGCGCAGCCCCTTATCTAGTATTTGGTATAAAAGATTCTTATCTCTTAGATGTCACGTCAGCTTCGTATTTCTCAATCTCGCCGATGAACTCGTCGCCTACGGGCACGTTGTTCTTCAAGCAGAACATATCCCATACAGCGTTCCAAGGCATAGCCTTCTCCTCTTCGAGCAGAGCCAGACGCTGGAAACCTTGTCCGTTTGCCTCGTACTCACGCAGCTTTGTCAGCGGCTCCAACAGGGCGCGCAGCATGCACTTCTGTGCGGCACGTGCACCGATAACGTAAGCACCGATACGGTTGATGGAAGCGTCGAAGTAGTCGAGGCCGATGTGTACGCGGTCCAGAGCGTCGCAACGAACGATCTCCTGGAACAGCTCCACTGTCGGGTCGTCCATGATGGTCACGTGGTCGGAATCCCAACGTACCGGACGGCTCACGTGCAACATCAACTCAGGCACGAAGAGCAACAGCGACGACACCTTGTCGGCTACGCTCTCTGTCGGATGGAAGTGGCCCGTATCCAGTGTGATCAGTTTCTGGTGCTGTACGCCATAGCCGATGTAGAAGTCGTTGGAACCTACGGTGTAGCTCTCCAGTCCGATGCCGAACACCTTCGACTCGATGCAGTCGCGCATGTTCTTGTATTCTTTCTCGAAGATCTGGTCCAATGAATCCTTCAGCAGCGCGCGGTATTTCATGCGGTTCACTGTGATGTCCTTGCTACCATCGTGTACCCACAGGTTCATGATACACGGGTCGCCCTGGCGTTTACCCATCTCCTCGGCAATGGCGCGGCAACGTTTTGTGTGCTCAATCCAGAAGTCGCGGATGCTCTTGTCGGGATTTGCCAGAGAGAGGTCGCCTGACTTAGGATGTGAGAAGGAGGTAGAGTTGAAGTCGAGCTTCATGCCTGTCTCGGCGCTCCACTGCATCCAGCTCTCGAAATGCTTCGGCTCCACTTGGTCGCGGTCAACGAACTTGCCGTCGAAGTCACCATATATCTCATGCAGGTTCAAGCGGTGCTTGCCCGGAATGTAAGAAGCTGCCTTCAGAATGTCTGCCCGCAACTCTTCCATGTTACGTGCCTTGCCAGGATAGTTACCTGTAGCCTGGATGCCACCGGTCAGTGAGCCGGTTGACTCGAAGCCTGCTACGTCATCTGCCTGCCAGCAATGGAGGGAGATGGAAACCTTCTGCAGTTGGTCCAGCACTTTGTTTGTGTCGATACCCATGGCGGCGTAACGCTCTACTGCGATATCATACGCTTTTTTGATCAATTCCTCTTTCATGATTATAAATTTAGAAGTTAGTATTTGGTATATTATTTTGTTCTACCTTATTATATATATGTATAGGTTTCAGTCTCAGATGTCCTCGCGATAGTAGCAGAGGTAACGCTTGTAGGCTTCGTCCCACTCCTCGGCATGCTCGGGCACAAAGTTCGTCAACTCGATGGACGAGCCGATGAGCTGGCGCATCTCGTTGATGTCCTTCACCAGTCCCGCAGCCTTAGCTTGCAACATGATGTTGCCGATGGCCGTTCCTTCGGACGGTCCGGCTGTCACCGGCACACCCACGGCGTTGCTGGTAAACTGGTTGAGCAGGTTGTTGCGCGAGCCGCCGCCGATGACGTGCAGACGCT
Source organism: uncultured Bacteroides sp. (assembly GCA_964481755.1). GTDB lineage: Bacteria > Bacteroidota > Bacteroidia > Bacteroidales > Bacteroidaceae > Phocaeicola_A. The sequence goes on along the minus strand of CAYZVH010000001.1, from coordinate 15,178 downwards.
CTATCTTGAACGGAGCCATGTCCTGCATGTAGCCGAACACTTGACGATAACGCAGGGCGAGGCTGTCGAAGATGCAACGGGTAATCTCGCCATACGTCTCCGGCACGGGTTGTCCCGTCTCGCTGCAGTAGTGGCGGATGGCGTCTATCATCGATGTCGGGTTGGCGAAGCAGGGTGCATCGGGGTTGATGACACTGCGGAATGCCTTCACGGCCAGTGCCGCGTCAATCAGTTCGGAGTAGGAATAGTTGTTGGTCACCTCCCATTCCTTGCGGCAACGCTCGAGTAGCCACATGCCGCAGATGTTCTTCAGGAAGCGTGTCGTTCCCTCTATGCCGCCTTCGTTGGTGAAGTTGCGCTCGAAACTCTCTTTGTTGATGATGGCATCCTTCACCTCGATACCCATCAGCGACCAGGTGCCTGAGCTGAGGTAAGCGAATCGCTCGTTCTGGGCAGGCACTGCTGCTACGGCTGAGGCTGTGTCGTGTCCCGCAACGGCTATCACGGGTATCTCTCCCAGTCCGGTCAGTTGCTGCACCTCTTTGCTGAGTACACCCACCTGCTCACCCGGGAAGACGAACTTACCGAACTGTTCCTCTTTCACGCCGACCACATCCAGCAACTCTTTCTCGAAGCGCTTGGTGCGCGGGTTCAGTATCTGTGAGGTGGAGGCGATGGTATATTCCGTCACCATGTTGCCCGTCAGCATATACGAGAGTGCGTCCGGCATGAACAGAATCTTGTCGGCTGCCTCCAGTGCGGAACATTTGTCGCGGTGCAGTGTGTAGAGTTGGAACAGCGAGTTGAAGTTCATGATTTGTATGCCCGTGATGTCATACACCTTCTCGCGGGGGATATGTGTGAAGTACTCCTCCGGAGCGCCTACTGTATGCGGGTCGCGGTAGCAATAGGGGTTGCGGAGCAGGGCTCCGTCCTTGCCGACGAACACGAAGTCGACGCCCCATGTGTCGATACCGATGGATTGGATAGGTATATTTTCCTGTGCCACCTTCTTCAATCCCTTGATGATTTCGAGGTACAGCGCATAGATGTCCCAGTAGAAATGTCCGCCTGTCTCGATGATAGGATTGGAAAAACGGGTCAGTTCCCATAAGTCAAGTTTGCCTTCTGACAGTGTGCCGATAATCGTTCTGCCACTGGTAGCTCCTAGGTCTACGGCAAAAAATTGCATGTCTTTCATGATATTCAATATACGTTTATGTGAGTATTCAGGTTCTTCAACCTTTAGATTGGTCAAAGGTAGGAAAAGATTTGCTAACCGAGCAGGCTTTTCTGATTAAAATATGGACTTTTTGATTTTTGTTATAGATAGCGTCCCATTTTGTTAAACTTTATGCCCCTTTTAGCCGTCCATATCGTGCTATTTAGCCTTCTATTCTCAGCCTTTATCTTACCCATGTCACGTAAGCATCCTAAGTTGTCGTTACCCTCTCTCTTTATCCCGATAATCTCCTCCCTTGGCGGGGGAAAATACAATGCTTAGTTTTGGGCAAAACAATCTAATTGTTTTGGCTTATACAATCGATTGTTTTTGCTCATACAATCGGTTGTCTTAGCGCGCGCGTCCAGACCCTTGATGAACTTGTATCGTACGATTATCTATTCAGCTCCTTATTCTGGTCCTTATAGTGCATGAATATACATATATATGCAATGCATATGAGCTAAAATGCGGGTGTATGCAAAAATAATTGCCATACTATGCATGGTATATGGAAAAGGTTGCATAAATTTGCAGCCGTTTTGGAATAAATATTCGATGAACCCTAATAGAAATGAACGGTTGCAGGCGATAAAGATGATTGTCGCCAACAAGCAGATAGGAAGTCAAGAGGAACTGTTGCGCGAGTTGGACATCAACGGTTACAAGCTCACTCAGGCCACGCTGTCGCGTGACTTGAAGTGCTTGAGGATTGTGAAGACCTCCGGGGCGAACGGACAGTATGCTTACGTATTGCCCGACAACGCATTCTATCGCCATCATACCGAAGAGGTGCGTACCATGAGTGCCCAGGTTGTGCTGGGTGGCTTCGTCTCCATCAACTTCTCCGGCAACATAGCGGTTATACGCACCCGCCCGGGCTATGCAAGTTCGCTGGCCTACGACATCGACACGAAAGAGTTCTATGAGATTATCGGCACGATAGCCGGCGACGACACCATCCTGTTGGTGATGCGCGAAGGCGTGGAACGGCAGAACCTCATTCAGGCCCTCTCGGAAATCATTCCGAACATAAATAGTAATAAACAATAATATAAAGATATAGATTATCAATTAAACAATGGATCAACAACAAATAGATGTTATGGTTGCCGACGCTTCGCACGAGGCATACGTTGACACGATTTTGGAAACAATTACCGCAGCCGCCAAGGTGCGTGGCACGGGTATCGCCAAACGAACCCATGAATATGTGGCACAGAAGATGAAGGAGGGAAAGGCCATCATCGCCTTGTGTGGCACCGAGTTCGCAGGCTTCTGTTATATCGAGAGTTGGGGCAACAAACAATATGTGGCCAATTCGGGCCTGATAGTTGTGGAGAAGTTCCGTGGACAGGGACTTGCCAAACGTATCAAGAAGGCGGCCTTCACCCTTTCGCGCTTGCGCTGGCCTCACGCCAAGCTGTTTGGTTTGACAAGTGGTGGTGCCGTCATGAGGATCAATACCGAACTGGGCTATGTGCCCGTTCCCTTTGCCGAGCTTACCAACGACGACTCGTTCTGGAAAGGCTGCGAAGGATGTTGCAATCACGACGTGCTGGAACGTACCGAGCGACGCTACTGCATCTGCACCGCTATGCTCTACGACCCCGAGAAGCATAAGGATGACGCGAAGCCCAACCTCGACGACATCATCAGCATGTAGACCTGTGAGGAATAAGTGAAACAATAAGAGACAGAATTAGAAAATAAGAAAAGAACAAGAATATGGAAGAGAAAAAGAAAGTGGTTGTCGCCTTCAGTGGCGGACTGGATACCTCGTTTACCGTGATGTATCTGGCTAAAGAGAAAGGATATGAAGTGTACGCGGCTTGTGCCAACACCGGCGGATTCAGTGCCGAGCAGTTGCGCAAGAACGAGGAGAATGCCTATAAGTTGGGCGCTACCAAGTATGTGACCCTCGACGTGATGCAGGAGTATTATGCTAAGAGCCTCAAATATATGGTGTTCGGTAATGTGCTGCGCAACGGAACCTATCCTATCTCCGTCAGCTCGGAGCGCATCTTCCAGGCACTTGCCATTGCCCGTTATGCCAACGAGATTGGCGCGCAGGCTATCGCACACGGGTCAACAGGTGCAGGCAACGACCAGATACGTTTCGACATGACCTTCCTGGTGATGGCCCCCGGTGTGGAGATCATCACCCTCACTCGTGATATGGCTCTCTCGCGCGAGCAGGAGATCAAATATCTCAACGACCATGGCTTCGAGGCAGACTTCGCTAAACTGAAATACTCCTATAACGTGGGCTTGTGGGGAACATCCATCTGCGGTGGCGAGATTCTCGACTCCAAGCAAGGCCTGCCCGAGAGCGCTTACCTGAAGCATGTCACCAAAGAAGGCTCAGAGCAGTTGAGTCTTACCTTCGAGAAAGGTGAGCTGAAAGCTGTCAACGGCGAGAAGTTCGACGACCCCATCAAGGCTATCCAGAAAGTGGAAGAGATTGGAGCCGCTTATGGCATCGGTCGTGACATGCACGTGGGCGACACCATCATCGGCATCAAGGGACGTGTAGGCTTCGAGGCTGCCGCTCCGATGTTGATTATCGGTGCACACCGCTTCCTGGAGAAATATACCTTGAGCAAGTGGCAACAATACTGGAAGGACCAGGTAGCCAACTGGTATGGCATGTTCCTCCACGAGAGTCAGTACCTGGAGCCGGTGATGCGCGACATCGAGGCTATGTTGCAGGAGTCGCAGCGTAACGTCAACGGTACCGCTATTCTTGAGCTCCGCCCCTTGTCGTTCTCTACCGTAGGCGTGGATTCCAAGGACGACCTGGTGAAGACGAAGTTTGGCGAGTATGGCGAGATGCAGAAAGGCTGGACCGCTGAGGACGCTAAGGGCTTCATCAAGGTGACCTCTACACCGTTGCGTGTCTACTATGCCAACCACAAGGATGAGGAGATTTAAGTACTGTAACAACAAAAGATATTCAAGGTTATGATAAAAGCTGGAATAATAGGTGGAGCAGGCTATACGGCAGGTGAACTGATACGTATCCTGATTAACCATCCCGATGTGGAACTGGTGTTTGTCAACAGTAGCAGCAATGCCGGCAATAAGTTGACGGACGTGCACGAGGGCTTGTATGGCGAGACGGACATGACGTTTACCGATGCCCTGCCTTTGGACGAGATAGATGTGCTGTTCTTCTGTACCGCCCATGGTGACACACGCAAGTTCCTCGAGAGCCACAATGTACCCTCGGAACTGAAACTCATCGACCTCTCCATGGATTACCGCATCAAGAGTGACGAGCACAACTTCATCTACGGATTGCCCGAGCTCAACCGTCGCGCCATCTGTAAGAGCAAGTATGTAGCCAATCCGGGATGCTTCGCCACATGTATCCAGTTGGGACTGTTGCCACTGGCTAAGCACCTGATGCTCAACGACGACATCATGGTGAATGCCATCACGGGTAGCACCGGTGCCGGCGTGAAGCCGGGTGCGACCTCACACTTCAGTTGGCGCAACAACAACCTTAGTATCTACAAACCTTTTGAACATCAGCACATCCCCGAGATACGCCAGTCGCTGAAGCAACTGCAGAACAGTTTCGATGCAGACATCGACTTCATCCCTTACCGGGGCGACTTCCCGAGAGGCATCTTTGCCACCATCGTGGTGAAGAGCAAGGTAGAACTGTCGGAGCTGGTGAAGATGTACGAGGAGTACTATGCCGAGGACTCTTTTGTGCACATCGTGGACAAGAACATCGACCTGAAGCAAGTCATCAACACCAACAAGTGCCTCCTCCATCTGGAGAAGCATGGCGACAAGTTGCTGATAGTCTCCTGCATCGACAACCTCCTCAAGGGAGCCAGCGGTCAGGCCGTGCACAACATGAACCTGATGTTCAACCTCGAAGAGACGGTTGGACTGCGCCTCAAACCCTCCGCATTCTAACGTAGTTGTGGTGCTGTAACAAATTAAAAAAGAAGACAAATGAATCTATTTGATGTATATCCCCTCTACGATGTCAACATCGTGAAGGGCAAGGGATGCCGGGTGTGGGACGACAAAGGTACCGAGTACCTCGATCTCTATGGCGGTCATGCCGTCATCTCCATCGGTCATGCCCATCCGCATTACGTGAAGCAGGTGAGCGAGCAACTCGCAACCTTGGGCTTCTATTCCAACTCCGTGGTCAACCAGCTGCAACGTCAGCTGGCGGAGCGATTGGGAAAGGCGTGCGGTTACGACGACTATTCGTTGTTCCTGGTCAACTCTGGTGCTGAGGCTAACGAGAATGCCCTCAAGTTGGCGTCGTTCTATAACGGCCGCACACAGGTCATCTCCTTCAGCAAGGCTTTCCATGGGCGTACCTCCTTGGCTGTGGAGGTGACGGACAATCCCAAGATTATCGCGCCTATCAACCGGAATAGCCATGTGACCTACTTGCCTCTGAACGACATCGATGCCGTGAAGGCAGAACTCCAAAAGGGAGATGTCTGCGCGGTCATCATCGAAGGCATCCAGGGTGTTGGTGGCATCCAGATACCAGGCGACGACTTCATGCGCCAGTTGCGCGAAGCCTGCACGGCTACGGATACGGTGCTCATCCTCGACGAGATACAGTCCGGCTATGGCCGTAGCGGTAAGTTCTTCGCCCATCAGTATTCCGGCATCCGTCCCGATTTGATATCTGTAGCGAAGGGCATCGGCAACGGGTTCCCCATGAGCGGTCTCCTCATCAGTCCTAAGTTTAAGCCTGTGTATGGCCAGTTGGGAACCACCTTTGGCGGTAATCACCTCGGATGCTCCGCTGCATTGGCGGTGCTCGACGTCATCGAGCAGGAACACCTTATCGACAACGCCGCTAAGGTGGGCGCTCATCTGATGGAAGAACTGAAGCAGATTCCTCAAATCAAGGAGGTGCGTGGCCGTGGCTTGATGATTGGTCTGGAGTTTGACGAGCCTATCAAGGAACTCCGTTCACGCCTCATCTACGACGAGCATGTCTTCACCGGAGCCAGCGGCACGAATGTACTTCGTCTGTTGCCCCCCTTGTGCTTGACTATGGAGGATGCGGACGAATTTATCAAACGGTTGAAGAAATTATTGTAAACGATGAAGATAGCAATTATCGGAGCGGGCAACATGGGAGGAGCCATTGCCCGCGGCATGGCTCAAGGCACACTGGTACAGGCAAAGGACATCTGTGTCTCCAATCCCAGTGACGGCAAGTTGAAGGCTTTGCAGGCTGACTATCCGGATATGCAGGTGACGAACGACAACTGTCAAGCTGTCACGGGTGCCGACTACGTCATCGTGGCCGTGAAGCCTTGGCTGATGGAGCAAGTGTTGGGCTCCCTCTCGCTGAAGACCGACCAAGTGTTGGTGTCGGTAGCTGCCGGTGTGGACTTCGCCAAGTTGCGCAGTTATGCCGGCGTGGAGATGCCGATGTTTCGCATCGTCCCCAATACCGCCATCACCCATCTGCAGAGCATGACGCTGATAGCCGCTCAAGGGACGACCCCTCAGCAGAACAACTACCTCATCGATCTCTTCAATGAGATGGGCGTGGCCATGCTGATACCCGAATCGCAGATTGCCGCCACCACGGCCCTCACTTCGTGTGGCATCGCCTTCGTGCTGAAGTACATCCAGGCAGCCATGCAGGCTGGTGTGGAGATGGGCATCTATCCCGCCGCAGCCCGCCGCATGGTGGCACAGTCCGTCAAGGGGGCAGCCGAACTGATACTTGCCGACGAGACCGCTCACCCGTCAGCCGAGATTGACAAGGTGACAACACCGGGTGGTCTCACCATCAAAGGCATCAACGAATTGGAGCACAACGGCTTCACGTCTGCTGTCATCAAGGCGATGAAAGCTTGTCTCTGATTCAAGAAAATATCATACAGCCAACAAAAAAAGAAGTCCCGGAGGAGTCATTCCTTCGGGATTTTGTGTATTCCTACGGAGTATTATTCGTACTTTTGCACCGAAATACACATTTTATACTGTATAACTCCTATGAATAGACTCATATTGTGCCTCTTGTTGGCGATAACCTTGCCCTTGAGGGCTCAGGATTTCAACAAGTATTTCACCGACCAGACCCTCCGTATCGACTATGTGTTTGCCGGTGACGCAAACGAACAGCACATCTATCTCGACAAGCTGAACGCTATGCCCAAATGGTATGGTAAACGTCAGCGTCTGAGCGAAGTACCCGTGAGAGGCAATGGCCAGATTACCGTTGCGGACCACAAGACCCGGATGGTCATCTATAAGAATTCCTTCTCCACCCTGTTCCAAGAGTGGCTGTCCTACGACGAGGCCAAGACTCAACACCGCTCGTTCGAGAATGTTTACCTTGTGCCGATGCCCAAAGATACCGTAGACGTTATGGTGGAACTCTTCAATAACCGTCAGGAGCTGATGGCCAGCATGACGCATCAAGTGGTGCCCACCGACATCCTCATCCGACATATAGGTGAGAAAAATGTGACTCCCTACGAGACACTCGTGAAGCCGGGCGACGATGAGAACTGCATCAACATCGCCTTTGTGGCCGAAGGCTATCGGGCGGATGAGATGGAAACTTACCTGAACGACTGCCGCACGGCTTGCGATGCCCTCTTCGCTCACGAACCGTTCAAGTCGCTGATGGACCGCTTCAATGTGGTGGCTGTGAAGTCCGTCTCCCAAGAGAGCGGCACCAGTGAACCGGGGAATGGCATCTGGAAGAACACCGCTGTTGGCTCTCATTTCGACACCTTCTATTCCGACCGCTACTTGACTACGCTCAATCTGAAGGCTTTGCACGATGTGTTGGCAGGTGTCCCTTACGAGCACATCATCGTGTTGGTGAATACCGAGAAGTACGGAGGTGGAGGCATCCTCAACTCCTATAACCTCTCGATGACGCACCATCCGAAATTCCGTCCTGTGGTGGTCCATGAGTTTGGTCACAGCTTTGCCGGACTGGCCGACGAGTATGCCTACGACGATGAGGCTATCCCGATGTATCCTCACGACGTGGAACCCTGGGAACCCAACATCACGACCAAGGTAAACTTCGACAGTAAGTGGAAGGATATGATCGGCAAGGATGGGGTAGGCCTCTACGAAGGTGGTGGCTACAGCACGAAGGGGGTCTATCGTCCGTGCAAAGACTGCCGCATGCGCACCAATGACAATCCGGAGTTCTGCCCGGTTTGCAGAAAGGCTCTGACCGACCTGATAGATTTCTATACCCGGTCTGTGGGCAAGTAATCGCTACAGTCCCTTTACCCAGAGAATTTAGAAAACATAACACGTCAAATAATGAAAACGAAGAAAGAGTTCCTTTCCAAACTGCTTGCATTCCTGCTCGTTGGCAGCCTGTTTGCATGCTCAGATGATGACAAGGACAATGTGGACGCCAATAGCCCTACTCCCGATGAGTTTAATCTCAGTACAGGGGAGACCGGCATCACTTTTGACCAAGAGGCGGTCATATTAGGCGTTGGAGGCAATGGCGCTTCCGAGATGAGAGTTTCCTTTATGTATCTCCTCACCAATATGAAGCAACAGGTTACGGACAACACCAAACTGTTGATTGTGCCGGACCTTTCGAAGGAGTATGAGGAGGCCATCAAGACTGTGTATGAGAACGGAGGAATCGTTGGCGTGACCAACCCTTCGCAGACACAAATTACGAAATGGTTCGAGGAGGTCGATTGGGACAATGGCTTCATGCCTGGGAATGTGGACGATGCACTGATGTTCTCGTTTGGCCAGGGATTTCACTGCTGCGTAGTTTATGGACCTGACAACAAGGATATCTTTGTAGACGCTGCCGATGCGGCAAAGATGCCGGATAAGGATTCCGAGGGCTTCATCTTCAAACCTCTCCTGGAAGCACAAGAAACGGAAGTTAAGGACGAAGTATCGTCCACTGATGGAAAATCTGATGGAACGGATGTGGTGGTGGACCTCGATAACTCCAAGTATCCCGATGTATACACCTACCTCAGCGCATGGGTGAATGAGGTGAACAAGAGCTTCAGTGAGAAGGATACCGACGACGAGGAAGAGACAGCTAAGGTGAAACAGTTTATCTCTCAGAAGTTCACTCGTGCTAATAGCGATGGTGGCAAGTCGTCGGACGACGTCTCCGCAATGTTCTCCAAATATCCATACTCGACCGTCTTGCCTTTCTCTGCAAGTAAATACATTCGTCAGGTACTCTGGTCCGACCCTGACTCTATCCGTGGAGAAGGTACTGTCTCGCTGAACCTGAATATCTATCAGATTCATTGTTATGATGAGTCGAGCAGTGCCGGTGACTATTACCTGATTAATATGTCCGCCGCCTTGGCAAGTGATAAAATGTATAGAGGAAAATGGGTGAATACGCATGGCGGGGTATGGAACCGACTCTGCGGCTTTTATGCCAAGAGCTTTACGGTGGATTGTATCCCATGGAACAGCGTTACCGACGAACCCTACTATAGCGATGATGTGGCCACGTTGAATTCACCTTCTCCGGAAACTTCTGTAGGTCAGACGGTATACACTACCAGTTCCTCATTTAGTTTGGGTCTCGACTTCTCGGTTTCTGCAGGAAAGAACTTCAAGAAGGACAAAGACAATCAACCCGTCGGTGGTAATTTCCTTACTGCGGGTGTTACCGTATCTGGCGGATGGAGTTGGACGGACAGCAAAAAACGTCAAATCTCCGATACGGACATCAGCAATATCAGCGGCTATTACGTCATCAACGGGCAACCTCAGAGCATCAGTCGGGTGGGTTGGAAGATGATATTCAACAATCTGCCCCAGTTCCAGTATTCTCAGTCCCGAGGATTTAATGAAGGCAATTCACAAACTTACCGCTCTACCAACTATCTGGACGCTTCGTGGATATGGTATGCGAAGAACGCGCGCGACTATTCAACGGAATCTCCTATCAGCATAAAGATACGTACGCAAGCCTCCTATGGAGCTATGAGCTGGCTCTCAACCAAGGCCGATTTGATAGATCTTACTTTTAACGACATAGCCTGCCTCGAGTACACCTTTAAGCTGATGCGTTTCTCGCGTGACAAATGCGCCACCATAGATCTGCAAAACGACTTTACGGACGGAACTGTCATTACCTCCGTAAGTATCTACAAATTAGGCGGAAAGGAAGATGAAAAAGTTTGGTCGACCAATAGCAACCTGGAGCCGGGCAAGACCGTGACGACATGTGCCCTCAAGATTACCGATAAGTATAAGGTAAAATTCACTACCTCTGCCGGTAAGGAATACCAGTATGACACGTACGATACGATGGAACCGCAGTTTGGCCAAGCCAATACCATCTACAGTAGTGCCGATTTCAAGGTGGTTACAAATGAATAAGAACATACATACACACAGTTATGAAAACATATAAGACCCTCCTGATAAAACTGTTTGCAGTGCTGTTTGTTGCCAGCATCTGCGCTTGCTCGGACGATGATAACGACGCTGTATCCACAACTCCTTCATCGGGTGATTTTAACATCAACCGGGCAGAGACGGGCGTAACCTTCGACCAGGAAGCTGCCATCTTAGGAATCACAGGCGATGACGCCATGAATGTGGCGATATCGTTGATGTATCTGATTCCGGATTTCAGTCAGAACGTGACGGACAGTACCAAGTTGCTGATTGTGCCGGAACTCTCCAAATTGTTTGAGGAGCAGATTACAAAGGTGTACAACAACGGCGGCGTCGTTGCTGTGACCGACCCCTCGCAGGAACAACTCACCAAATGGTTCAATGCCTACCATTGGGACGCGGGAATTGTCCCCGGAAACGTGGACGATGCACTGCTATTCTCTTTCGGCAAAGGTTTCCACTGCTGCCTGGTATATGGACCGGACAAGGAGAACGTGGTTATAGACTCCGAGGATATAGAGAATATGTCCGACAAGGATTCGGAAGACTTCATCTACAAAGATTTTTCCACCGAAGGTGTTGTAACAGCGGAGGAGAAATCCACGAAGGCAGATGTAGAGGAGACTGATGACGATGACGTCGAGTATGTATGGATAGATTTCCAGAACCCCAAATATCCCGAGGTGTACAACTATCTCAGCTCTTGGATAGATGTTGTCAACAGCGACTTCAGCAAGGTCGGTCTCACAGAAGACGAAGCGCAGCAGGTAAAACAGCAATTCCTCCAAAAGGTTAACCGCGCGGATAACGGTGGCACACAAATGCAAGATGTGTCCGAGATATTTGCACGGTATCCCTATTCCATCGTGGCTCCTTTCACTGCGGAGGCCACAGTCCGTCAATTGGCTGGTGGCTCCGATCCCGACGTGATCAAAGGTACGGGCGCTGTGACTCTCAGTTTCAACATCTACCAGATACACTGCTACGCGGACAAACCCGGGGCAGGCGACTACTACCTGGTCAATATGACCGCAGGTTTGGCAAGTGCGGACATGTACAAAGGTAAATGGTGGAACCAGCATAGCGGAACCTATGTGCGCATGTGTGGTTTCTATGCAAAGGAGTTCCAAGTGGAATGTTCTCCTTGCCATCAGTTTAAAGGAGGAACCCTGACTGCTTCCTCCGAACAACCTGTTCCGTATTCGTCCGACGAAGTGGAGACCCTGGAGACTCCGAAACCTGTGACTACCGTGGGGCAGACTCAATATGACGATAGCTTCACGTTCTCAGTAGACGCCTCTGTCTCTGTCTCTGGTGGCGTGAATGTGATGATGGCTCCATACTTCGAGGTTAATCCTAAGCTCTCTTTCGGTTGGAATTGGTCTGAACAGACTATTCGCTCCGTATCCGATACGGACATCAGCAATATCTCAGGTGCTTACGTAATGAATGGCGACGTTGTCAGCAAAGTGGGATGGAAACTTTCGTTCAACAACCTCCCCGAGTTTGATTGGTGGGAGAGTCGTGGCTTCAACGAAGGCAGCTCGCTGACTTACCGTTCCACCAACTATCTGCATGCCAATTGGGTATGGCATCAAAAAGATGTGGCAGACGATTCCACACAAGACCCTATCGCTATCCATGTGAAAGTGAAGCCCACGTATGGAGTACAGAGTTTCATCTCTACCTATGCCGATTGGGAAGAGCGTGAGTACAATTTCGGTAGCGTCAATCAGGTCATCAACCTCCGGCCTTTCATCCGCGACAAATGCGCCGTCATTAATCTGAAGAACGACCTGACTGAAAACGTTATCGGCGTTGAGGTGTGGCAGAAAGGTGACAAAGACCACTTGGTGTGGAACTACAAGACCACGCTGAAGCCAGACCAAAAGGTTACGACCGCTGCCTTGAAGGTCGACGCTACCTATAATATATATGTAACGACCAAATCGAGCACCGGCGACAAGAAGAAGTACCAGTGCTTGAACCGCCGGATAGAGTTCGACAGCGATAACAATATGAACACGAGTATTAACTTCGAGCCCGTTGCCGACTGATATGGGTAGCCACACGTTAACGATAGCCCGATATACCTATATACATTACATAATAGGTATACTGGGCTATTCTGCACCATCAATAGGGCCTCTGTCTTATATATTTGACTCTATCGGAAGATAATTGTTCAAAATATACCGAAATATATTTGGAGATACCATAAATGATGTATATTTGCAGAACCAAACAATGTCTCATCTGCATGGATTGTCGACAGAAGGCAAGATGATACACGTGGTAAGTTATCGTTGGGCTGGGCCTAACTACCTTTGTAACCCAATAATTGTTGAACACCATTAAACGTAAACGAAATGAAAACGAAGAAGGATTTTCTGACAAAGCTGCTCGCATTACTGATTATTGGCGGCATGTTTGCATGTTCGGACGATGAGAATGACAACACGAGTGTAAACACTCCCACTGCTGAAGAGTTTAACCTCAACGATGAAGGAACGGGAGTTACCTTCGATCAAGAGGCGGTGATTCTGGGTGTCAGTGGCAACGATGCTACCGACATGGGAGTGTCGCTGATGTATCTGCTCTCCAATATTAAACAAGAGGTGACGGACAACACCAAACTGTTGATTGTGCCGGAGCTTTCGAGCAAGTATGAGGACGCCATCACAAAAGTATATGAGAATGGCGGCGTCGTAGCCGTGACCAATCCTTCCGAGTCGCAGATCTTGAAATGGTTCGAAGACGTGGATTGGAAAGATGGTTTTATGCCGGGTCATGTGGACGACGCGCTGATGTTCTCGTTCGGCCAAGGTTTCCACTGCTGCGTGGTTTATGGTCCCGATAACGAAGACATTGCCGTTGACTCTACGGATGTGGCCAATATGCCTGACAAGGATTCGGAAGGTTTTATCTTTAAACCCCTCTTGGAGGCTCAGGCTCCTGTGACCGTGAAGTCAACAGGCGTGGATGCAAGCTCCGCCAGCGAGGATGTATGGACCGACTTTGAGAGCTCCAAGTATCCGGCTGTCTACTCTTACCTCAGTTCGTGGGTTGGCAGTGTGAACAAGAGTTTCGAAGAAAAGGATATTGTGGACGAGGACGAGACGGAAAAGGTGAAACAGCTCTTTGCCCAAAAAGTTACCCGTGCCGACGGCGACAAGGCAGACAATGACGTGTCACTCCTGTTCTCGAAATACACCTATTCTGTGGTGTTGCCTTTTCATGCCCATGCGCAACAGTACGAGGTGTTGTGGTCTGATCCGGACTACATCACGGGTGATGGCTCTGTGTCACTCAATTTCAACATTTACCAGATTCATGTCTATGACGATGCACCGAGTGCGGGAGACTATTACTTGGTGAACATGTCTGCCGCTTTGGAGAGTGACAGAATGTATAAAGGCAAATGGGTAAACATGCATGGAGGGGTATGGGTTCGTCTCTGTGGCTACTACGCAATGGCTTTTGCCGTGGACTGCATCCCATGGAACTATGGCGCAGATGCCCCCTATACCAATGACGATGTTGAGTTCGTGGGCTCTACATCTCCTGAGACTACTCAGGGCGAGACTGTGTATACCACAGAATCCTCATTCAGCCTCAACGTTACTGCCTCTGTTTCGGCTGGCCATAATTTTAAAAAGTCCGACTATAATCCGGTAGGTAAGGGTAATTTCATGAACGGAGGTCTTACTGTCGCTGCAGGATGGTCTTGGACCGACAGTAAAAGCCGTAATGTTTCCGATACCGATATATCTAACACGAGCGGTGCGTATGCCGTGAACGGACAGGCTCAACCGGTTGCCCGGGCTGGTTGGAAGATGGTATTCAACAACTATCCTAAGTTCGAATTCTGGGGAAACGATTGTGGTTATAACGAAGGTAAGTCACAGACCTATCGCTCTACTAACTATCTGGACGCTTCTTGGATTTGGCGTGCAAAATACGCGAAAGACTTCTCGTCAAGGTCGCCTATCGCTATCAAGGTACGTACGCAGCCCACCTATGGATCAATGGTATTTTGGGGAACCGAAGAGGATTTGGAGTATCACACCTATAACCATTTTGGTGCTTTCGATTACACCTTCTTCCTGACTTCCTTCTCGCGCGACAGATGTAGCACAATTGAGATTGAAAACGATTTTGAGGACGGCAAATCCATCACTGGCGTTGAGATCAAGAGAGTCCATAAGTCCACTGACTCGGAGTACGTTCCTTGGTACAAGTTGGTTTGGTCTACAGAGAAGACCGTCGTACCGGGTAAATCTGTCACTACTGGGGCTTTGAGTGTCGCGGATACCTATTATGTATACGTTACTACCGATGATGGTCATCGGTATAAGTATTGTAAATTTGGAAATGAGGTGAAGACTTTGGAAGAAGGAACGACCAACACCGTTTATTGTAGCACCGACTTCAAGATGATAGAATAATTAGTATAAACCTGCATACTGCATAAACATATAAAGTTATGAAAACGTATAGAAAACTGCTGGCAAGTCTGTTCGCAATGCTGCTTGTTGTAAGCATTGGCGCATGCTCAGACGACGATGATGT